>NZ_SCOO01000049.1:0-34091 GCF_005502415.1 Pseudomonas sp. G(2018) | reverse complement strand
CGCCCGATGGCATCTACCTGACCTGGAACCTGCGCACCGAACTGGGGGCGGGACCGCTGGCGTTGCTCAAGCTGAGGGACTTCAAGCTGCCGAAGCAGATCTTCATGAGCGAAAGATGAGCGGCGCTGGCGCAGATGGGTCAATAACCGGTCATTTCCAGATACCCCTGCCCGCCATGGCTGCCGCTCAATTGCACCGGCCCTTCCCAGTAGGGAATGCGCAGGCCCATCCAGGCGTTGGGGTTGAGAGCGCTGATGACAATGTCCAGTTGCTTGCCGGGAATCTGGATCGACCAGCGTACAGGCATCGTGCGCCCGGCCACGCGGGCGGTGTCCTGCGGGATGAGGCGAATGTCGGGGCCGTGCAGCAACTGCGTCTGGCCCTGGGCATCGATCCACGTGCCGGTGAGGTAAGGTTCACCGTCCTTTTGCCGCATGCGATAGAGCATCACCTGTTCGCCACTGTCCAGATGCAGGGAAAGCCAGTCCCAACCGGTCTGGTTAGCGGTCAAAGGCTGGCTGCTCCATTCACGGTCGAGCCAGGCGGGACCGCTGACCTGATACGTCTTGCCGTCGATCTGCAGCGTGCCGCTGGCCTGGAAAAACGGCTGGCTGTAGTAATACGACGCCTGGCCTTCTTCGGATTTCTGGCTGAAGCCTTTGTCCCCTTGCAACACCAGCGGCCGGCTCGATGTCAGCCGCAGTTGATAGCTGAAAGCCTTGTCGCGGGCACTCAGTTGCAGGTCGGCCAGCGGGTCGCCATCGCTCGATTGGCTGCTGAAACGCCAATCGTCGATCCACGCATTGAACGGCGCCAGGCTGACACCGGCCTGGCCGACGCCGCCACGGGCATAGCGTTCGGCAGCATGATGCACCGTCGCCGAGGTCACGGCCGCATGACCGAGCCAGATCGTCTGGTTTTCCCAGCCCGCCACTTCGGGCGTGACTTTCAAGGCGCTGCGAAACAGCGTCCATTGCGCGCCGAACTCGTTGCCCTGCCCGTCCTTCAGGTTGGCGGTGACGTACCACCATTCGATGCGAAATCCATCGTGGGGACCGTGATCCGCCGGGAAGCTGAACACTCGACCGGGCATTACCGGCGTAAACGCCGCCGCTTGATTGCCCATCCCCGCAAAGCCTTTTTCCGCCGGCGCCGGGTGATCGCAGCCCGCCAATAGCAGCGCCAACAACATGAGCGAATTAATCCTCATGGGCAAACGTCCTCAGCAGGTCCGCCGGCCGGGTGCGATACAAGGAGTACAACGGCCACGCCGAAGCCAGCAAGGTCGCCAGCAGTGCCAGCCCCATCAACTGCAGCAATTGCAGCGGAAATACCCGCAACGGCAAGCGCCAGCCGAAGGCCTGGACGTTGATCACCGTGTCCAGGCACCAGGCCAGGGCGATGCCCAGCGGCAACGCCAGCACCAGCGTCAACACCGCCAGCAACCAGGTCTGGCCGAGGTTGAGCAACATCAGTTGCCGACGCGTCACGCCCAGCGCCCACAACGGCGCCAGTTGTCCGAGGCGGCTCTGGCTTTGGGTCAGCAGACTGATGAACAGCGCCACGCCGGCCACGCAGAGGGTCAAGCTGTTGAGGGCGGCGGTGGCGGCGAAGGTGCGTTCGAACACCTGCGTCGACCAGCCCTTGAGCCGGGCCTGATCGACAATGCGGCTGTCTTCCAGCGTGAAACGCGCTTGCAGTGCCTTCACGAACGGAGCAATCGACGCCGGCTCGATGCGCAGGTTGAAGCGATTGGGCGTCAGTTGCGGCCAGCCGCGCAGCAAGTGATTGACGTTGACCAGCACGTGCCCCTTCGGATTGCCATAGTCGGCATAGATCCCGACGATGCGGGGCGACCATGGGCCATTGGGCGTGGCAATCGTCAGGTGATCACCCAGCCGCACTTTCAGGCGCCGGGCCAGTTGTTCGCTGAGCATCATTGCATCGTCCGTGGCCAGGCGCTCCCAGGGTGAGTCGCCCAAGGCTTCGAGCAACGGCCAGTGCTGGCGATAGGTCGGGTGATCGATGACGCCAAAAATATCCGTGGGCCAGCCTTGCAGCTGGATCGACACCTGCCAGTTGGGCAACACCGCCGTGAGTTGCGGCTGCTGCTTGAGCCAGGTGTGCAGTTCCAGTGCCTGGGCCGGATTTTGCGGATTGAGGTAGAGCTCGGCGGTCAGCCGTTGTTCGAGCCAGTTGCTGAAGGTCTGGCGGAAACCGGCGGTCATGCTGCCGGCGCCGATGTTGGCCGCCAGTGCCAGCAACAGCGCCATCAACGCCAGGCTCAAGGCGGGCAGTTGCTGGCGGCAATCGGCGACGAACCATTGACCGAGTACGGACCGAGTGCGACCGAGCAGCCCGTTGAGTACGGCATTGAGTACCACCGGTAATGCCAGTGCGGCGCCCAGCAACAGCGCGGCCAACAGCACGAAGCCGCTGGCCAGGCTGTCACCGCGCAGCAACGCCAGCAAGGCGATCGCCAAGGTCAGCGCCGCCACCCAGCCCTGGCGGCGCAACCAACGCGCGTGGGCCTGATGCCAGGCCTGCGGATCGGCCAGGGCCAGCAGCGGCAAACGCGCTGCCCGCCATAGACTGTTGGCGCCGGCGAGCAACGCGCCGAGCAGGCTCAGGCCGATGCCGCTGAACCACCACCACGGGCTCAGGCTCAAGCGCCCCGCCACTTCGGCGCCATACAAGCCGCGCAGGCTGGCGGCAACATCAGGCAGCAGCATGCCGGCCAGCAGGTAACCACTGACCACACCGGCCATGCCCCCAAGCAAGGCCAGCACACCCAGTTCAACCGCCAGGCTGGCGATCAACATCCGCGCACTGACGCCACAGGCGCGCAATGTTCGCAGCAAGCCGCGACGCTGTTCCAGCGCCAGCCCGATGGCGGCATGCACAATGAACAGGCCGACCACGAAGGACAGAAACCCCAAGGCATCCAGGTTCAGATGAAAGCTTTCGGTCAGGCGCACCAGATTGTTTTCTTCACCGCTGCTCTTGAATTGCAGTTGGCCCTTCAATGAATCGGGCAGGGTCGCGCTGAAGTCCTTGGGCAACAGCAGGCGCGACAGTTGATCCGGCAAGCCGAGTACCCGCTGGGCAAAACCGATATCCACCAACAACACCCCCGGCGCCATGTCTGCCTGAATGTGCAACGGCGGTAACGCCTGACCATTCACCGCCAAAGGACGATCGCCCTCCTTCAGCCCCATCGTTTGCAGGGTCTGCGGCGAAATCCAGGTGCTGCCGGGTGGCGTGAAAAACTCGACGACCTGCTCAATGGTCAACGCCTGCCCGGCCACGACGCCACCCGCCGGCAGCGACACCGGCTCAATGCCCATCAGTTGCAGACGCTGATCCTCATGGCCCTTGAGCGTCAACCGCCCCTGCAATACCGGTGACACCGGCCAACCGGCACGGCGCAGATCGACAAACCATTGCTGCGGGAAGGTCGCGGAAGTGGGGGAACTGAGGCTGGCCTGGGGTTCGCCGCCGATCAGTTGACTGGCCCGGGCATAGCTGTCCCGCGCCTGACTGTTCAGCGCCTGCACGCCAGTCAGCAGACTGGTGGCCAGCCACAGCCCGGTCAGCACGCTGAAAAACTGCACCGGGTGCTGGTGCCAGTGACTGAGCAGTGCGCGCAGGGTTTCGCGAAAAATGCGCACCTCAGCGCCCGTCCACACCGGCCAGGCGACCACCGTGCAGCACCACTTTTTCCGCCAGCCGTGCCGCGACGCTGGGACTGTGGGTGACCATCAACAGGGTCGTGGGGCTGTCATCGAGCAGTTCCAGCAACAGCTTCAGCACCTCGTCGCTGGTGGCCTCATCCAGGCTGCCGGTGGGCTCGTCGGCCAGCAGCAGTTTCGGTTGCGAGGCCAACGCCCGGCCCAGCGCTACCCGTTGCTGCTGGCCTCCGGAGAGTTGCTCCGGATAACGCCGCAGCAGATCCCCCAACCCCAGGCGTTGCACCAGATGCGCCTGCCAGCGCGGATCATGGCGCCCGGCAAGCCGCGCCTGAAACGCCAGGTTGTCCTCCACCCGCAAACTGCCGATCAGGTTGAACTGCTGGAACACTAGGCCGATTTCCGTGCGTCGCCAGTTCGCCAGTTGCCCTTCGTTCATCCGTTCCAGCCGTTGTTCGCCGCTGCGGATGCTGCCGCGATCGACCTTGTCCAGCCCGGCGATCAGGTGCAGCAAGGTACTCTTGCCACTGCCCGACTCACCCATCAGTGCCAGGCTGCTGCCGGGCTTGAGGCTCAGGTCGACGCCTTGCAGCACCGGCAATGGGCCTTGTGGCGTTGCGTAACTTTTGAAGACGTCCTGGACTTCAAGCATGGGGGGAGGCTCGTTGAAAGCAGTGAGCCTAGGATAGCGGACGGCAGCAGCACCGCGTCATTGTTCTTCGCGAGCAGGCTCCGGGCGGCGTTCCGACGAAGAGGCCGGATCAAACGACCAGGATCTCACTGCCCCACCGCCACGCTCGCCGGTGCCTGCGACGGCGTCACGATGCTGTTCAAGTCAATGTACTTCCATTCAGGCTTGGCCCCCAGCCGCGCATTGAACCGATAGTTGAACGTGAATTCATCCGCCGTCGGCACGCTCAGCGGTTTGCCATACACCGCCTCCACCCCTGCCAGGTCGTAACCCATCACCTGTAGCAAGGTCGGGAAGATGTTGTAGTGGCTTGAGCGGTCCTTGTTGCCGGCAAGTGCAGCCTGCCAATCGAGGGTCTTCAATCCGCTGCCCTGAATCACCACCAGCGGCACCAACCCTTCCTCTTCCACCGGGTCGCCGCCGCAATGGGTGTTCAATCCGGGGTTGCCCCGCTCATGCAGGTCCTGTCCATGATCCGAGGTGTAGATCAGCAAGGCACTGTTCAAATTCGCCTGGGCAAATACCCGTGAAAAAAACTCCCCAACGTTCCACAACAGCGTGTTCTTGTAGGCGTTGCGGTACAGCACCCAATCGTCCGGCTGACCGTTGAAACCGTCTCGCTCACCGGTGTCCGCCACTTCGAGGAACTGCCCCCGTGGCAATGTCGGACGATAAGCCATGAACGCGTCCGGGTACTTGTCGTGTACCGGAAAATGCGCCCCGACCTTGTTGAGTACGACCAGTTGCGGCTTGTCGTCATTGAGCAGTTCGATCAACTTCGCCGCTGCGGCCATGTCACGCTCGCGCACGCTGGTCTGGTCGAATTGCACGAACTCATCGATGTCCTTTTTCTCGGTTGCGTTCATCAGGTTCTGTAGATTGCCGCCGGTGCGCTGGGCATCGATGTAGACCGTGCGCAGGCCGGCCTTTTTCGCGTACTGCCAGATCGACGGCAGTGTGCTATTGATCCGTACGTAGTCGGCGCGGGTGCCGCCATAGCGCAGGGTGACGTTGGTGTCGACGCTGCAATTGGCGATCGAGGCGGCGTAGCCATAGTTGTAAATCTCTACGCCCGGACGCGATTCTTTGAGATTGCTGTGCACACCGAACGGCGCATTGATGTCCAGGTAGTTGCCGGAAATGCTCTCGTCGATGACCAGCACAATATCGTGACCCACCGGCTGATCGACGCGCGCCAGGCTCACCGGTTCGCGCGGGCCGACGGTGTTGTGCAGGGATTCATAGGCGAACAGGTTCAGGTAGGCCAGCGGCGTGTACATTACTGGCAGGCCCCGCGCGCCCTCCCCGGCGCGCACGAACAACACGGCACTGAGCAACAGCACACCCAGCAGCGGTGCCGCCACCAACAATGCCCCTGGCACAGGCATACGCCGGCGCGGCTTGAGGCCAATGCCGAACAACAGCAGCAAACCACCGAGTACGCCGCTGATGATCGCCCCACGGTACTGGTACAGCGCCTCTTCGATGAAGCCACCGGAATACACCAGCGAGACAAAACTGCTGTAGGTCAGGTAATCGGCGGTAACCCGCGAATAAACATCAAAGAACACCGCAGAGCCAAACATTGCCAAGGCGAACAGATGACGAATCAGAGTCTGGCGAATATAGGCCGTCATGAATAACGCAACTGTCAACACGACGAACATGCCGACAAACAACACTAGTGGGAAACTTAATCCGATTGCGCTGATACGACCAAAGTAATAGTCGTAATAGGTGAGCAAATAGACAGCAATCAGAATTTCTTTGAAGTATCGAATCATTATTTTGACGCCGGTTATTTATCACTATGACAAGAAGGTCGTCGGCCATTTTTTGACACTAGCATCGAGCCATCAAAGTGCAAGAAACGTCAAAAAATCAGCTGAAAGCGTCAAAAAATAATCGTCTCATTTCTGACACACTAAACGGCCTACAGCCCTTGTATTTCAAGCCTTACGACCGTTTATCGCTTTGTTGAAAATCTTCGCGATCGCTAAAAAATCCGGCTAAGCCAGCAGGGCCGAGCGTTTGATGGCAAATGGCCCCCCAAAACTGGGGGTGTATTAGCTCTTTAACATGTCAGTTTGCTGACATGTTTTTCCAAGGCTGGGCTATACCCCTTTTGACAGTCTCATTTCTGATCTTTCCACCGACTTACGAGGCACGCCAATATGGACGTGAGCGTATTTGGTACGGGCTACGTTGGCCTTATACAAGCCGCGGCACTGGCGGATGTTGGACATCGCGTCTTATGTGTCGACATTGATCCGAACAAGATCAAACAGTTGCAACAAGCTGTTCCACCAATTAGTGAACCGGGACTCTCCGGTACACTGGAAGAAAACATCAAGGCCGGCCGGTTACTCTTCTCCACCCAGGCCAGCGACGCCGTCGAACACGCCGAGTTGATCTTCATTGCCGTCGGCACGCCCGCCGATGAAGACGGCTCCGCCGACCTCAGCCATGTACTCAATGTAGCGCGGCAGATCGCCAGTTTCATGGAGGCCGATCGCACCCTGATCATCAAGTCCACCGTGCCGGTCGGCACCGCGGACCAGGTCGCGGCGACCGCCCTGCAAGAACTGCAGCGCCGGGACAAGGGTTCGCTGCAGGTGCGGGTGGTATCCAACCCGGAATTTCTCAAGGAAGGCAGTGCCCTGGCCGATTGCATGCGTCCGGACCGGATCATCATCGGCACCGGCGACGACACTGCCCGCAACCAGATGAGCGAGTTGTACGCGCCCTTCTGCCGCAACCATGAAAAGCTCATGTTCATGGACAACCGCAGCGCCGAACTGACCAAGTACGCTGCCAACGCGATGCTCGCCACGCGCATCAGCTTCATGAACGAACTGGCCAACCTCACCGAGCTTTTGGGGGCCGATATCGAAGCGGTGCGCAAAGGCATCGGCTCGGACCCGCGCATCGGCTACCACTTCATCTATCCCGGCTGCGGCTTCGGCGGCTCGTGCTTCCCCAAGGACCTGCGCGCCCTGCTGCACACCGCCGAACACAACGGCATGCCGCTGCGTCTGTTGCGCAGTGTCACTGACGTCAACGACAGCCAGCGCCAAATCCTGTTCAGCAAACTCAAGGCGCAGTTCCCCCAAGGGCTGGCCGGCAAATCCATCGCGATCTGGGGCCTGGCCTTCAAGCCCAACACCGATGACATGCGCGAAGCGCCCAGCCGTTACCTGATGGATGCGCTGTGGGCCGAAGGCGCCAGCGTGCAGGCCTATGACCCGGAAGCCATGTCCGAATGCCGGCGCCTCTACGGCTACCGCAAAGACCTGCACCTGTGCGCCACCCGCGACGACACCCTGGAAGATGCCGACGCGCTGGTGATCTGCACCGAATGGAAGAACTTCCGCGTGGTCGACTTCGACCTGCTGGCAAGCAAACTGCGTTCGCGGGTGATCATCGACGGGCGCAATCTGTACAACCCCGAACATGCGGCAGCGGCCGGCCTGCACTACAGCGGCATCGGCCTGCGCCACGTCGTGCCCGAGGCGTCGCGCCCATGAAGATTCTCGTGACCGGAGCCGCCGGATTCATTGGTGCCCATTGCGTGTTGCGGCTGTTGCGTGACGGGCATCAGGTGGTCGGGCTCGACAACTTCAACGACTACTACGACCCGCAACTCAAGCACGATCGCGTGCGTTGGGTGCAGGAACAGGTCGGCGGTTTCCAACTCGCAACCATTGACCTGGCCGATGCCTCGGCCATCGAGACCCTGTTTGCCCGTGAACAACCCGAGGTGGTGATTAACCTCGCGGCGCAGGCCGGGGTGCGTTACTCCCTGGAGAACCCCCGCGCCTACCTCGACAGCAATTTGAACGGATTCCTCAACATCCTCGAAAGCTGCCGCCACCACCCGGTCAAGCATCTGATCTACGCCTCGTCCAGCTCGGTGTACGGCGCCAACCAACACACGCCATATTCGGTGCGCGACGGCGTCGATCACCCGCTGTCGCTGTACGCCGCGACCAAGAAAGCCAACGAGCTGATGGCCCACAGCTACAGCCACCTGTTCGGCATTCCCTGCACCGGCCTGCGTTTTTTCACGGTGTACGGCCCCTGGGGCCGGCCGGACATGTCGCCGATCCAGTTCGCCCGGGCGATCACTGAAGGCAAGCCGCTGAAGTTGTTCAACTACGGCGAACACCAGCGCGACTTCACCTACATCGACGACATCATCGAGAGCATCGCCCGCCTGATCGACCAGCCACCACAGGCCAATGCCGAATGGGACCGCGAGCATCCGGACCCGGCCAGCAGCATGGCGCC
Organism: Pseudomonas sp. G(2018); assembly: GCF_005502415.1. NCBI lineage: Bacteria > Pseudomonadati > Pseudomonadota > Gammaproteobacteria > Pseudomonadales > Pseudomonadaceae > Pseudomonas > Pseudomonas sp. G(2018). The sequence continues at coordinate 25,421 of NZ_SCOO01000049.1, read as the reverse complement.
GTGGCGAATCTACAACATCGGCGGCCAGCACCCGGTGGAACTCAAGGACTACCTGGCGCTGCTGGAAAAACACCTGGGACAAAAAGCCCAGGTCGAGTTGCTGCCCCTGCAACCCGGCGACGTACTCAACACCTGCGCCGATGCCAGCGACCTGGCCCGCGCCACCGGTTTCCAGCCCCGTATCGAGCTGGATGAGGGACTCGGACGCTTCATTGCCTGGTTCCGCGACTACTACCCACTGCCTATCCCCTACGCGCCGCTCGCGGCTGAATTCCAGCGGAGGACTGCTCAATGACTGGACATGAAAAAGGTGTGCCGATCCAACTGTTGCGCCGTGACAAGCGCCTGGACCCCGAACACCGAATGCGCCTCGACGCGGCGATCCACATGCAGGGTCGCGGCTGGGTAACAGGCCGGCACGGTGGTCGGCCGTGGACGCTGTCGCGAACCAACCGCGTACTCGCCTGCCTCGGTGCACTGGTGATCCTGGTGCTGATCTCCCCGGTACTGCTGGGACTGGCGCTGGCGGTCAAGCTCAGCAGTCCGGGGCCGGTGATGTTCGTGCAGAAACGCACCGGCTACCGCGGCCGCATGTTCGGCATGTACAAGTTCCGCACCATGGTGGCCAACGCCGAGGAACTCAAGGAATCGCTGCGTCACCTGAACAAGCACGGTGCCGACGCCATCGATTTCAAGATCGACAAGGATCCGCGCATCACCGGCATCGGCGGCTTCCTGCGCCGTACCAGCCTCGATGAGCTGCCGAACCTGTTCAATGTAGTGGCCGGCGACATGCGCCTGGTCGGTCCCCGGCCGACCTCGTTCAACGCCTATCGCTACAAAGACAATCACCTTGCGCGACTGAGCATCTACCCCGGCATGACCGGCCTCTGGCAGATCTCCGGACGCAGCAACATCGACTTCGACCAGCGCGTTGAGTTGGACCTCAGCTATATCGCCGAGCAGAGCCTGCTGCTTGATCTGAAGATCCTGTTGAAAACCCCCTTCAAAGTATTCAGCGGCCATGGAGCAAGCTAATGGACGGTTCAACTACCAAGAGTCTCAGCATCGCCAACCCCAGTGAGTCCAACCTTACCTCGACCGTACTCGATCAGGATCTGCGAATCCTGTTCCTGACCGCCGCCACCCCCGGCGCGGGCACGAGTACCAGCGCCCTGGTGCTGGCCAGTCAACTGGCACAAATGAGCAGCGGCCAGGTACTGCTGGTGGACGCCAGCCTATCCTCGACCAACCTCACGCAACAGCTGGGGTTGACCAAGGAACGCGGTTTCCGCGACCTGCTGTTCAATCACCAGAGCCCGCCGCTGTTGCAGGACTGCGTGGTGGACGTGTCGAGCCTGCCCTTTCACATCCTGCCCAACGGCCGGTATGCCCGGGGTAACGAGCACCTGACACCGGAACGCCTGGGGGCGTTGCTCGACGAGCTCGGCAGCCGCTATCGCTTCGTGGTGATTGACGGCGACGCCGTGTATTCGGCCGCCGACACGCTGGTCATCAGCACACAGGTAGATGGCGTGATCATAGTCGTGCGCTCCGAAGACACCCGCTGGGAAGTCGCACAGGCCGCGGTGCAACGCCTGACCCAGGCCGGGGCAAAAATGGTCGGCAGCGTGTTCAACCGGCGCAAGTACTACATGCCCAAGTGGCTGTACAAAAACCTGTAAGCAACCGCAAAAAGGATGACGCCAATGAACGCCAAGATGCTTGTCCTGCTGTTGCTGCCGCTTGCAGGTTGCACCAGCACTTCCGAAACCCAGAACATGCCGGTGAATATTCTCACGGCCTCGCCGGCCAACGCCCAGGCCACCGACATGCCCAAGATCGAGCAGACCTTGCGCCCCAAAGATGTGCTGGACGTGATCTTCCACATCAGCACCAGTGGCTCGGATGCCTACCGCATTCAGTCCGGTGACCAGGTCGGCCTGAACTTCACTGCCGCCAGCCAGCTCAACGGCAATCAGTTGGTGCTGCCGGACGGCACGATTGAACTGCCGGGTGCCAACACCTCGGTGAAAATCGCCGGGCTGACCTCGGAAGAAGCACGCCAGGAAATCCAGCGCGCCTACAACCGCAAACAACTATTCCAGCCCAATCGCAATCAGTTGTCCGTGCAGGTCATCACCCCGCTGAGCAACGAGCAAAACCTGAAAAGCGCGCTGAACCACCCAGCCACCGGCATGAGCCGGGAGATCACCGTGGGCGCCGACGGCTATGCCAGTTTCCCGGAAATCGGCGCCGTGCCGCTGCAAGGCATGACCGTCAATCAACTGGAAGACTTCCTCAACCAACGCTACGCAAAACTGCCGGGACGGATGAGCGTCGATGTGCTGCTCAAATCCACCGCGGGCAACGAAATCTACGTCCTGGGCGAAGTCGGCCAACCAGGCTCCTATCCGATCCGCCGCCCGGTCTCAGTGCTTGAAGCCCTGACCCTGGCCCGTGGTTCCAACGTCAAGGCACGCCTGGATTCGGTGGTGATCATGCGCCGCAACGGCAATCAGGTCGAAGCCCGTCGTTATGACGTGGAAAAAGCCCTGTCCGGCGATGCCTCGCAGATCGCCTACCTGCAACCAGACGACATGCTCTACGTGCCCAAGACCAGACTGGCCAGCGCCGGCGAGCTCGCGCGGCAACTGGCGGACGTGGTGTTGTTCCAGGGTGTAGGCGTGAGTCTTGGCTACCGCCTCGACAACAAAGACGACGACAACTAACTCTCAGGTGACTTGATATGAATCCAAAAGAAAACTACCTGCACGAGTTCTTCAGGATCTTTTTCGCCAATAAACAATTGGTGAAACGCGTGTTCCTGGTCTTTGCAGTGATCGCCCTGGTCATGCTGCTGATACTCAAACAGAACTTCGATATCACCGCCCAGGTGATCGTGCAGTCGAAAAAACTCTCACAAGGTGACGCCACCACGTCGCTGAATCAGGAGAACGCCCAATTCATTCCGCCGTCACTGGCCGACATGGAAACCGAGAGCAACATCCTGCGTTCGCCCGCGTTGATTCGGCAGACCATCAGCGAACAGCGGGACAAGGGTGAGTACACCCCACCTCCCGGTGTGCTCAACAAACTGGTGTTCCAGCCGCTAAAAAAATATGTCAGCACTCCGTTGCGCGAGTACGTGATCAACCCGATGAAGTCTGCGCTGGGGATGGAGACCGATCCGGTGCGCGACACCGTGCTCGACGAGTTGACCCAACAGGCTATCGACAACTTTAAGATCGAAACCCTGCCGGGCTCCAACGTGATCTCGATCATCTACAGCTTCCCTGATCCGGCCCAGGGCACCAAGTTTGTTGCGGCGCTGCTGCAGAACTACCTGGTGAGCCGTCAGGCACTGCAATCGATCGACCTGCCGCAGAGCTTCTACGAAACCAAGAAGACGCAATATCAGGTGCGCCTCGACGGCCTGGAAAGCAACCGGCAGACGTTGCTGGGAGCGGTCGGCTCGTCCGATCCGAAGGAAGAGATCACCTTCCGCCTCAACGCCATCAACACCGAGGAGCAAGCGCTCAACCTGTACCGCGATCGCCTGCTGCAAAGCCAACGCTGGCTCGACTACCTGAAAACCAGCCTGGCCGCCGCCAAGGAGTCCAAGCTCAACGACTACACCTTCCCCTACACCTTCACCACCACCGTGGACAACGTCGCCTTCGAAGATCGCGAGATCAAACAGATGGGTGAGGCGCTGACCACCCAAGTCAGCCGCTACATGAATGACCTGGCGATCTTCCAGCCAAGCAGTGAACCGATGCTGCTAACCCGCGAGCAAATCGCCCGCACCCGCCAGCAGTTCCTCAAGGTGGTGAGCAACCGGATTCAGGAGCGAACCAACGACCTGGCAATTGTCAGCTCGGTGATCGACCAGAAGACCGCGCGCATCGCCGAGTTCAAGAACCGCATCCGCCAGTTGCAGGAAACCCAGAGCAAGCTGCGGCAGATGGACACCGAGATCGACGCCCTGCACGCGGCGTTCTCCACCTACGCCCAGCGTTTCGCCGAAAGCAGCACTTCCCGTTCGCTAGACAACGACCTGTCCAACGCCCGGGTCCTGAGCCCGCCGTTCGAACCGACCGAAGCGGCGTTCCCCAAACCGATACTGGTCATTCCTTTCGGGCTGTTTACCGGTTTGTTGTTGGCCATTGCCCTGGTCTACGTGCGTGAGTTCTTCGATCACCGCTTCAAACACCCAGCGCAAATCTCCCGTGAACTGGGCCTGCCAGTATTGTTGGTGATCAACGATCAGAACGCGGACTCGAACAACCCGCACAGGAATTGGGGTGTGCCACGCTTCGTGCATTGGGTGCGCAATTGAACGCGCAACTCCCATCCCCGAACAGTCGCTCGCTGCCGATCATTCATTTGCTCAGCAGCGGCGGGTTCTACGGGGCCGAGCGAATGTTGCTCGACCATTGCCTGGCGACACCGGGGCAACATCAGGTGCTGTTTCTCGATGCACCGTACGAGCTGCTCGCGCGGTTTCGCGAGGCCGGGGTGGACTGTCGCGGCTGCACCGGGCTGGGGGCGTTGCTGGCGCATTTGCGCCAGCGGCGGGCCGAGCGGCCGCTGATCAACACGCACAATTTCAAGGGCTTGCTGTTCGGCTGGGTCGGCGCAACCCTGTTGCGCCTGCCGCTGGTGATCACCCAGCACGGCTTCACGCCGCGCAGTCGCAAGCAAAAGTTCTACACCTGGCTGAGCTTGCAACTGTGCCGCACCGCCTCGGTTAACCGGGTGGTGTGCGTCGCCGAGAGTATTGCCACGTTGTGCCGTCAGGCCAGTGTGCGGGCGGAGAAACTGCAAGTGATCCCCAACGGCCTGCCCGCCAGCAACGATCTGCAGCCGCACAATGCGCAACGGCAGCGCTGGCTGGCCGGTTACGTCGGGCGCTTGAGCAGTGAAAAGGGTCCGGACCTGTTTCTCGATGCATTGATTCCCCTGTGCCAGCAGTACCCGCAACTGGACGCCGTGATGCTCGGCGACGGTCCGGAACGGGACAACCTGTTGGCGCGAATCAATGAAGCAGGTCTGCAGGAGCGCATCTCGCTGCCGGGCTATCAAACCGACATGCGCCCGTGGTGGCGGCAACTCGACGCGCTGGTGATCAGCTCGCGCACCGAAGGCACGCCAATGATTCTGCTCGAAGCCATGCAGGCCGGGGTGCCGGTGGTGGCGTTCGGCGTTGGCGGGATTCCCGATGTGCTGGAAGACCGGCACAACGGCATGCTGGCGCCCCCTGCCGACAGCGCCGCCCTCGCCCGCCAGATCGGCACCTTGCTGCGTGACCCGGCGCTGGCGCACGAGCTGATCGACAACGCAAGACGTACGCAACTGGATCGCTACGACCTCAAGGCCCTGGCCGAACACTGGTCGCAGCTTTATATCCGTACCGCACGGGAGGCACGCGCGTGATTATTCCTCTGTCGGTGGTCAGCCTCCTGGGGCTGGCGTGCCTGATTCTACTGGCCAGTCCCTGGCCGTTCCTGGCGCCTGGCGCGGTACTGGGCCTGGTCGGTGTGGCGATATTGTATCGACGCCCAGCCTGGGGGCTACTGGGGATCGCCGTGCTGGTGCCACTCGAAGGTCTGTTCAGGGACAGCACGCTATCCGGATCGAAACTCATCGGTGCCGCGCTGGCGCTGATCCTGACCCTGCAACTGGCCCTGCAACAACTGCCGCCCAATCGCTTGCGCAGCAACCTGTGGCGGTTTCTGATCTGGTTCATGGTGCTGTACTTTCTGAGTATGCTGCTGACCGACGACATGGGCATGTCCCTGGGTCACCTGCGCGAACTGAGTGTCGGTCTGTTGCTGTTCGTGATCACCTTGCTGATCGGCCGCGAACTGAACCTGATGATGTTCTGCCGGCTGACAACCCTCAGCGTGACGCTGACCTGCATCCTCGCGATGTTCTCCAGCAAGTATCAGGATCAAGGCCGCGCCGCCGGTCTGCTGGAAGACCCGAACGGCTTTGCGATGCTGATCGCCTTTGCCTTTCCGCTGGCACTGCTGCTGGTGCTCAAGAGCCCGAATCTGTTGCATAGGCTGTTCTGGATCGGTTGCAGCGTGCTGCTGCTGGGCGGCATGACCAAGACCCAATCCCGTTCCGGGCTGGTGGTGTTGTTCGTATGCCTGATGATTGGCCTCTACCATTACCGCGCCCACCTACCGCGCATTCGTCCGCGTCATCTGGGGTTTGCCATGCTCGGGGTGGCAATCCTGATTCCCCTGGCGATCTATGCGATGCCGGCCGGCTACATAGCGCGTATCCAGTCATTGAGTGTATTGAGTTCCGGCGCCAGCGGTCACCAGGACCAATCCCTCGGACGCCGTGCTTCGTACATCGTGGTCGGTGGCCAGATGATCCGCGAGAATCCGCTGCTCGGCTCCGGCCCCGGAACCTTCCCGCTGCACTACGCGACCACCGGCTACGCCAAGGCGTTCTCGGCCAACCGCAAGATCGGCGACTTGTACCGCCGCGCTCACAACACCTATGTGGAGATTTTCAGCGAAATCGGGATTCCGGCGGGGTTGCTGTTTGTCGGTCTGCTCGGAATGGGTCTGTTCAATATGCAGCGCGCCCGCAGTGCGTGGTTGAAGCGTCATGAATGGGAACAAGCCGATCTGATCACACACCTGGGCATGGGCTTGCTGTCACTGACCCTTTTCTTGATGTTCCTCAGTGCGCCGAACCAAAAGTACGTGTGGATCATGCTCGCCCTGACCAGCGTGCTGCGTTTGAAAGCCGAAGAAAGTCCAATTATGGAGGTCAAGGCATGAGCCGCATCAGTATCGTCATCCCGATGTACAACGAAGCCTCACACATCACCCGGACCCTGATCGCAGCGCAACACGCCGCCGATTCCGCCGGCATTGAATGCGAGTTGATCGTGGTCGACAACGGCTCCACCGATCAGGGACCGCAGATTGCCCGGCAGTTCGGCGCGCAGGTGCTGAGCATGCCCGGCCTGTTGATCGGTGCCCTGCGCAATCGCGGAGCGGCCGTCGCCTCTGGGGAATGGCTGGCGTTCATCGATGCCGATATCGAGATGCCCGAGGACTGGATCACGCTGCTGATGAAGATCGAGACAGCGGTCCAGGTCGATATTCTGGGGCTGGACCTGCACACCCCGGCCGAAGCCCCGTGGTACGCCAACGCCTGGCAACGACGCATGTTGCGCCCCAATGCCGAAACGGTGCAGTCCGTGCAGTGGCTGCCCAGCGCCAACCTGCTGATGCGCCGCCACTGGTTCGACAAGGTCGGTGGCTTCAATGAAAACCTGCGCACCGGCGAGGACAAGGACTTCACCATGCGCCTGGCCAACGCGGGCGCACGTCTGCTGTCGGTCAATCAAAGCGTTGCCCTGCATTGGGGCTACGAGGGCAGTTGGCGCGAATGGATGGGCAAGGAGTTCTGGCGCCAGGGCAGTCACCTTCAACTGCTGCGCAGCCATGGCATGACCCTGCGCTTGCTGCGCTTCCCGATGCTGTCGATAGCCGCCTGGGTGCTGGACATCGCCGCGATATTCGCCTTCGCCCACGGCCAGTGGCCGCTGTCGCTGATGCTGTTGTTGCTGACCAGCCTGCCGGCGCTGGTGTTGAGCTTGCGCCAGAGCCTGAAACACCGCGATTTCGGTTTGATCCTGCAACTGTGGGGCCTGCATTGGGTGCGCCTGCACCTGGCCGGCGCCGCGTTCCTTCTCAGTCTGTGTCAATGGAATGCCAGGAGGCCTGCCCGTGGCTGAATTCATTTTCTGGTTGTGCCTGTTGCTGCCGGTGTACGCCTACCTGGGTTACCCACTGCTGCTGACGGTCGCTGGGCCGTTTTTTCCTCGACACAGACCTGCGCCCCTGCCTGCGCAACGGGTCAGCGTGGTAGTTGCCGCGCACAACGAGGAACGTAATATCGAGAACAAACTGCGCAATCTGCTGGCCCAGGACTATCACGCCGCCAGCCTGCAGATCATCGTCGCCAGCGACGGCTCCACCGATCAGACCGTGGCCCTGGCGCGCAGCTTCGACGACCCGCGCATCGAGGTGCTCGACCTGCCGCGCCAAGGCAAGAACAGTGTGCTCAACGCCGCTGTCAGTCGCTGCACTGGCGATATCTTGGTGTTTACCGATGCCGATGTTCACTGGTACGACGGCACCTTGCAGTTGCTGCTGGCGCCGTTTGCCGACCCTGAGGTCGGTGGTACCGTCGGCAACATGAACATCCCCGTCCCTGGCTCAGGCCTGAGCCTGGGCGAAAGCCTGTACCGCCACTACGAAGCCTGGCTGCGTCGGGTAGAAAGCCGCACCGGCTGCACGGTCTCGGCCGACGGTGCTCTGCAGGCGTTGCGCCGCGAGCTGTACCAACCGATTCCAGCCCTGGTCAACGACGATTTCTTTATCAACACCTGCGCACCGGTCACGGGCAAGCGCGTCGTCTATGTCGACGACGCCAAGGTGCTCGATCAAGGTGTGGACGAGGCCCACCGACAGTTCAGCCGCCGCCAGCGCGTCACCGTCGGCGGCCTGATCAGCCTGGCGGCCCGGCGTGAGCTGCTCAACCCGCTGCGCCATGGCCTGTACGCCATCGCGTTGATCAGCCACAAGCTGATCCGCCGGCTGGCGCCGGTGCTGTTGCTGCCCTTGCTATTGGCCAACCTTTGGCTGCTCGATGAGCATGGCTTCTACAGCCTGACCCTGACCGCCCAGTTGCTCGGCTACGCCTTCGCCGTGGCCGGCCTGCTGGACGTGCGTCACCGCTTGCCCAAACCATTTCGCCTCGCCGCGTTTGTGCTGGTGACCCTGGCCGGCATGATCGTCGGACTGTGGCAGTTCTTGCGCGGGCACAGCTACAACCAATGGAACCCCGACCAGACCCGATGAGCGCCTGACATGCCGATCAAGACCAGTATCAAGACCAGTATCAAGACCCGTATCAAGCGTGCCAGCGGCTGGTTGTACCTGAACTCTCCCCTGGGCAGCCGTCAACTGCGAGGCGCCGGGGTGATCCTGATGTTGCACCGGGTACTGGCCGACGACCACAGCGCCGAGCTGCCGCACCGCAACGAATTGTGCGTTGGGCCCCAGGCCTTCGAACGGATGCTGCGCTGGTTGCAGCAGCATTTTGACTGCGTGCACCTGATGGACTTGCTCAAGGCCCATGAGCACCCCGCATGCGACGGCCGCCCCAAGGTCGCCCTGACCTTCGATGACGGCTGGCGCGACACTGCGCTCAATGCCTTCCCCTTGCTGCAGCGCTACAACGTGCCGGCGAGCATCTTCCTGTCCACTGATTACATTGGCAGCCGCCAGCGCTTCTGGTGGGAAAGCATTGGCGAAACCCTGTGGGGTAGCCACGGCGAGCGGGCCCGGAGGCAATTGAACGACAGCCTGCGACAAACTGGTCGGCCGCTGCCGAGGCCCTTCGATGAGCTGGATGTGGAGCGTCGCAGCCTGGCCTTGCTGCATTTTCTGCAAAGCCTGAAAACCCTGAGCCCTGAGGACCTGAATCGCCTGACCGATGAATGCCCGGACGAGTCATTACCCCAGGCGCTGGACTGGCATCAGGTGCGCTCGCTCGAAGCCTCCGGGCTCGTGCGTTTTGGCCCTCATGGCGCTAGCCATGCGATCCTCACCGGCCTCGACGATCAACGTTTACATGAAGAGTTGAGCCGTAGTCGCGATGCCCTGCTCAATGGCTGCAACCGACCGCTGCCAGTCTATTGCTACCCCAACGGCGACAACGATGCGCGGGTGCGCCAACAGGTCGCCGACCACGCCTTCCCGTTCGCCCTGGGCACAGGCACCGGGATTTATCGTGGCACCGTCGACCCGTTGAACTTGCCACGGTTCGGCGTCAGCCAGCGTGTGGCGCTTAACCCGCAGCTGCTGTCATGGCGTCTTTATCGCGGGGCACACGCATGAGCCGCAGCAGCTACCTCAAACACCTGGCCCTGAGCATGGGCACCAAACTGGCGATGATCGCCCTGCGCCTGCTGCGCAACGTGTTGCTGGCGCGGATTCTCGGGCCGAGCGAACGCGGCCTGTTCGCCCTGCTCAGCACCTTGCCCGACCTGATCAGCGCCGCCACCAGTGGCGGGCTGAATTCAGCGGTGGGTTATCAGGCGGCCAAGCAACGGCCCATGGGTCTGTTGCTGAGTCAGGTGTTGGTATTCGGTTGTCTGCTGGCCGGTTTGCTGACCTTGCTGGTGGTGGCGCTGACCCGTGAGTTCGGCAACGAACTCGACATCACCACGCAACTCGGGCTGCTGGCCTGGCTGTTGTTGCTGGCGGTGCCGCTGACCGTACTCAAGAGCGGGCTGCTGACGTTGCACAACGCCTCGGGCGGCGTGGTGGCGTTCAATGTCTTGCGCCTGATCGAGTCGCTGGTGCCGCTTTTGCTGTTTCTCGCGTTGTTCTGGATGTGGAAAAGCGCCGCCCTCGAAGCCGCGCTGATCAGCTGGCTGGCGGGAATCAGCCTGGTGGTGCTGGTCGGCTGGCTGTGGCTCAAGCGCAATCAACCGCTGACCCTGCAATGGGACCGCAGCAGCCAGAACGAACTGCTGCGTTACAGCGCCCGCAGCCATCCCGACCTGCTGTTCCAGCAAGTAATCCTGCGCTCCGACTACCTGTTCATCGGCGCCCTGCTCGGCAGCACCGCGCTGGGTCATTACGCCATGGCCAGCGCCGCCGCCGAATTGTTGCTGATCGTCCCGGAAGCGGTGACCACGCCCTTGATGAAGCGCCTGTTGCAACAGGAAGAAGGCATCGAAAAAGTCACGCCGCTGGCCCTACGCCTGACGGCCACGGTGATGCTCGGTGCGTGCCTGACCATGGCGGTGATCGGCGAATGGTTGATCGTCACCTTGTTCGGGGTCGCCTATCAGCCGGCCTATCCAGCCTTGGTGGCGCTGCTGCCGGGGCTGCTTGGACTTTGCTATGCGAGCATCCTGCGCCTGGATCTGCTGGGCAAGAACCGGCCCGGTTCGATTTCGCTATTGATGGGCCTCGGTGCCTTGCTCAACCTCGCGCTGAACCTCTTATTGATTCCGGCTTATGGCATCGTCGGCGCGGCGGCGGCATCGTCCATCGCCTATATGGCAGTGACCCTTGCGTTGCTGGTGATGTATTGCCGGTTGAGCGGTGTCCCGATCTGGCAAACCCTGATCATCCTACCCAGCGATGTGGCACCGATGATGCAGATATTGCAACGGAAGTCGGTATGAAACGCCTTGCCCTGTTATTGAGCCTGGGCCTGTCGCTCGACACTTGGGCGGCGCCCGTGCGTTGGGCCGACATCCGCGACGGCAGCCTGTACCTGCAACCGGATCACCCTGACACGGTGACGGTTCGTTGGGCTCCGGCGTGGCAAGCAGACGCCAACGAAGAACGCCTGTACCTGCTCGACGGCCAAGGTAAACTTCAGGGCGAACGCCTGATCGCCGCCAGTGAATCGAGCGGCACTCAGCGCTGGTCATTGGCGCCAGGCGCCGCCAGCTATCAACTGGAGATTCCGGGCTACAGCTTCCGCCGCTACACGGTCGAACACGACGAGCGCACGGTGGCACTGTTCGCCCCGGCCAAAGTGCATTTCAGCGCCGAGACCCGCGACGGCGATGAGTTGTTTTTCAAGGTAGCACCGGGTGAACATGCGGTACTCGCCGGCAAGTTCCACGGTGGCGTCAGCACCTTGCAAGCGCAGCGCGTGGGCGACGGCAAGCAAGTATCGGTGGCACTGAAACCGTATCGCGCCTATTGGCAATTCGATAAGGTCGAGTTGCCCGTCGCCAAAGAAGAACAGGTCTGGCGCCTGCGCTTGCAAGGCAGCGGCAAAGTCGCGTTCTGGCTGGACGGCACCGCGAACCTGTTCGGGAAGAACCCACAGCAGCTCAAACCGCTGCGCGAAGACGACGGCCAAACCCACCTGACCTTACACGACAAAGTCCTGGGCAACACGCCGTACCTGGGCATCGCCCTGCCCTACGTGATGCCGCCGACCTCCAGCTACGCCGTGCTCGATGCGCTCAAGCCGCAGGCAGGCGCTTATTACAGTTTCGTCGACATCACCGCGAAACGGCCGTACTACGAAGACGGGTTCCGCCAGCTGTATCAGGAGCGCTTCGGTATCACCCGGGACATCACGCTACTGGCCGGCAGCAATCGCAAGTCCGATCTGCGAGCCGACACCACGAGCAACGCCGGCCTCGACGCCTGGCTCGCCGCTACCCGCGCCCTGGGTGGCAAAGGTACGCATTACATCGCTTTCGCCGATGAGCCGAACCTCAACTATCCGGACTACTCCAACTACCAGAGCCTCTTCAACAGCATGGCCCGGCAGGTGCGCAGCAACCCCGACAACGCCAAGGCCGGCGTGCGCATCGCCATGCCTGCCAGCACGCGGCTGATCAACGGCCCCCTCGCCGACAACGCCGCCAACAAGCGTGGCATCGACTGGGCGAGGCGTTTGCTGGCCGAATCCGGCGATCAGGTCGATGCGCTGGCCTGGCACGAATGGATGGTCCGCGACCTGCTGGCGACCCGGGTCTATCGCGACAGCGTGCGCCGCGCCGCCGACTTGGTGGGGCTCGATGCTCACGGCCAGCCTCGCAAGGCCTTGCTGCTGGACCAGACCAACATGTCCCCCGGTTCCCACCTCAGCCCTTACGATCAGGAAACCCACTTCGCCTCGTTGTGGTGGGCCTCGGTAGTCATCAACTCGTCCCAGGACGGTTTGCTGGAGATGCTCAACTGGTTCCAGGCTGCCGACGAGCCCGAATACCCCAAGGGCATGGTGCGCGTGCATGGCGACAACAATTTCGAACTCAAACCCGTCGGCCTCGCCCAGCAATTCATCCAGCAGCATTGGCTGCAGCGTGTGATGTACCTGGAAAACAATGCTTTTGAAGTCGACGTACTGGCCATGGCCGAGGCGGAAAAGCGCAGCCTGCTGGGGGTCAACAAGGGTTCGCGTTTGCAGCGTGTCGAACTGACTGGCGCGCGCTGCCCGCTGACCAATGGATCACTGCGTTATTTCGGCGCGGATAACCGCAGCCGCGACGCACCTCTGAATTGCAACGACGGTCGCGTGAGCTTCGAGCTGCCAGGGCAAACGCTCTTCGCCCTGACCTGGAGGTCCTAGTGACCGCCGCTCTACTGTTTGGCAGCGCAGGCATTGTGCCGCGCGCTGGATCACTCCACTTTCGGGCCAACCCGTCAGGAGCCAACACCATGAGTGCTTTGCAGAAGCTCAGTAACCACATCAGACAAAAAGGCCTGCGGGCCACTTTGAAAAAAATATGGAAGCACTTCGTGTTTTCTCACGAAGAACTGATTTGGATGGAGCGCGATCTTGTCAGCCCGGTGCCACCGCACAGACTCAAGCCATACCCGCCGTTGCAGATCGTCGCCATTACACCGCACAACACCGCGGCGTTTACCCGCCACTTCGGCGACCGCGTGGCGACCATGACCGAACTGGCCAAAGAGGGTCACACCGGCCAGATGCACCTGGACGAAAACGGTGATGCGGTAGCGTTCATCTGGGGCGCCTCGCGCGACTACCACGACCGTCACTACTACGGTTGCTGGTTCCGGGTGAAGGAAGGCGAGTTTTTCGAGTTCGGCGGTGAATTGAGCCGGGGCTATTGGGGCACGAAGCTGTCGATGGATCTGCAAACGGAACTGTGGAAAGCCATGCACGCACAGGGCTGCAACAAGGTGGTGGACGTGTGCGAGTGGCACAACGTCCCGGCCCTGAAACTGCACATACGCACGGGATACAAGGAACAGGGGCGAATCATGAACGTGTATGAACTGTTTGGCCGCTGGCGTTTTTATCGCGAAACCCGCTACACCGGCTCGCGCCTGGATGCCTTGCGCAAACCGGAACGACCCACCGTGAAAACTGAGGTAGCCTGAACCCATGACAGTGCGATTTGAATGGCGGACGTCGCTGTGCGCCGCAGATTTTCCCGCAGCGGCCTATGAGGCGCTGCGCCTGCAAGTGATGGACCACACGCCGTTCAACACGCTGGCCTGGATGTCTGCATCGGAACACGCCCTGAGGGCCGGCGAACGCTTGCACGTTCTGCTCGGCTGGCAGGGGCACCAACTGGTCCTGTGCCTGCCCCTGGTGGCGTCCGTCGAGCGCTTCGGCGGACTGCCGTTTCGGGTCCTGCATCACCTCGGATATCCCCTCGCCGACCGCCTCGCGCTGCTCGCCAGCCTGGACGCCGAGGACATGGGCAAAGCGTTGACGCAGATTCGTCGTCGACTGCCCCATGCTTTACTGCAACTCAATGAATTTTGCGAACCGCCAGGCGCCGCCAGCGCCCTGAGCGAATGGATGGGCCATAGCTCCACTGCTGAACGCCGACTCAGTTGTCGCGTGCCGGTGCACCTGATCAGCGACGCCGACCATCAGGAAGTCTCCGGCGACCCGCGCTACAAACTGCGCCGGGCACGCAAACGCATTGCCGCCTGTGGCGCGCAAGTGCGGCGCATCACCCCCGACGCCACGACCATGGGGCCGTTGCTCAAGGTCATCGGCGAAGTCGAAGCGGTGAGCTGGAAAGGCGATGAAGGCGTGGGCATTTTTGCCGACGAGCGCCACCGCCAATGGATGGACCGCGCCTTCACCGCCCTCGCCGCTCAAGGGCTGGTGCGCGTGGTGGTGCTGGAGCTGGAGCTGGACGAGCGTTGCATCAGCTATCGCCTGGGCTTGCTGGAACAGGGCCGGCTGTACGATTACAACCTGGCGTTCCTGCCGCAACACGCCGACCTGGGCAGTGGCCGGGTGCTGCTCGAAGAATGGATTCGCTGGGGCCTGGATGACCACTGGCACTGGATCGATGCGTCGCGGGTCAGCCTGGAAAACTCCAGCCATCAACTGCATGAACGCATGACCGGGCAACTGGAACACTGGCGCTGGAGCTTCTACTCCTGGCGCCCGAGCGGCCTGGCCCTGGGGCTTGCCCAGCGGGTCTGGTACCGCATCAAACCCATTTTGCAGCAATGGCGGGCCCGGCGCGCGACAGCGTCCAGCGCTCCTGCACCCGCCGCAACGCCTGTGCCTGTCTCCGGGCCCAAGCCGCCTGCAGCCACCGACAAACACCTGGAGGGTAAACATGCCACGCCAAGTCATAGTCAACGCTGACGATTTCGGCCTCAGTGCCTGCGAAAACGCGGTGATCCTGGGGGCTTTCCAGGCCGGGATCATCAGTTCCGCCACCGCCATGGCCAACATGCCGGCCTTCGAAGCGGCCTGTGCCTTGGCCCGGCATCCGTTATTGGAAGGACGCATCGGCCTGCACTTCAACCTCACTTACGGCCATCCGGTAAGCAGGCGCATTCTGACGCGCCGTACCTTCTGCGACAGTGCCGGCGTGTTCGACCTCAACCTGTCCCGCACCCGCCTCTGGCTTGGTCACCAGGATCGCCTGGCGGTGGAGGAAGAACTCGAAGCCCAATGGCAACGCTGCGTGGATAACGGCGTGCGCCCCAGCCATCTGGACTCCCATCAACACGTGCACAACATCTGGCCCATCGGCGAGATCGTCGCGCGCTTCGCCGCCCGCCAGGGCGTTCCCGTGAGGCTGGCGCGCAATTTGGGGCAAAACCTGAGCCTGCCCAAGCGCATCTTCAAGCTATTGCTCAACCATCGTCTGAACAGCCTGGCCGGGGCCACCGCCGACTACGTCTGCACCCCGGTGGATTTGCGCAACGCCGCACCACCCAACGATGGCCTGCTGGAGATCGTCGCCCATCCCAATCAACTCGGCGCCGATTTCGGCGATGCCTACCTGGATCAGGGCGAGTCGTTGAGTGCACTGCTGGAGCAGCGTTTGCCGGGTGTGCCGAGGGTCGCCTACGGCGCTGCCGGTCGCACCTTCGGCAGTCGCGCAGAAACGGTGATGGAGTAGCCCTGCAGGCACCGATCCACCCCCCGCAAAAAGCCCCACTCCGGTACCCCGGAGCGCGGCTTTTTGGCGCCGGAAAAACCGTGTCAATACTGAAACACATATTGAAACAAATTGCTGATAAAGGCGCCTCCTTGCCACATCCAGCGTGATCTATACCCAACAGTACCTTCACCCAAAGCATGGCCAATCCCGGCCAAGGAGGGCTTCATGAGCCTGATCGGCAAACTCCGCGAACGAATCAAACAAAAAGGCCTGAGCCGCACGTTCGGCACGCTGTGGAAACGCTATGTGTTCTTCCACTGGGAGTTGTTGTGGATGGAGCGTGACCTGGTCAGCCCGGTACCACCACACAAGCTGCGTCCCTACTCCGGCGTGCGCCAGGTCATCATCACCCCGGAAAACACCACGGCGTTTGCCAAACACTTCGGTGACCGTGTGCAAACCATGGCCGAGCTGGCTGCCGAAGGTCACACCGGACACATGTATGTCGATGAAAACGGTGATGCGATCGGGTTCATCTGGGCCAGTACTCGCGACTACCACGACCGCCACTACTACGGCTGCTGGTTCCCGGTCAAAACTGGTGAATTCTTCGAATTCGGCGGCGAAATGATCCGTGCCTACTTCGGCAGCAGCCTGTCGGTGGATGTGCAGATCGCCCTGTGGGAAACGATGGCAGCCCAGGGCTGCAACAAGGTGGTGGATGTCTGCGAAACCCACAACATCCCGGCACTAAAGCTGCACATCCGCATGGGCTATCACGAACAGGGACGCGTCACCCACGTCTACGGCCTGTTCGGTCGCTGGCGCTTCTTCCGCGAAACCCGCTACACCGGCTCACGCCTGGAACCGCTGCGCAAACCGGGACGGCCGGTGGTGACGGCGGCGCAGGCTTAATTTCCCTTCAGGAAATATGAGGCAGTGGTACCGCCATCGCGAGCAAGTCGGATCGCATCCAAGACGTGCCGCCTATGCAAGTAAGGGAGCCTGGATATGCGCGCAGAGAAGCGGTTTGATTCGCTGGATAGTTTCAGGGGGCTGATGGCCGTTTCGGTGATGATCTATCACTTGCGCATCAGCGGCAGCTTTACAGAATGGACGTTCTTTCGCCATGCCGATGTCTTTGTGTCGTTCTTTTTTGTACTCAGTGGCTTTGTCCTGACACATGCCTATGGCAAATCCGTGCAATTCAATTTCCGGAGATTCTTCATCACTCGGACCTTTCGCTTGTTGCCGCTGCACCTCTTCATGTTGGGCGTTTTCATACTGTTGGAGTGCGGCAGGTATATGGCTGCGCAAAAAGGTATGGAGTTCAACAATGCGCCATTTTCCGGAAAGTTTGCCCCGGCTGAAATTCTGCCCAACGCGCTGCTATTGCAATCCTGGACGTACTTGACCAATCCACTGTCGTTCAACTTTCCGTCCTGGAGCATCAGTATCGAGTACTACACCTATATGATTTTCGCCGTGATCCTGAGCATTGCGTTCGGCGTCAGGACATGGGTATGGGCGGCGATGGTCTGCGTGTCCCTGGCGCTGATGTATGCAGGCAATACCTTCTTTACCATCGAGTCGCTGCGGGGCCTCGCCTACTTTTTCACCGGCTGCCTGGCATATGTCGTGTACCTGAAGCTACCCCATCCGGGCCAGGCCAGGTCCTGGTTGCTGACAGCGCTTGAAGTGCTGGCGGTTGCTGCAGCGCTGGTATTCGTGGTCAGTGATTTTGCAGCCAAGGCGCTGCTGGCCAGCCCGTTGTTCGGTGTCATCGTTGTGATATTCGCCTTTGATGGCGGGGCAGTGTCGCGGTTGTTGGGGAAACGGTTCTTCGGTTTTCTTGGCAAGTTGTCTTATTCCATCTACCTGACCCACGCGGCCATTCTGTTCTGCGTCGTGTCGGCATTCATGGTGGCGAAAAAGGTCCTTGGCGTTGACATCGCACCGATGATCGACGGGAATCGCTACCTGGACACCGGTGATGCGCTGCTCAACAACATCATCGCTTTACTGGTGGTGGGATTGGTTGTTCTACTGTCGATGTTCACTTACCGGTATGTCGAAATGACCGGGCAAGCGCTTGGTCGAACGCTGGCCAACAAACCAGCGCACGGAAGTCCTGTGTTGAGGCCTGATGCGGACTGAATGGCGGGTTGTCGTGGGGTGACGTTGAAATGCTTGGCAAGGAATGTTGCATGCCTGCAAAAAGTCAGGTGACCCAATCCAGCCCCGACAGTCCTGGCAATACATCCCTCAGCGTTTCACCGCCACCAACGTAAAACACATCGGCAACTGCGCCTCCCGCTGTTGGTAACGGTCGTACAGTTCCTCACGATTGGAATGCGGGTATTCCTTGAAATGGCGGATGTTCAGACCCGCCGCGAGGGCGCCGTTGAAGATGGCGCCCAGGGTGTGGACGAACCAGTACGACGGCGCGGCCTGTTCTTCGACCTTACCTTCGTAGACGATCGGCTCGGTCTGCACGAAAGGCTCGTTGCGAAAATACGAACTGGCAAGGGCGAAGGGATCGGCACCTTCCGGGTCGAACATTTCCAGAAACGGATGGGTTTCGTACACCACCAGCGCCCCACCCGGCTTCAGTGTCTGCGCCACATGGCGGAAGAATTCACCAATGTCCGGCATCCAGTTCAATACGCCGATGGTGATCAACGCCAGGTCGAAACGGCTCTGTAACTCAAGCGGCAAACGGTGAATATCGGCCTCGATGAATGCAGGCTCATGGGGTGAGCGTGACGTCAGTTCCCGCGCCTGGTCGAGAAACGCTGCGGACTGGTCGACACCGACCACCTGCCGGGCGCCCAGGGCGAACAGCGACAGGCTTTCGCGGCCGTTGTTGCAGCCCAGTTGCACCACATCCTTGCCATCGACACCAACCTCGCTCAGTACAGCGGTCAGGGTGTCATCCAGGCAGGTAAAATCCGCACGGGCCACAGTGTTCAAGAGACGCTGCCACTCAGGGCTGTCCTTGTGGTGACGGGCGGAGTCGTTCCAGGCATCGCGGTTGCTGGCGATGGCTTGTTCTTTTGTCGGCATTTCCATTGCACATGTCCAAATCGAATGTTTGACCCACGACTGTAGCAGCTGACGAAGCCTGCGCTTCCACAAGGGGCGCTATAGTTAATGACCTTGGGGATATGCGCGAAAACCGATGTCACAGGTGCTGCCATGAACAAGACCGAACAGATGCTGTTGCTTGCCCTTTGCCTGACCGCCGCCACCTGTGCACGGGCGGACGACAGCCCGATGCAAACCGAGCAGTCGAGCAGTGAATTCAACTATTACGGGGCCGATCAACCCTTCGCCCACCCCGCCCCTCCTTCGCTGAGCACCGTGCCGCCGGGGTCGTATATCCCGACATCGCCCCAGACGTTCATCCCGGTTTCCAGCGAGCACGTGTTCTCCGACTCACGGTTGCCCACGGTGGCCGACGCCACCGTTCGCGTGTTCATCCGCACCTACGATTCGGAGCGCGGCGTCTACGTGAACCAGGAAGTCATCGACCCGAGGTGCATGCTGGCCTGCCCGAGCACTCCAGGTCCTGCTTTG
Organism: Pseudomonas sp. G(2018); assembly: GCF_005502415.1. Classification (NCBI taxonomy): domain Bacteria; kingdom Pseudomonadati; phylum Pseudomonadota; class Gammaproteobacteria; order Pseudomonadales; family Pseudomonadaceae; genus Pseudomonas; species Pseudomonas sp. G(2018). The sequence goes on along the minus strand of NZ_SCOO01000049.1, from coordinate 5,923 downwards.
TAATTGCTCTTACCTTGCAGCTTGAAGCTTGCGGCTCGCAACTGCTCCTCTACCACTGCCGTTTGTCCGGGCGCGCAAGGCCGAGCTTTTCGATCCGGTAGCGCAGCATGTCGCGGCTCAGGCCCAGCAGCCGTGCGGACTTGGTAACGTTCCAGTCGGTCTTGTCGAGCATCTTGCGCACCATGTCGCGTTCGACTTCCGGCAGGTTCATCGACTCGGTGCCGTTGTAAGCCGCGCGTGGTTCGCTGGGTGGCAGCTCGTGTTGATACGGCGGCGGTTCATCCACCAGGCTCATGCAGACATTCAGCTGATGGGCGGCGACGATGTCGCTTTGCGCCAGCAGCACGGTCTGCTCCAGCATGTTGCGCAACTCGCGCACGTTGCCCGGCCAGTTGTAGTTGAGCAGCAACTCTTCGGCCTGTTCGCTGAAACGCAAATGCGGTTTGCCATAGCGTTTGCCGTGGGTCCCCAGAAAGTGCCGGGCCAGCAACAGGATGTCTTCCCCGCGGGCATACAAGCGCGGCACCTTGATCGAGATGATGCGCAGGCGGAAAAACAGGTCGCGCCGAAACTTGCCCTGCTGGACCATTTGTTCGAGGTTGCAATTGGTGGCGCTGATCACCCGCAGATCGACTTTGCGCTCCTTGACCGAACCGACCCGGCGGATGGTCCGGTCTTCCAGCAGCTTGAGCAGCTTGGCCTGCAACAGCAGGTCCATTTCCCCCACTTCATCGAGAAACAGCGTGCCGCCGTCAGCCGCTTCCACCAGCCCGACGCGACGATCCTTGGCGTCGGTAAAGGCACCCTTCTCGTGACCGAACAGCTCCGACTCCACCAGGTTGGAGGGAATCGAGGCGCAGTTGAATTCAATGAACGGACCTTTGGCGCGCGGGCCGTCGAAATGCAGGGCACGGGCCACCAGCTCCTTGCCGGTGCCTGTCTCGCCTTCCACCAGCACCGGTGGCAAGTCGGAGTTGGCCATCCGGCGCTCGGCGTCGAGCAACTGGGCGATGGTGCCTTTGAGGTAGACCATCGGCGCCGATTCGCCGATCAGCGCCTGCACCCCGGATTTCTGCGCTTCGCGTTCCTGATAGAACGACAGCGTGCGCTCCATCCTTTCAGTGGCCAGGGCCTTGTCCAGCAGCAGCTTGAGTTCCGGCAGCGCCACGGGTTTGGTCACGTAGTGGAACGCGCCTTCCTTCATCGCCACCACGGCGTCCTCGACATTGCCGTAGCCGGTCATCATGATCACTTTCAGTTCCGGTGCCCTAATGCGCAGCTTCTGGATCAGGTCGTGACCACTCATGCCGGGCAACGAGTTGTCGGTCAGCACCACGTCGGGAGCGAAGGTCCACAATTGCTCAAGTGCGTCTTCAGCCGAGTGGCAGACCGTCACCTCGAAGTCTTTGCGCTCAAGGTACGTCTGGATATTCTCGGCGAGGAGTTCATCATCCTCGACCAGCAGTATGCTGCGTTCCATATTCCCCTCCCGTTGCCACTTTAAAATTCAGACAAACGCGGGTTCCTTCCTGCTCCTGGCTGGTCAGTTGGACCGAGCCTTCGAAACGCTCCATTATTCTTTTGACCAGCGCCAGGCCCACGCCCAGCCCACCTTCTTTGGTGGTGAAGAACGGCTTGAAGACCATTTGCTGTTGCTGCTTGGTCATGCCCTTGCCGGTGTCGTTGAGGATAACGCTCACCTGACCGGGGACCGGTGTTTCAATATCGATACTCAACACGCCGCCGGTGGGCATGGCTTCCAGGGCATTGGCGAACAGGCTATTGAGAATTTGCGTGAGCAGCACTTGTTGGCTGACGACCGGTGGAACACTTTTGAGCGTGAAGCGCACTTCGACGTTCGAACGCTTGATCAGCGATTCGAAGGCACCCAGGGCATCGTCGATGGTCAGCACCAGGTCGACATGTTCGAGTTCATCATTGACCGGTCGCAACGACACCAGCAACTCACGGACCCAGCGCGACATGCGGTCGACCTGGCTGATGATGTCGCCGATGTTTTTCTGCGCGGTCTGGCTGGCGATTTCCTGGGCCAGTTCGGCGCTGGATCGGATATTGGCCAGCGGATTGCGCAGGCTGTGGGCCACCGCCGAGGACATTTCCCCCAGGGCGACAAAGGTTTCATTGGCGACCAGTTGTTTTTGCTGGCTCTGCAGCAACATGGCCCCGCGGCGCACGATCCAGAACAGGCCCAGGTAAATCGCCGCCCCGCCGAGCAGGGTCGCCAGCCAGATTGCCTTGAACCCGCGCTGGATGCGTTCCACCAGGTCCGCCGGCTCCTTGTAGATTTCCACCATGGCAATCACTTTGCTTTTGTCGGCGTTGAACATCGGGATGTAGTTCTCGATGAACAGGTACTGCGGTTCATGGAGCAAGCGTTGCTCGGGGCGCTCCTCATCGATTTGGTGATAACTGGTGGATACGGCCTCTTTCATATCGAAGGACTCGTCCAGCTCATCGTCGTCTTCGATACGCACGCCGATCAGCTCCGGGTTGGTCGACCAGACCACCGTGCGATCGAGGGCGTACACCGTGGCCAGCAGAATGTCCGGCAGGTGTTCCACATGGTCGAGAAACTCGACGCGCGAGGAAGCACGGGTCGCCGGATCGACATCCGGGTAAGCGTTTTCATCCCGTGGGTCGAGCATTTCGCCCATGGTCCGTTTCGGGTTGATCTGGGCGTGGCGAATTTCCGCATCGCCAATGGCCTGTATGAATTGCGCGGTGAGCATCGAGTCGCGTTCGATGCTCTCTTCCACCACGAAGCGCGTGGAAATGTAACCCAGCCCCAGCGCTACCGCGGCGATGATGAAAAAGCTCGCCAGGGAGAACCAGCGCACCAGATTGAACGGCGGTCGCCACTCCTTGCCTCCTGTCGCCGGGGGGGGCGGCGCAGGTACTTTTTGTTCTTCCAGTATCTGCATGGGACGGTCCTGGTTACGAGTCTTCAAGCCTTTTCAGCCGCGTTTCGGATCAGTGTAGGTGGCATTGCCCAGGACTGACGGTCGAGCGTGTGTTATTTCGCCACTATTGCACCCGAGACTTGCCGGGGGCCGCGATTGCGTGATGATGTTCAGGATCTTCGTTGCCGGCCAAAGGGGTTGAAGACGGATGTTGGCGATCGGTTTCCTCCTGTAAAAAGTCGATGATCGACTGCGCGGACTTTTCATCCATTCGCAGGTTGGGCATCGGTATCTTGTCGAAGCGTTCGAACAGCTCCATGGCAATCGGGTCTTTTTCTGCGAGCATGCGGTCCGGCTCACGGATCCAGCGGCTGAGCCAGGCCGGATCGCGTCGTCGGGTCACGCCGATCAGGTCCGGGCCGATGCTGCGCAGGCCGATGCCCTGCCCGTCCAGGGGACCGAGGCTGTGGCACGAAGCGCAACGGGTGCGAAACAGTTCTTCGCCGTTGCTCGGTGGACGGATCTCGGGGGCGTTGGCGTAGCTTTCTGCAAGACTCGGTTGTTTCCAGTTATGCAAAGTGTTGGCCAGTTGATCCGCCAGAATCCACGGGTTCTCGAAGGGTGAGGCTTTCATCCAGCGACCGGTTTGCTGGTTGCCGACAATCAGGCTCAGGTTGTGGTCCTTGCTGCGACCGTTGTCCACGCCTTCGATGAACAATCCGAGCTTTTGCCGCAACTCGGTGACATCGGCGAACTCCCCGGTGAGGAACTGCCAGCCCGGCCCGACCTGGAAAAGCTGCGAATAGGCCTTGAGTACCGCAGGGGTATCACTCAAGGGGTCGATGCTGATGGAGTAGAAAAATATGTCCTTGCCGACCCGGTCGCCGAGCAGTTTCTGCACCTGGCGCAGGCGCGCGGTTTCCAGCGGGCAGGAATCGCTGCACGAGGTGAAGATAAAATTGATCACCACCACCTTGCCCTTGATCAGGTCATCGAAAAAATGCACCTGCCGACCGTCCTGATCGGTCAGCAGGGTGTTGGGGAAATAGTCGCCCCCCCACGGGGTGGCGGAGTCGACGATGGCTGTTTCCACAGGTGCCGCGGCGGGGATGGGCGCGGGTGTCGACGGCGTCGGTTTGTCGATCAGCAGCTGGCTGACCAGCAAACCGGTGACCAACAGCAGCACCAGGTGCATACCCAAGGCACGTGAGCGTGGTGAGTGCAGATTCATGTCGACACCTTGGTCCCGAGCGTCAACAACCACGTGAAGGGAGCGCGCGCGCTTCTGTCCATCACCAGCCGCCTCATATGCGTGAAGGGGGTAATGGTGCTTTTGCAAAAGCCTCGCCAATTTGTAGCTGCTTTACTCAATGACGCTGATAGCCCACAAAACAAAGGCTTATCAACATCAATGCGCCATGACGGGGAAAACCGATTGGGGAATAGCACCCGCTAGCGGGGAAAGTTCACCCCCAACTTCAGGGAACCAACTTGAACGACAGACGCACACGGGTGCCCTCACCCTCTCGACTGTCGAGGGTCACGGCGCCGCCAAAACGCTCCATGATCCGTTTGACCAGGACCAGCCCGACACCGAGCCCGCCCTGCTTGGTGGTGAAAAAGGGGCGGAACGCCATTTTTCGTTGTTCTTCGGTCATGCCTTTGCCGGTGTCGCTGACCACTGCGCACACGCCACGGGCATCGGTCGGCTCCAGGGTGATGGCCAGCGTCCCGCCCTCGTCCATGGCCTCCAGCGCATTGGCCAGCAAACTGTTGAGGATTTGTGTCAACTGCACCTGCTGGCTCAGCACCATGGGTGTCTCTTTGGGCTCGAATATCACATTGATCCGGGCCTTGGCGATCTGTTGCTCGAAAGCCATGAGGCTGTCGTGCAAGGCCGCCACCAGATTGACCGGTTCGGCATCGTCATTGATCGGTCGCAAGGACTGCAGCAACTCCCGCACCCACTTCGACATGCGATCGACCTGGCCGATAATGTCGCTGATGTTCTTGTGCGCCGCGCCACTGTCGAACTCCAGTGCCAGTTCGGCGCTTGAACGAATAGTCGCCAGAGGATTGCGCAAGCTGTGGGCCACCGCCGAGGACATCTCGCCCAGGGCGACGAAGGTCTCATTGGTGATCAATTGCTTTTGCTGGGTCGCCAGCAGGTTCGCCGCACGGCGCACGATCCAGTACAGTCCGAAATAAATCAGGCCACCGCCCAGGGCCGTGGCCAGCCAGATCAGCACCAGCCCGCGTTCCATGCGGTTGATCAGGTCCTTGGGTTCCTTGTAGATCTCGACCATTGCCGTGACGTTCTTGCCATCGGCAGCAAACAGCGGAATGTAGTTCTCGATGAAGATGTATTCCGGCGGCGTAATGAACTTCTGCTCCATGCGCGTCTTGTCCACATCGTGGTAGCTGGCCGACACCGCGGTCTTTGAAGCGAAGGCCTCGTCGAGGTCCTCGTCGGCATGGATCGTGGTGCCCATCAACGCCGGGTTGGTCGACCAGATCACCATGCGGTCGGGGGCATAAATGTTGGCGAGGATCACATCCGGCAGGTGTTCGATGTGGTCGAGGAATTCACCACGGGCATTGGCGCGGGCCATCGGATCGACGTCGGGAAAGTCGCGGTCCTTGCGCGGATCGAGCAGCTCGCCCATGGTCCGCACATTGGGAATCGCCACATGGCGCACCTCGGCCGAGGCAATCGCCTGAATGAACTGCGAGGTCAGTAACGCATCGCGCTGCACGCTTTCGGTAATCACGAATTTGGTCGACACCGAACCCAGTGCCACCGCCACCGTGCCGATCACCGCCATGCTAATAAGTGAAAACCAGCGCAGCAGATTGAACGGCTGTTTGCGCGTACTCAGGCGAATATCGCCCTTGTCGGACTCGAGTGTTTTTTCCAGCGTGGTCATGGACATTCTTCTCGGACAACCCCTATAGGGTTATAGCCCACTGCCGGCAGTTTGCCCGGCTTCAGACTGCCGCAT
>NZ_SCOO01000048.1:0-35724 GCF_005502415.1 Pseudomonas sp. G(2018) | reverse complement strand
GGGTGGAGTTTGCATGGGGTGGAGGTCCGTCTCGACTGCTGGAGGGCTGATGAAGGATAGCTTCGGCGAGTTACAGGCACGGGGCAATGGACATTTCAGAACTGTGTTTAATTTCCCGGTGAGGTGGCGTGAAAGGTCTGAGATTTTTTCATCACGAGTCCTACAAAAAGCTCGGAATTGCTCACCTATCCCCGCTGATCCCGTGCGGCTTATAGTCAGCACCGTCGCCCAAATGGCGATTCGGGTTTGGCGACCTGATAACAGAGAATGCGAGAGCTATCCGCTTCATTGCAGGTATCATCGCACCCGCAAAGCCGCTGTTATGGCGGCTGTGCGCGGGAGACCTTCGGGTCTGCCGGTTTTCTCTGTGCCGGTTCGCCAACCTGCGCACAGCTGCCACCCAATCGTTTGGCGACGACTGAGTGACGGCCTTGAGCCAATCAAACAGAGATCTTCAAAATGAATCGATACATGCCTCTCACCGGAATCGACCTGATTCCGGCCTCTTTGCTCATTGATACCGAAGCCCCACTCGACGTTCTGCAAGCCATGGCGGATTACCGGATTCGCACGGTTACGCAGGTGCTGGAGAACATCGCCTTCCGCGCCGAGATTGGTTGCGACACGGTGGTGTTGTCGGACTTTTCCAAGCTGCTGGCCATTCCGCTGCGCGACGGCTGTGACTTGATGGATGTGATTGGACGACGATTGCGAGCGCAGGCGAAGGAGTAAGCAGAAACGGGCGCCATAATGACGCCCGTTTTTCTGCAAATGCGATCAGTACGTGAACGCGGCTAACAGCCCCATTTTGCCTCCATTTCACCGAATTCAGTTCACAAAAAAACGTGAAAAAAAATGTGCAGAAAATTTTGTTTTTGAAGTCTGAAAAACCTCTGGAGGCCAATAAATCCGCGCCTGTTCATCCAATAAATATGTGAAAAAAAATGTGAAGCTTTTTAGATTACCGAACCACCACCGCCCTCCGCGTCCCCGCAAACGCACTCGTACCCAGCCAACGCCACAAGCTTTCCGCATCCTTCACCGCCCCATCCACACGCAGCTCCCGCGATTCAAGCACCTCCCGCGGTGTGCGGTCGCCTGCCCACACTTCGGTCAATGCGCGCACGCTGGAATCCACCACCAGGGTCAGTTCGCGGCCGGGGTCGTCGCGGCACAGGTCTGCCACGCCCTCTTCAACCACCAGCCACCAGGCTTGCTCGCCGGGCCGTGCGTCGCGGAATTTGAATTGGATGACCACCGGTCGCGGCGGGAATGTCTCGATGTGGACGAAACGTCGTACGTCCCACATAAGCAGGCCGGCGTCGAGTTCGTCATTGCGCAGGCGGCTGCCGATCCAGCGGGCGCCCCAATGACCCAGCGCCATGATGATGGGACGCAGTTCCTCGCCCGCCTCGGTCAGGCTGTATTCCCAGACTTTGCCCACGGCCGTGCGACGAACGACGCCAATCTCTTCCAGATGGCGCAGCCGTTGTGCCAGCAGGCCGGTGGACATCCGGGGCACGCCGCGGTGCAGTTCGTTGAAGCGCTTGCTGCCGCATAGCAGCTCGCGCACGACCAAGGGTGTCCAGCGCTCGCACAGTGCTTCGGCACCCCGTGCAACTGTGCAGAACTGACCGTAGCTCTCTTCCATTGCCTGGACTCCGCGACTGCAACACTTCAGATTCTGAACTAGTCCCGCCCCTTCTTCGCGTGCAGGCTCAAGACTTCGAAGTCAAGTGCCAAAGGAGAACGCCATGACCAAGGTAGCCATCATTCAGCGCCCGCCCGTGCTGCTCGATCGCAGCGCGACGATCAGCCGGGCCGTGCAATCGGTCGCTGAGGCCGCGGCGGCGGGAGCCTCGCTGATCGTTTTGCCCGAATCCTACATTCCCGGTTACCCGTCGTGGATCTGGCGGCTGGCGGCAGGAAAGGACGGGGCTGTCATGGGCCAGTTGCACACGCGGTTGCTGGCCAACGCTGTTGATATTACCAGCGGTGACCTGAGCCCATTGTGCGAGGTGGCCCGCGTTCACGCCGTGACGATCGTGTGCGGCATCAATGAATGCGACCGGCACAGTGGCGGCGGCACGCTCTATAACAGCGTAGTCGTGATCGGCGCGAACGGCGCAATGCTCAATCGACACCGCAAGCTCATGCCCACCAATCCCGAGCGCATGGTGCATGGCTTCGGTGATGCCTCCGGGTTGCGTGCGGTCGACACGCCGGTCGGTCGCCTGGGTGCGCTGATCTGCTGGGAAAACTACATGCCGTTGGCCCGCTATGCACTGTATGCCCAAGGGGTGGAAATTTACGTCGCCCCCACGTACGACACGGGCGAAGGCTGGATCAGCACGATGCGGCATATCGCACTCGAAGGCCGCTGCTGGGTACTCGGCAGCGGAACCGCGCTGCGCGGCGGCGACATCCCCGACGATTTCCCGGCGCGTGCCCAACTGTTTCCCGATCCAGACGAATGGATCAACGACGGCGACTCGGTGGTGGTCAATCCCCAAGGCCGGGTCGTGGCCGGTCCGTTGCACCGAGAGGCCGGCATTTTGTATGCAGACATCGACGTCGCCGTGGTGGCGCCCGCGCGGCGAGCGCTCGACGTGACCGGCCACTACGCACGCCCTGACATATTCGAATTGCAGGTACGGCGCACAGCGGCGACCTCAGTGCGCTACATCGACGCGTGAAGTCACCCTTGATCGAGGAGTCATTCCATGAACACTGAACGGTCATACAAGGGCAGTTGTTTTTGCGGTGCGGTCGAGTTCACCGTCAGCGGCGAGCCCGCCGCGATGGGCTATTGCCACTGCGAATCGTGTCGGCATTGGTCAGCAGGACCGGTCAATGCCTTCACGCTGTGGAAACCCGAGGCGGTCCACGTGACTCGGGGGGCTGACAACATCGGCACCTACAACAAGACCCCGCAGAGTTATCGCAAATGGTGCAAGACTTGCGGCGGGCACCTCTTCACCGAACACCCCGGGATGGGGCTCATCGACGTGTATGCCGCGGTCATCCCGGATCTCGCGTACGAGCCGGGGGTTCACGTCCACTATCAGGAGACTGTGCTGCGTATCAAGGATGGATTGCCGAAGCTGAAGGATGTGCCCAGCGAGTTAGGCGGATCGGGCGCTAGCATGGATGAGTAGCGGCCTGGCGCCCCCCCTATGACGCGGCAACCACGGACCTGCAGGAGCAAAGCTTGCTCGCGAATGCGGTGGGTCATTCAATATTGATGTGACTGACCCACCGCATTCGCGAGCAAGCTTTGCTCCTACGAAGAGCGGTAACGCAAAATCATTGATCTCCGCCAAATCTGCAAAAATTGCCTCTAAATCTGACAATCTTGCCCCCGAACGACGTCGTCCACTGCGAGATGATGGCAAACGGCTACGCTCTCCCCGACGCCTCATACACACCCCCAATAAAACCAAAACCAACCCATGACCCTGTGGTGAGGGAGCTTGCTCCCGTTGCACCGCTCCGTACTCGGGGCAACAGGAGCAAGCTCCCTCACCACAGGGTCATTGGCTGTCTTGTCCAGGCAGCATCTGCCCTACCTCCCTGCTTCACCCTCGCTCAATTACATGGAGTAAGCGTGCATGCCCTTCCCCCCTCGCTTCCTTGAGCACTACCGCAAAGCCGACCGCATCATGCTGGGTTTAATCTGGCTGATGTTCGTCTTCGCGTTGGGCCTGGCGTTCTGGCACGACACGTTCGTGCAGGCGTTGTTGGTGGGTGGCGGGACGAGTGTGGTGTTGACGGTGTTGTATCGCGCCATCGGTGGCACGCGGTTCATGCGCTGTTGCCTGGGTGTGGGTCTGATGGTGATGGCGGCGTTGCACATCAATCAGGCCCGGGGGGTCATTGAGTCGCACTTCGGAATTTTCGCGTTGTTGGCGGTGTTGACGTTTTATCGCGACTGGCTGCCGATCCTGGTGGCTGCTGCGGCCATCGCGGTTCATCACGTGGTGTTTCATGTGCTGCAGCACCAGGGATTTCCGGTGTTTGTGATGGCGCATCACGGGGGCTGGACGATGGTGTTCGTGCACGCGTTTTATGTGGTGATGGAGACGGTCGCCCTGCTCTACCTGGCGGTGCACAGTCAGGCGGATGCGGTGGAGAGTCAGGACATGCTGGACAAGATGCTCGCGGCCACGTCGCAGTTGACGGTGGATGCCGGCAAGGGTGACAAGGCCGCGGTGCATGTGTCGCTGGCGGAGCGTTTCGATCAGTTTTTGACGCAGATTACGGCGCTGGTTGACGGCGTGGTGCGTGATTCTCAAGGGTTGGGTGAGTTGGGCCACGAGATTGCCAAGGCGAGTACGACGCTGGAGAAAGGCGCGCAGCATCAGTTGACGGAAATTGCCCAGATGACCGGTTCGATGCAGCGCATGGGGGATGCGATGGGGCATATCGCCGTGCATGTCGAACATGCGGTTGAACACGCCGGACAGGCCAGTGCGCAGGTCACTCGGGGTCAGGAGAGTGTGAATCGGGCTCGGCAGGAGATCACGCAGTTGGCGTCGCGCCTGAACGGTACCCACGAAACCGTGCAGGTGCTGGCGGGTCAGGCGCAGCAGATCGGTACGGTGCTGGAGGTGATCAGCAGCATTGCCGAGCAAACCAATTTGCTGGCGCTCAATGCCGCCATCGAGGCGGCGCGGGCTGGTGAGCAGGGTCGAGGGTTTGCGGTGGTGGCGGATGAAGTGCGCAGCCTGGCGCAGCGTACGGCGGTTTCCACCAAGGAAATCCGGACGATTATCGAGGCGTTGCAGCAAGGCAGCCGCAAGGCGGTCGAGGCGATGCATGACAGTCGTGAGGGTGTGGAGCGCTGTGTCGAGGACAGTCAGTTGGCGGCGGCGATGTTACTGGCGGTGGGCAGTGATATTTCGCAGATTGATGAACTCAATGGGCGGATTGTGACGACCACTCGGGAACAGTCCTCGGCGAGCCTGGAAATTGTCGGGCGTTTGCAGTCAGTGCAGTCGATTGCACAGAGTACGGCGGATGATGTGGAGACCCTGGCATTGAGCAGTCAGCGGTTGCCGCCGATTGCGATGCGGCTGGATGCGTTGGGGCGTACGTTTCATCAGTGATATTCGCAAAACCTGTGGGAGCGAGCTTGCTCGCGATGGAGGTCAACGATAACGCGACCTGTCTGAATGAATGCGTTGTGTGGGCGTTTTTCGCGAGCAAGCTCGCTCCTACAGTTTGAGGAGTACACCCACGAAATCAGGTCGGTTTTCAGGCGGTGATGACCTTAGTTCGATGCATTGCGCGGATCATCGTGGCTATCGATGTATTCAAGGCCCAGCGGGCCTGTGCCGTAGACTTGCGAGATGTACTCGCCTGATCTGGCCCAGTGGAAGTGTGGGGTATTGGCCGGGAGTATCACTACGCTGCCGGGGCCATAGGCAACCAGTTTGTCCGGATCGAAAACAGTACCGAAGCCAATGTAGAAAACCCCGGACATGACGGTGTAGATACGATCTTCAGGATGCGTATGGGGCATCAGTTTGGTGCCATTGGGCACTTTGACCCGCACGACGTAGGGTGCTGGTTTGCCGGGGTCGCCGACCAGCACAGCCAGTTTCACTTCCTTGGGGAAAGCCGCAAAGCTGCGCCATTCCACATCTTCATTATGCATAGCACCGGTTTTGCCCAGTGGTAGTGGTTCAGCCTGGGCGAACGGCACGGCTGCGCCTGCGACAAGAAGCGCTGTCAGGCAAGCAGTTTTCATAATGCTCTGAATCATGAAAGACACCTTAGTTACGCAAGAATCGTCCGCCTTACTGTATTTGTGATGGGCATTACCGATAATGCCGCAAACGCGCATTACAGTTGATACGCAATGTAATCAATGTTCCGCCACATCCGAACCGCACCACCCAAAAAGCCCGCGTAATTCTCGGTTGAGCGAAAGCTCCTGTGGGAGCGAGCCTGCTCGCTCCCACAAGGGAAATGGGTACCGGTTTTACAGCGCCGCTCCCATGGCACGTGCTTTCGCCCGTCGCGCAAATGCGATCTTGATGGCAACCAGCATGGGCGCGGCGACGGCGAACAGCAGAGTCACGGCGAAGAACGCCGAGTCGAAGGCAATCACCGTGGCCTGCCCCGAAACAGCCCGACCGAGAAGACTCGCCGCGCCGCGGCCGGCGGCCACTGCGTCCATGCCTTTGCCCATCAACATCGCAGTGGTGGTGGTCAGGCGTTCGATCACCGTATTCGCCCCCGGGGTGACGTGAGTACCGAGGACGGCGACGTTGGCGGCGACGTTGTGTTCGATCAGTGTCTGCAGCCCGGCGACGCCCATCAGGCCACCCAACTGTCGACCGGTATTGAACAGGCCTATGCCGCCGGCGAGGTTGCGGCGGCTGAGATCGCTGAAGGCGATCAGGGTGATCGACAGGAACAGGAAACCCAGGCCCAGGCCGCGCAACAGGATGGCGGCCATCATGTCGTCGGCGCCGCTTTCACTGGTGGACCCGGAAAGCATCCACATCGCAATCATGATCATCAGGATGCCGAAGGGCACGGTGGCGAACGGCGCCACCCGACGAACTTGAAACAGAAAGGCGGCAACCAGCAATGCTCCAATGAACAGCGCGCCACTGGGCAACAGCAGCAGGCCGGCCTCGGTGGGTGTGAAGCCAAGGACCGACAACGCGAAGGCCGGGATCAGGAACGCACTGCCGAACAACGCGGCACCGGCGACAAAACTGACGACCAACGCGAAGGAAAAATCGCTGGACTGGAACAGGGTGAAGTCGAGCAGGCCCAGCCCCTTGGCCAACACTTGCTGACCGAAAAATGCCAGCAGCGTGGCGACCCCGATCACGCTCAGCCAGAGGATGCGCGGCTCCTCGAACCAGTCCCAGCGTTCACCCTGGCTGAAGACGTAGGTGAGGCTGAACAGGCTGGTGGAGATCAGTGAGACGCCGATCCAGTCGAATGGACGCCGGACCTGCGCGGGCATCGGGCTGTCTACCATCAGCAAAAGCCCGCCAGACGCCAGCGCCACCGGCACGACGCTGAGGAAGATCCAGGTCCAGTCCTGGCTGTCGATCAACCAGCCTTGCAGCGCCGGGGCGAGTGTCGCGGGCGCAACCACCGAGCCCATGGCGAACAGGGCCTGGAGGATCGGCTGACGGGATGGCGCAAAGGCAAAAAAAATCAGCGCCTGGCCGCCGACCAGCAAGGTGCCGCCGGCGAAACCCTGAAGGATGCGCAGCGCGATCAGCACGTCCAGCCGCGCGGTGATGGCGGCCAAGGCGCAGGCCAGGCCCATGAGCAGCACGGCGCCGATGATCACGCGGCGCGGATCGAAGCGGCTCAGCAGCCAGGCGGCGGTCATGAAGCCGATCAGCTTGAAGGCGGTGTAGCCGACATCCAGCCAGGCGAACTCATCGGGCGTGGCATAGGTGTCGCCGAGGATGTCGCTGCGCCCGAGGGCCAGCACAGTGCTGGCAATCGCTTCCGTCAGCGCCGCCAGCACGATGCCCACCATGAGCAGCACGCCAGTCGTGGCACTGGCGTGGCTGCGCACGGTCACGGCCGTCGTGTTCATGACCCTTCCCCTTGCGCAACGACCCTTTGCTCAACGTCGCCTTGCGCCACATCAACCCGTGCCGACAGACCAGGCACGATGCGCCCCGGCAATGGGTTTTGCACCAGGCGGATCTTGACCGGCACGCGCTGCACGACCCGCACAAAGTTGCCGGTGGCGTTGTCGGCCGGGAGCAGGCTGAACGCCGAGCCGCTGCCCGGTGCGAAGCTGTCGACCCTCCCTTCAAGGGCGGTGTCGGGGTAGCCGTCGACGGTAATGCGCACGCGCTGGCCGGGGCGGATGTGTTCGAGCTGGGTTTCCTTGAAATTGGCCACGACCCAAACGTCATGGACCGGCACGATATCGAGCAAGGCCACGCCCGGTGTCACATAGCGGCCGATACGCACCTGACGGTTGCCGATCACGCCATCCACCGGCGCGCGGACCACGGTGCTGTCGAGGTCTATCTGCGCCAGATCCCGCGCGGCCTGGGCCTGGGCAACGGTAGCAACGGCCGCTTCGCGCTGGGCCACCAGCACGGCGATGCGTTGTTGTTGCGCGTCAACCGTGGCCGAGGCAGCGGACACCGACGATTCGGCTCTCGACCGAGCCTCGTCGCTTTCATCGACCAAAGCCTGGCTGACCGCGTTGCTGACAATCAGTTTGCGGCTGCGATCGTGGGTCTTGGTTGCCAGATTCATCCTGGCCACCGCGGAGCGACGTTGGGCTTCGGCTTCACGAATCAGGGCGCGCTGCAGCTGGGTTTGCGCATCGACGTCAGCCAGACGCGCCCGGGCGGCGCTGACATTGGCCTCGGCTTGCGCCAGTTTTGCGCGGTAGTCGCGGTCATCGATGCGAAACAGCACATCGCCGGCGCGCACGTTCTGGTTGTCTTCAACCTCTGCCGCCGTGACATAGCCGGCCACCTTGGCGGCGAGCGAGGTGACGTCGCCGCGCACATAAGCGTTGTCGGTCGAGGTCGCGCCACCGGTCAGCGACATCGCCCATCCGGCGGCCACGACCACCACGGCGCCGACGCACAGCAGTATGCCGAGCAATTTTTTCTTGCTTCGCCGCACTACTACGACAGGGATCTCGGCGCTGGCGCCGGTAGCAATGGCGGCCTTGTCCTGAGGCGAGTTCATGGTGTTTTTCCTGTTCAATGCCAATGGCCTGCGGCAACCTGCGGGCAGCCGCCTGCAGGTTGCGACTGGGAGGGTTTCAGCGGCCCGCCTGGGCCAGCGATTGACCAAGCCAGTCTTCGAAGCGAATCGAGCCCAGCTGCGGATGCTGGCCGGGGGTCAGCGATTGGTCGTCGAGAACGGCGCCGAAATAGCGCGCATGAACATCGGGAATCACCTTGCGCGTATCCTGGGTGATGCGCAGGAAGCGTCTGACCAGTTCATCCAGCGGCATAGCCTCGGGACCGGCGACTTCCACCGTGCCATTGACCGGGGCTTCGAGGGTGACATCGGTCAACACCGCGGCCACGTCATCGGACGCCATCGGCTGGATCAGCGCCGGCGAAAGAAAAATTTCCTCGCCGACGGTGGCCGCCTGCGCAATGCCACCGACAAACTCGAAGAACTGCGTGGCCCGCAGGATGGTGTAGGGAACGGGCGACGCCTTGATCAGGTTTTCCTGGGCGACCTTGGCGCGGAAGTAGCCGCTTTCGGGCAACCGCTCGGTACCGACAATCGACAAGGCAACGTGATGGCGCACACCGGCGGCCGCTTCGGCAGCCAGCAGGTTACGGGTAGAGGTTTCGAAGAACTCAAGAACGGCTTGATCCTCCCACACCGGGGCATTGGCCACGTCGACCACGATATCGGCGCCATCCATCGCCTGGGCCAGGCCCTCGCGGGTGATGCTGTTGACGCCCGTGTTGGGGGACGCGGCAAGCGCCTCATGGCCGCGCTCGCGCAGGTTCTTCACAAGTTTCGATCCAATGAGGCCGGTGCCTCCGATGACGACGATCTTCATGGGCTCTCTCCGCTGGTCGGCGGCAACATTGCCGTCGGGGGTAGATGCAGAGTGCCTGCGCGGGCCAGGCAAGTCCTTGTACCGGCCTTGAGTTTGCCTTTGAAGACGCTTGGTTTTTCGTCCAACGCTGCCGGTGTGACGAGGCTGCCTTGCCGTGAACGGTGCAGCCCGCTAAGCGCTGCCGTATCATCGTCCCATCGCCAGCTCGGACACGGAGTCGAGGGCATCCGACCAGGGGATACTGACCTTGCCATTCGTGTTTGAAGACTACGTACTCGATCAGGAGCGCCGGGAGCTGACCTTGCGCGGCGAGATCGTGACCGTCGGGCCGCAGGTCTTCGATCTATTGCTTCAGCTTGTCAGCAACCACGAACGTGTCGTCAGCAAGGACGACTTGCTCAAGGCTGTGTGGGCCGGACGCATCGTCTCGGAATCGACCATCACCAGCCACATCAATGCGGTGCGCAAGGCCATCGGCGATACCGGTGAGGAGCAGCGTCTGGTTCGAACCATTGCGCGCAAGGGTTACCGCTTCGTCGGCCTGCTGAAGGTCGACGAGACTGACGCCACGCGACAGCCTGACGGGCCGGACATCGCCACCCCTGCACCGGTAGACCCGCCCTCCACGCTCAGCCTGCCGGACAAGCCCTCCATCACCGTCCTGCCTTTCCACAATCTGAGTGGCGATCCCGAGCAGGAGTATTTCGCCGACGGCATGGTCGAGGACATCATCGCCGCCCTGTCGCGCATCCGCTGGCTGTTCGTCATCGCGCGCAACTCGAGCTTCACCTACAAGGGCCGCGCCGTGGACGTCAAAGGCGTCGGCCAGGAACTCGGCGTGCGCTACGTGCTCGAAGGCAGCGTGCGCAAGGCCGGAAACAAGGTGCGCATCACCGGGCAACTCATCGACGCGCAGAGTGGAACGCACATCTGGGCGGAACGCTTCGAAGGCCTGCTGGATGACATCTTCGAGCTGCAGGACCGGATCGCCGAAAGCGTGGTCGGTGCCATCGCGCCGCAGCTTGAACGGGCGGAAATCGAGCGCGCCAAGCGCAAACCCACCGACAGCCTGGACGCTTACGATTACTACCTGCGCGGCATGGCAAAACTGCACAACGGCACCCGCGAAGCCATCGAGCAGGCGCTGCCGCTGTTCTACAAGGCCATCGAACTCGACCCGGAATTTGCCTCGGCCTATGGCATGGCCGCCTGGTGCCACTTCTGGCGCAAGTTGAATGGCTGGATGGCCGACCGTCCGCTTGAGATCGCCGAGGGCATACGGCTCGCACGGCTGGCGGTAGAACTTGGCCGCGATGACGCGGTGGCGTTGACCCGCGGTGGACACGCGCTCAGCCATCTTGCCGGCGATGTCGATGGTGGCATTGCCTTGCTCGACCGGGCACGCCTGCTCAACCCCAACCTCGCCCCCGCCTGGTACCTGGGCGGTATCCTGCGCGCACTGCACGGTGAAACGGAATCCGCCATCGAAAACCTGACCCATGCCGTTCGCCTGAGCCCGCTGGATCCGGAGATGTTCAGGATGCAAGTGGGCATGGCCCTCTCGCACTTCTTCGCCGGGCGCTTCGACTGCGCGGCGGACTGGGCGGAAAAAGCCTTGCGAAACCTGCCCACCCTGCTGCCGGCGGTAGCCTTGCTGGCAGCCAGCCACGCCCTCAGCGGACGCATGGATAAAGCCACGCAAGTCATGCAGCGCCTGCACGAGCTGGACCCGTCGTTGCGCTTGTCCAGACTGAAAGAATGGCTGCCGATCCAGCGGCCGGAGGATTTTGCGCGGTTTACCGAAGGGTTGCGGCTGGCTGGGTTGCCTGAGTAATGACATCCCGTTGCGCAACGCTCTCCTCCTCTAACGCAGCTAGTGCAGTCTTGCCGGGGTTACGGCGATGTTGCAGATGGTGTGCCGCGGCATCACGCTGATCAATGAGTTGCTCGGCTGGACGCGTTGGGGGCGTACGTTTCACCCGTAGTGCGCGGACGGCGTCTGTTTGGGGTTCAAAGTGATTGTTTTGATTGGCTGCTATCGGCCGATTCTGTTGAAAAAGTCGGCCTTGGTTTGCGAATCAGAAAAGTACGCGTCCGAGATTGAAATCTTTATATTTGGCAAAGGCTTCCGGACTCGGATTTCACGTGGCGGCGTGCAAAACAGGCGTTTTCACCAGTCAATGATGAGGTAGTTCGGGCAGACCGACTTTTTCAACAGAATCGGCCAGTAGCGGACCTTCAAACTCACGGCAACTATGCGCCCGTCATGCAGGACGGCGTATACCGTGCGCAAAAGTTAAGACCAAGCGCGACGGGGTCCCGTTGTGGCGTGTTAGCCCAGAAACACATCGGAGTTGTCCAATGCCCGCGCATCCTCAGGTAAGGGGGGACTCCGTCATCCCTACCCCCTTTCGCCCTAGCTGCTTGACACCATACATGGCCTGATCCGCTGCTTTAAGTAATGTGTCGAGACATTGCCCATGAACAGGACACAGCGAAACTCCGACGCTGCACGACACTGATAGCTCCCCTGCACTTGTCGCGACTGTCTGGGCGATGGTGTCGAATACCCTCGCCGCTTGCGACTCAGCGCTCTCGGGGTCAGAAAGATTGGAGATCAGCATCACAAATTCGTCGCCGCCGTATCGGGCAGCCGTGTCACATGACCGGGTGGCTTGAAGCATGCGGCGTGCAACCGCTTGCAAAACCTGGTCGCCGACTTCATGACCGTACTTGTCGTTAACCTCCTTGAAATGATCCAAGTCGATCAAAAGCACAGCGAACGGAATTCCTTTCACTTCCCAATCCGAGATGGCCTGGGCAAAACGCTCAGCGAACAGGTAACGGTTAGGCAGTTGCGTGAGTACATCATGGGTTGCCAGATAGGCTGAGCGTTCGTGCTCAACTTCGGCTCTTTCTATCGCCTTGAAATGCCTGATCAATACCATCGGCATCAGCATCAGAGCTCCGGCGAGTACCAAAAGAATCATCAACATTTCTTCGGTAAGGACATCCCCGAAACGAAGTTGCCGGTCGAATACCAGCGTCATGGGCTGCGATGTATTGCGGATCTCGACACGGTCGTTCAATTGCGGCAAAAACAGGCGATCAAGGAAGCCAGCCTGTTGAACCTGCGTGGAAAAAACATCGCTTTCAGATCCGGTTGAAGTCTTCAGCACGGCAGCTATGTGAACCAGCGGGTCGACGTTAGCGTGATTGACGGCATCAAGAAGAGAGCCCGTCTTGATCAACAGCAATGACACCATAGTGCTACCAAAAAAATTGGGTCTGGGGCTCGCTCGCTCTTGTTCAGGCCGACTGACTAACTGCATCAGAATGTAAGCACTACCGCCCTCGTACATGGAAAAAACGGGAGAAACCACGGGTTTCTGGCTGCTTTGGGCGCGTGCCAGCGCGTAGGAAAGGTAAGCGACCGTTTCTAACTTCACCCCGTAAATCGAGCTGGATTCAGGGAGTAAGGGGTACATAAACAACACGGGCCAGGTCTCTTTGAGGAAGGCCTGAGGTTGGGCTGGCTGCCCAGTGAGACTTGGGAAATCCTTGAGTTCAAAGTCTGGGCGCCATGTACGCCGCAACAGATCCTCAAAGGCGGATTGCTCGGCGACAGGCACGGAGCGGGCTGCCTCGAGCATGTAGATATGCGGGTAGGCCGACAATACGACTGCCGCATATCGGGCTGTCGCTTCGGTATCACTCTGGTCTACGGCTTGCAGGAATGCAGAGAAGCCCGAGAGCACTGCTTCATTGGTATCAAGCTGATTGCGCACAATCCCGGAGATGTTTTGCACGTACTCGGAAAAATACGTTTCCCTTCGCTGAGTCTCGGACTTCAGCAATAGTAACGCCGAAAAAACCACCAAGCCGACCGCTAAAAAAATAAAGCCCATCAGCGAGTTGCGCCGCTTTGTCCATATCATCCTGATCTTCCGATTTCGCGGTGCGTCCAAATTACTGTCACGCTCTGCAAGCATTCAGCCTTGCAGCGAAACAACTCGTATTTTTCCATGCCCCTGACTCAAGCGTCTCGCTTCATCAGGTGAACATTTTGATCACGTTGGCAAGAGTCTAAGGCACGGCCATGGATTGTCGCTCCGCAAGAACCTCCCGAAACTGCTTGTGGTTAAGCCGCTGACACTCGTCCCGAGCTTCCTCTCGAATTTGATAGGTCGTCTTCAAGCGACGTTTTTCTTCGTTGTCATAGATATTGAAACCGATGGGCGCAGTCTCACAATAGAAGCGCGTTCCATCACGCATTGATCCAGTCTCTGTCGGGATTGCAGGGACAACAACGAATCTGGAAATCAGATTCAGGCCCTCTCCAAAAAACACCTTAACGTTTAGCGGCTTTTTGCCAGCACGACAAGTAAATGGCGAGTGTTTCCGATGACAAGCACGGCTGCCTGAGAGCGGTTCGCATCGCACATAAAACCGGCTATCCACGCAGCGACATTCAAACCGTCTCAGAATACGGGTCTGATCAGACATTTGATTTGGGAGCTGCTCAAGACTGGGAAATTGTGGCGGACTCCCTGTGCGAGGTTGCTTGCATACTCAACTGCCCGTGACCGAGTCTTAGTGGGTTCGCGTGCTGTCCGAGTGGTATACCGACGCGCTGCCGCTATCGATTTACTGCACTGGCCGCAAATTGCAGTCCCTCAAGGTGAGAGTATTCGTGGACTACATTGTCGAAGAGTTCCGTGCCAGAGGCCACGCTGCTTGCTTCCAGCATGGATAAAATCGAACAGCGGGTGTCGCGGCACATTTAAACCACGGCGTGCGACCCGTTCACCTGCGCATTCGGGCAGATGTGCGGATGCCAGTTGTGGGCGATTGCGCTCGTCCTGTTGCGAATATACGTGGCGGGATGTGGGCCTTCAAAACCGGGCACCAACTCCCCGTTAGGTTGATGCAGCTGCTAAGCACCTAAACTCCCGAGGGAGCGTGAAGCGTAAAGGGGACAGCGTAAAGGGGACAGATCTATTTTTCAGAAAAATAAATCCGTCCCCTTTTTTATTTTGCTGTTCGCCGGTGAACCCAAGGAGCGAAATGTTACTGGGTTGATAGATCCAAGATTCCGGTTCTCGGTCAACTTATATGGCGCCCCGGCGATGTCCCTGGCTGCGTTCCCCAGCTATCAACAGGATGTGATTATCGGCGCCAGCCTGGCAATTACGGCGCCACTTGGCCAATACGACTCCAGTAAGCTGGTAAATCTCGGCAACAACCGCTGGTCATTCAAGCCCGAACTTGGGATTTCCAAGCGCCTGGGACCCGTGACCCTGGAATTATCCGGTGCGGGAACCTTTTACACCGACAATGACCAGTACCTTGGCGACCGCACATTTT
The DNA here is from genome assembly GCF_005502415.1 of Pseudomonas sp. G(2018). Lineage (NCBI taxonomy): Bacteria > Pseudomonadati > Pseudomonadota > Gammaproteobacteria > Pseudomonadales > Pseudomonadaceae > Pseudomonas > Pseudomonas sp. G(2018). Next base: position 20,816 of record NZ_SCOO01000048.1, on the reverse strand, counting down.
CCCAGAACCCGACTTACCAGGCACAGGTGCATCTTATCTATGCCTTTAGTAACGGTGTCTGGGCCTCGCTGGATGGGACCTACTTCGCTGGCGGGAGTACCTCAGTCGATGGGGTCGGTAACCACGACTTTCAGGAAAATACACGCTATGGGGGCACCCTCTCGCTGCCGTTGAACCGAAATCACTCACTAAAGCTGTTTGCGAGTGATGGTGCGCATACCCGTACCGGCAGCGAATACGATGCTATTGGCATCGTCTGGCAGTATCGCTTCGGCGGAGGGCTTTGAAACCTGGGACTTACGCTACATTCCATTCATGCGTTCGTGAGAGGCATAAATCGGCCAAAAGCTGCCAGTGCTACCGCACTATTGGGTGTCTGTTTAAAGCTATTAACAACGGCATTACGCCTTGGAGCTTTGGCCTATACTTGCTTGCGAGTCTAATTGGCTGTCCTACGCCTTTCATTTCCATCGATCACAAAACGAAGGAGAATGACGATGACTTGCACGCGAGCGATTGTTGAAAACACTGCCGAATTGCTTGGCTCTTCTGACTCCGGCTATTGCGCAGCCGCACACAGGGCCTCCGGCAGAAGCGAGATATGACCATGAATCGGCGCCTGATCTCCCTCGCCGTTGCAACCGGCCTGGCCGCAATCGCAGCCAGTTCCCGAGCCGAATCGCCTTCCTATTCCGAGACCTATAAGAAGTACGTCCAGCCGGACGGCACCATCACGGTACCCGAGGACTACCGAACCAAATTCACCTTCCTCGGCACCTTTAGCGTGGCCGGGGGCGACCAGGCCGGAGGTCCGGCAGAGTTTCACCAGGTTTACATAGACCCGGATTCCATTGAGCAATACCGCCGCACCAAGGCATTTCCGGATGGAGCCATCTTGGTTAAGGAACTACAGAAAGCCCGCACCCTGGACATGACCACCGGCCGCTCCTCGTCCTGGAAGGAGGACGCAGGCTGGTTCGTGATGATCAAGGACACTCAGGGCCGCTTTAACGACAGCGGCTTGTGGGGCGACGGCTGGGGCTGGGCCCTCTTCGATGCCGCCAACCGGGCCAAGCCGACCACCACCAACTACAAAGCCGAATGCATCGGCTGTCATATCCCGGTAAAAAAGACCGATTGGGTGCATGTCTGGGCATATCCCCTGCTCGACGCCAAGGATCGAGTTACGGATTTCAATAAGTAAAAATTGATGTAGGGCGCTGGTAGGCGAAGCGCACTGCTCCGATCGGTCAATTGACGCGAGCTCGACGTTTTCTGCCTCATGCGATGGGCAGCTTTGGGCCGAACTCTACCGTTGCTCACCGGTGGCTATGGGCCGACGGCTGCCCTTCGCGACAGGCAGCAATCGGCCAGAAGCGGTCCTTCGAGCATCCTCCAGACCTTCCTCTTCTTCCACCGAGTGAGTTAACCGATAGTGACCAGCGTCAGAAAGCATGCCGGTCACTTCCATTACTTTATTTACTGATGGACACAATGGTGGCTCTGCCACCCTCTAGCCGAAACGAAAACGAAACGCGGTCGCCGGCTGTCAGGTCTTTGAGTTGGTCTTCCGCTACGGAAAAAGCCATGGTCATCGGCGGCCATTGTACGGACGGGACAGCTCCGTGGGCGATGGTCACCGTGTGCTTCACAGTGTCCATAGACTTAATCGTTCCCTCGGCGTTGGCGACGGGAGCCTGTGTTGTTTTCTGCTCCATCTGCATGCCCTGCATGCCCTCCATACCGTCCATTTTCATGCCCTGCATGTCCTCCGCTTGAGCAGGAAGCGATAGTGCAAATGCGGTGCTTGCAACGGCAATCAGACTCAGTTTCATACGACTTATCCTTGAGGGGTGATGGGTTCAATTGAGAGGTGCCGGCGACGCATAAGGCGATAGGCCGCCGGAATGACAAATAGAGAAAGCAAAGGTGCCGTGACCATACCGCCGACCATGGGCGCGGCAATACGGCTCATCACTTCGCTACCAGTTCCGCTGCCCAAGAGGATGGGCAACAGACCAGCGATGATGACGGCCACGGTCATGGCCTTAGGACGAACGCGCTGCACGGCCCCTTCACGAATGGCCGCAACCAGACCACGCTCAGTGCTGTCGCCGAGCTCCTCTCGTTCCGCCCAGGCGTTCTTCAGATAGAGCAGCATGATCACGCCAAACTCGGCGGAAACACCGGCCAAGGCGATAAAGCCGACCCCGGTGGCGACAGACAGGTTGAACCCCAACAGATAGAGGAACCATGCCCCTCCAGTAAGGGCGAATGGCAGAGTGGCCATGATCAGCAAGGCCTCATCGAAGCGGGCAAAAGTCAGGTAAAGCAGCACGAATATGATCAACAGCGTGGCAGGCACGACCAGTTTGAGTCGTGCGTTAGCCCGTTCGAGAAACTCGAACTGCCCTGAGTAACCAAGGCTCATACCGGGCTCCAACTTGACCTGCTCGCTGACGAGCCGCCGTAGATCGGCGACTACCGAGGCAATGTCCCTCCCCCGCACATCGATGTACACCCAGCCTGAAGGCCGCGCGTTCTCGCTCTTGAGCATCGGTGGACCGTCCGTGACCTTGACCTTCGCCACTGTACCGAGGGTGATCTGCCCCCCCAGAGGGGTGTAGATCGGCAATTGCTCCAGGGCGCCGACCGAGTCACGCCACTCCCGTGGGTAACGTACGTTGATCGGGAAGCGTGCAAGCCCCTCAATGGTCTCCCCGACATTTTCACCACCGATAGCGCCAGCCACGATGGACTGCACATCGCCGATATTCAGTCCGTAGCGGGCGGCTGCCTTGCGGTCGATATCCACGTCGATATAGCGGCCACCGGTCAGTCGCTCGGCCAGAGCCGAACTGACACCGGGCACATCCTTGGCCACCCGCTCGACTGCCTGAGTCGCCGCATCGATATCCGTCAGATTGGTGCCGGCAACTTTCACTCCAATGGGACTCTTGATACCCGTGGCCAGCATGTCGATACGGTTGCGTATTGGTGGTATCCAGATATTGGTCAGCCCAGGAACTCGCACCACTCGATCCAATTCTTCCACCAACTTTTCCTGGGTCATGCCTGGGCGCCATTGTTCATGCGGTTTGAACTGGATGGTGGTTTCGAACATTTCCAGCGGTGCCGGGTCGGTGGCGGTTTCAGCGCGCCCCGCTTTACCGAAGACGTGTTCGACCTCAGGCACGGTCTTGATCAGGCGGTCGGTCTGTTGCAGCAGCTGCGCCGCTTTCTGTGCCGAAAGTCCTGGCAGAGCCGAAGGCATGTAGAGCAGATCACCCTCGTCCAACGGAGGGAGAAACTCGCCACCCAGGCGAGACATTGGCCATAGCGCACTGACAAAAACCAAGAGCGCCACCAGCAGCGTGATCTTTGGTCGGCGCAAGACTACGTCCAGGACAGGCTGATAGATCCGAATCAACCACCGGTTCAACGGGTTCAGTTGTTCACTGGGGATTCGCCCCCGAATCCAATAACCCATCAGCACTGGCACCAGGGTCACTGACAATCCCGCCGCTGCGGCCATGGCGTAGGTTTTGGTGAAAGCCAACGGGCTGAACAGTCGCCCCTCCTGCGCCTCCAGGGTGAACACCGGAATGAACGACAAGGTGATGATCAACAAACAGAAGAACAGCGCAGGGCCTACCTCTGCCGCTGCTTCGGTCATCACATGCCAATGACGCTCCCCCTTCAGTTCCTCCCCTGGATTGGCCGCATGCCAGGCCTCAATCTTCTTATGGGCGTTCTCGATCATCACCACGGCGGCATCGACCATGGCGCCGATGGCGATGGCAATCCCACCCAAGGACATGATGTTGGCGTTGATTCCCTGGTAGCGCATGACGATGAAGGCAATCAACACGCCAACCGGCAAGGAGATGATCGCCACCAGTGATGAGCGCAAGTGCCAGAGAAAGATCCCGCAGACCAGCGCGACAACGATGAACTCTTCGATGAGCTTGTGGCTGAGATTTTCCACGGCGCGGTCGATCAGCTTGCTGCGGTCGTAGGTGGTGACGATTTCCACTCCAGCCGGCAAACTGCTTTTCAGTTCGTCCAGCTTCGTCTTGACCGCCGCAATGGTCTCGCGAGCGTTCTTGCCGCTGCGCAAAATCACCACGCCGCCGACCGTCTCGCCTTCGCCGTCAAGTTCAGTGATGCCCCGCCGCATCTCCGGCCCCAGCTGAATGGTGGCGACATCACCAAGGGTCACCGGCACACCACCCGAACCCAGCTTCAACGGGATCGCACGGAAGTCATTGAGCGTCTTCAGGTAGCCGGAGGCCCGTACGATGAACTCGGTCTCAGCCATCTCCAGCACGGCACCACCGGTTTCCTGATTGGCTTTGCCGATGGCTCCGGTCACCTCAGCCTGAGTGATACCGAGGCTGGCCAGTTTGAGCGGATCAAGTTGAACTTGGTACTGTTTGACCATGCCTCCCACGGTGGCCACCTCCGCAACATTGGGCAGGGTCTTGAGTTCGAACTTGAGGAACCAGTCCTGAAGTGCGCGAAGCTGTGCCAAATCGTGTCCACCACTGCGATCCACCAGTGCGTACTGATAGATCCAGCCCACCCCCGTCGCATCCGGCCCCAACGCCGGCTTGGCGCTGGCCGGCAAGCGGCTTTGGATCTGACTCAGATACTCCAACACCCGCGAGCGAGCCCAGTACAAGTCAGTGCCGTCTTCGAACAACACGTAAACGAAGCTATCGCCAAAGAAGGAATAACCACGCACCGTCTTGGCTCCAGGCACCGAGAGCATGGTGGTGGCCAACGGATAGGTCACCTGGTTCTCGACAATCTGCGGCGCTTGTCCGGAATAAGGGGTGCGGATGATCACTTGCACATCGGAGAGATCCGGCAGCGCATCGATGGGCGTACTCTGCACCGACCAGACGCCCCAAGCCGTGACGAAGAGCGTCACCAGCAGTACCAGGAATCGGTTGGCCACTGACCAACGAATCAGGGCAGCAATCATGGCTGGCTCCCCGATTTGTCCAGACGCTCAACACGCAAACCGTCGTCGGTCTGGCTCACCGCGATCCGAACCTTGTCACCCGTTTTGAGACCCTGCATCAGCGCCGGGTTGGTGAGTGGGAACGTCATCGTCATGCCAGGCATGCCCAGTGTCTTGAAAGGGCCATGAGCGAGCGTGACTTCTTTATCGTTGATCTCAACGATCTGTCCATCCGCTTCATGAAAGCTGGGGGCAGCTGCGCTGGGGGGGGTCTCTTCCTCCGAGCTTGCAACAATGCCCTTTAGACTGGCCTCCGAGTCGAGCAGGAACTGGCCGGACGTAACCACCTTCTGGCCTTCTACCAGGCCTTTTAATATTGCTATCTTGCCGTCGCTTTCCTGCCCGAGTTGCACCTCCACGGGACGGTAGCGGCCCGCGTCTTCGGCGAGCATCACCAAGGCACGTCGGCCAGTGCGTATGACGGCCTCGCTCGGCACCCACAACACACTTTGCTCGGTCGAACGATTCAGGCGGACCTGCGCCGTCAAACCCGGCCTGAGGCGTCCGTCCAGATTGGGTAGTTCCACCCGCACACGAAGGGTGCGGCTGTCCGGATTGGTCTCAGGCAAAATCGCGCTAACCTTGCCACTGAGCGTTGTCCCTGGGAAGGCTGGCAGACGCGCTTCGACCGCTTGCCCCACGGTGATTGATCCGGCATCCGATTCTGGAACGGCCACGGCTAGCCAGACACTGCTCAAGCCATTGACGCGTGCCAAAGTATCGCCAGTCGCCACGGTCATCCCCGCGCGGACATTCAACTCTTGCAGCACACCGGCAATGGGGGTGGTAAGAGTCAGGTACGGCTGAACCTTACCGCCACGCTCTACCTGAGTAATCAGTGCCGCCGGCATCCCGGTGAGCCGCAGTCGTTGTCGGGCCGCAGTCAACAAGTCAGCATCTCCATTGCGCCTCAGCGCAAGGAACTCTGTCTGGGCACCGGCCCACTCAGGCACCAGGATATCCGCCAACGCCGCGTTGGCTTTGAGTACATCGCCGGGAGCATGGGCATAGACCCGCTCCACGAAGCCCGTGGTGCGTGCCTGAATCACCGCGACATCACGCTCGTTGAACGCCAAGACACCTGTCACATCGAGGCTGGAGTCAAAGATCCCACGGGTGACTGTCGCAAGACGCAGACCGAGATTCTGGGTCAGACTTGGATCGATACTGACGGTCGCCCGGTCCCCTGCGCCGCTGGCGTACTGAGGGACCAGTTGCATGTCCATGAAGGGAGACTTACCCGGCTTATCGAACTTTTGCTGCGGGTACATGGGGTCGTACCAATACAGTGCTTTGCGTTCGCCCGGTGAATTGAGGCTCTGTTCCGGAGCGGTACCTGATACTCCGCTCATGCTTTGGTGAGCGAACCAGTAACCACCGGCAACACCCAATGCCAGCGAGATGCCTACCAGCAATGCCCCGTTCCAATTTTTAAGGTTCATTGGCTGGACTCCCCATATGCAAAATACAGGCGCGCACTGGTCAGCGCTCGCTGCTCTTCCACGTCGATCTGTTTGAGGCGGGCCTCGATTAGCTCACGTCGGGCGGCAACAACGGCGTTTAAATCGCCTTTGCCGGCCCGATAACTGGCCATGCTGAGTTCGACCTTTTCCTGAGCCAGCGGTAACAGGCTTTCCTGATTGCGGCGTACCGCACGGTTCAGGCGCTCATAGTCAGCCAGTTCGTTCTCCAGTTGCTGGGTACGCTCACGTGACAGCGCTTCGCGCTCGGCCTCAAGCTGGCTGAGTTCCGCCTGTTTGGCTGCGATCTTGGGATTTTGGCGAGAGTCAGGAAAAAGCGGTAAATCCCAGGAAAATTGCACGCTGACCATGTCGCCGAACTCACGACCACGGCGCTGGTAATCCACTTCCCAGCTCCAGTCCGATTGCTTCTCCGACACGGCTTCACGAACCTTGGCTTGCGCTTCGCGGGTCATCGGCGCAAACGCGGCCAACTCGGGATGGTGTTGCAGTTTATGGGAGTAGCTAGAGGTATCGACTGGCCATTCAGGCAAACTGCCCACGGGCTTGTCGTTGGCAGCGGAGCCAATCCAGCGTTTGAGGGCCGCTCGGGCCTGTGCTCTCTGGAGAATCAGATCGTCCTGTTGCTCCGCCAGTTGAGCCGCTTCCTGCTTGGGTGTCACTGCATCAGCGGGTTGAGCACGGCCACCAGCAATCTGGGCTCGGACTGTATTCGTCAGCAGGCGGTTTTCTTTGTAGAAATCCTGGAACAGCGCATCTTTGCGTTCAACCGAGTAGCTGCTGATCCAGGCTAACGCCGTGGACTGGCGCACCTTCAGACGTTCGACTCGACGCTCCGCAGCGGCGCGATCAACGGCCGCATCAGCGACCTCAATGCGCGCTTTGCGCTTGTCGCTGTTGAGCATTTCTTGCCTGAGCCCGACCATTTGCATGGTCATGAAGTCTTGGTCGATGCTCCAACGATCCGGACCGCCAATGGGGTAGTTCTGGACCCCCAGTAGCAATTTGGGATCAGGTAGCTCACCGGCTGGAATAGCCGCGCTGCTGGCAGCTTGAATTTTGGCGTCTTGAGCAGTCAGCGATGGCGCATTGTTTTCAGCCAGCCGCAGAGCTTCATCGAGTGTCAATGCGGTAGCAAGGCTCGGCAATGCCAGTACGCTTGCCGCCAGACCGGCCACAAGGGACCAGCCTGTGCGATAGCACTTGGGGTTCATGTTTACGATTCCTGTGATCATCTACTGCGCGCGTAAAAAGACATGCGCACAGCTAGTCCATCCCGCTAATGCGGAATGAGGCTCAATGTGGGACAGGAATCAAACGCGAGGCGGTCGCCATACCCCGGACGGGGTCTGTACGGGTAGGAAAGCGCTGAAGAAGGAAATCCCGACGGGGCTGAATACGGTTACAGGGGGCTCGAAGATCGAGACTTGCAGCATGCCACCTGTCTTGCATTCCTGGCCCGGTTTACAAGGTTTGCCGTGCTCCGCAGGGCTTTTCATATCGTTGCAGCAGTCCATCCCCATATCGTCCATCATCGCCAGGCCCATGGTCTTCATTGGGCAAGGTTCTGTCGGTGCCTGAACACCCGCCATCCCGCTGAGGGGAAGCGCCAAGCTGATCATGAAGATGATGCAAAACCGCAGATAGCGCTTCATGGGCTGGAGTGTAGTCGTTGAAAATGGCTCTTACAATTGGACTCAGGGCATAAGCGGTCTGCCGAGAGGCTTAACTCCGGCGATAAGACCGAACCTGAATTAAGCCAGCATTACCGGAACAATCAAGAGCGCGGTAGCCTTTTTAAGTATGGATTTTTCTCGCTCAAGTCGAGCGATCCGGGCTTCGAGTTCCTGAATTTTTTGTTGTTCCGGTGTCAGCGCCTTACTCTGAGGGGTGACGCCTTGGCGCTCTTTCTGAACCTGGTCAACCCAGCGGCGCAGTGCCGACTCACCAATGCCGAGTGACCGCCTGGCTTCGATGTAGCTGTAGTTTTGCTTGAGCACGAGGTCGGCAGCCTCGCGTTTGAATTCAGCAGAAAAGGAACGGCGTTGTTTGGTCATCTGACACCTCGATCTGGCGAGCATTCTCGCCTAAATGGGTGTCCGGTTTCATTAAACCACTACAGTGCGACAAGCGTACGATTTACCCCTGTCACTCAAGAGTTAAACGCTTGGCCAGCCCGGGGCCAGACTCCCACAGAGCGTTGATACAGGCTTCCCCATCCTCATCCGTTACAGGCTCAAGAGCTAGCGGGTCTAGCAATCGGCTGTCGACCAACGCGAGCCGCACAACTCCGTTTTTGTCGAGGAACGTACGTGCCAAACATTCGCATAAAGATTGGGGCAAGGCTTCCATGGGAGGCTCTATATCGGCATTCTCAAGCTCAATCTCGAAGCGCGCGGAGCACGCGTTTACCAACTCCCTCAACGCATGAGAAGCAAAGTGATATGCAGTGAAATAACACGCCGTCAACACCAGCGAGATCAACAGCAGAAAGATTGCTTCACGTTTCCAGGGCCTTTTGCCCGGCCGACGCAGGTTTCCGAGTGTTGCAGCTCTGTCCCGCCACCAACCTTGCACAATGTGAATCCCAATCAGCTTGTTGATGTTCATGGCAAGCCCCTCACCCCTGTGTGACAAGAGCATGGAGCCAACAACAAGATGCCGTTTGACTTAGATCAACCAGCCTGCAACAACACCTGCGCCAAGAACACCACCAGAAAGGAATGACCCGCCTGGCAAAGGCACCAAGTGGCAGACTTGCACCCAATGGAACGGCGCGCCAATTGCGCTGTGCCGCACGCAAGCGTTTACCGCCAATCCAGATAACGGAACAGCTCCTCTTCCTGATCAAAGTGCAATTGCACGAGCGTATCCAGCCGAATCAGCTGATGCTGAATCTCATCCGCTGAAGTGGTTTCGGGGGCGACACTGAAGTCACGGCTCATGCGCACCAGCAAATGAATCAGGCGAAAGATCTCCCGGTGAGCGTGGCTCATGGCCAACATGGGGTCCTCGCCTGGCATGCTTCGCGTCAGTTGCGGATACAGTGTGTTTTCATCTTCACATTCATGGCGCGCCAGTGTTGATTGCAGCTTATTGACCAGCGCCTGCAAATCAGTCTGTGCTTGCGCCAGTGGACGTCGGGCAAAATCATTGGCCAGCTGGTGCAGTTCGCTGAGCACTGAAGACAGCGCCTTGTGCTCGTCCTGCAGGTGATCAATCTGTTGCGCAGCAAGCCCTTGTTGGCTTGGCCCCCGCAGCGGTCCCAATGCACGCAAGGCGTTAATGATGATCGCCACATCGATGCCCTCTTGCACAATGGCACCGATAAGCGGCGGCAGGTAACCGAGGGCCGCCACCACCATGGCCAGCAACGACATCCCCATGCCGACCAGCACACCCTGGCGGGCGATGTGGTGGGTTGCTCGGGCAATGTCCAGCGCCTCCACCAGACGATCGAGACGATCTACCAGCAACACCACGCCCGCGGCTTGCGCAGAAGCCGTGGCACCACTGGCCCCCATGGCCACGCCGACGTTGGCCGCCGCCAACGCGGGAGCATCGTTGATGCCATCGCCGACCATCAAGGTACTGGCGCGCAAACAACCTTCCTGTACCGCTCGAACTTTATCCTCGGGGATCAATCCCGCACGCAGTTCGTCAATCCCGGCAGACAGCGCAACCATCTCGGCGGTTTCAAGCCGATCCCCAGTGAGCATGACGATCCTCTCGATGCCCCTGTTGCGCAGCCGGCGCAGCGTTTGTGGTGTTTCTCGACGCACGTTGTCCGAGAACACCAGCAAACCGGCAAGTGTCCCATCCACTTCAATGAAGCTTCCACTGCACGCCAGGTAATCCATGTGGCGCAACATGGTTGCGGCCCACTCGGACGCAGGTGCGTCTGCATGAGCAAAAGACAACGTGCCGAAACGCACCCGCCTGCCATCGACCACCCCACAAAGACCAGAGCCAGGACTCTCTTCCACTTGCTGGGGGATGCTGAGAAGCAATTGACGCTGATGCGCTGCCTCAACAATGGCCTGGGAGATAGGGTGCGTCGAGGCCTGCGCCAGCGAAGCGGCCAGGCCAAGCAAGCTCTGGGGATCGGCCAATCCATTGACCTCAATCGACTGCAGATGGGCATGGCCGCTGGTCAATGTTCCGGTCTTGTCGAGAAACACCTGCTTGATGCCAGCCAACGCCTCCAGGGTCGCGCCGTCCTTGATCAGTATCCCGCGCCGCGCCGCCCTCGAAATACCTGACATGATGGAAATCGGTACCGCCAGAATCAACGGACACGGCGTGGCCACCACCAGTACCGCCAGCGCTCGCAAGGGATCGCCACTCAGTTGCCAGGCCGCTGCGGCAATCAGCAAGGTCAACGGGATGAAGAACAACGCATAACGGTCGGCCAAACGCACGAAAGGCGCGCGTGAACGCCTCGCCTCCTCGGCCAGCCGCACGATTGCGGCATAGGTACTCTGCGCGGCCGTTCGGGTGGCGGTCAGCAGAATGGGCATTCCGACATTGGAAACCCCACTGAGCACTGGCTCACCTGCTCGACGAGTGACGGGCAATGATTCGCCGCTGAGTGCCGATTCATCCAATTCGGCAGCGGGGCTCAGCAAGCGCCCGTCGACCGGCACCACCTCCCCCAGGCGCACCAGCAATGTTTGATTGGGCTGGATCTGTTCTACCGGAATCTCGCGCAATCCACCGTCTTCCTGCAACCAGGCAAAACGCGGCGCCCGGTCGATGAGTGCGCGAAGCTCACGTTCGGCGCGTTGGCTGGTAAAAAACTCCAGCGTACGTCCGCTGGCGAGCATCAGGGCAATCACCGCTGCTACCAACGTCTGCGCAAAGGCCAGGGCGGCGGTGATCGACAGCAACGCGATCATGTCCACACCGGCCTCGCGCCGGGCCAGGCGCCTGACGATTTCAATCAGCAGCACCACGGCCATCAGCAGGCTTCCTGCAGCCCAGCACATCGATGCCCAGCCCGGTCTCTGCGAAATGTGCGCAACGCCCCCCGTCAACAACGTCAGGGCGCTGAACAGTAGCAGCATGGGGTCCAGCCATTTACCGAGCATGAAAGTGAGTTCCTCACAGGGCGATTAGCGGTCCTCGCTGTGAAAACACCTGCCGCCCATTGAGTTAAAGCTTAGGACTCGAATGTCTATCGTGTCCGTTTTGGTTGATACGTCCAGGCCTTGGACAGCGCAGCGGTAATGACTGTATGTGGACAAAAAGGTGTTTGTCCTCTTTCTGATTTAAATCAAGCGACCCGTGGGTATTCCCGTAGAAATTAGAGTCAGCGTTTGGTGAATGACGCTGGCTTTGAAAGGTCAGCGCCTGGCTGTTTTTTCAGGGTGGACTAGTGGACGGGATGTTTGCAGCCTGCCCTTTACCCAAGAGGAGTGGTGAAAAATGAGCAATTCCGTGAAAAAAATGCCAATCCAGACCGAAAACAAATCAAGCCAGCATCCAGCGACCTCAGACTTTTGGCGCCCCCTGGAAAAACTGCGGCAACAGGTCGATCACCTGTTCGACGAGTTCAATCGCGGTTCAGGGCTATCACCCTTCAGCCGGGGGTTGTTTGATGTCGAACCCTTCTGGCGGCGCGAACTGATCGGCCATGGCCTGCCTGCCGTGGACATCACCGAGAAAGACAAAAGCTTCGAAATCACCGCCGAACTCCCCGGCATGGATCAAAAGAACATCGAGCTCAAACTGTCCAACGGCAACTTGATCATCAAGGGGGAAAAGAAAGAGGACAAGGAAGAAAAAAGCAAGGGCTATTACCTTAGCGAGCGTCACTATGGTTCCTTCGAACGGGCGTTCAGCCTGCCCAAAGGGGTCGATGCCGAAAAGATCGAAGCGAGTTTCAGCAAAGGCGTGCTGAGCATCTCGTTGCCGAAAAAGCCCGAAGCGATGAAGGCGGACAAGGTCGTGCCGATCAAGACCGATTGACCGCCGGCATACCTGCCCCCTGCCGGAAAACCGGCCGGGGGTTTGTTCTTCGGTCCCTGGACCACGGCCCTTGTACTCCAGTACATCAGACCCGGGTGCAATCATGAGCGACTTGAACTTACGCAAAACCATTTTGGAAGAGCTTGAATTTCAACCTGACATTGACGCCGCCCACATTGGCGTGAGCGTGGAAAACGGCGTTGTCACACTTTCCGGCCATGTTAAGAATTACGCTCAGAAAATCAGCGCCGAACGTGCGGTCAAAGCCATCAAGGGCGTACGCGCCGTGGCTGAAGAAATCCAGGTCAGACTGGATAAAGGCGCGGGCACGGCCGACGACACCATCGCGAACCGTGCCTTGAATATCCTCTCTTGGAGTTCCGATGCGCCGGAAGGCGACATCAAGATCATCGTGCAGAATGGATGGATCACCCTCGAAGGCCAAGTGGACTGGCAATACCAGAAAGAAACCGCCGAGCGGGCTGTACGCAAATTGTCCGGCGTCGTCGGCGTGAACAATCGCCTCACCATTCGCCCTCGCGTAGACGTAACCGATATCCAGCATCGCATCGAAGAGGCCCTCAAACGCAATGCCGAAGTCGACGCGAAAGGGATACGTATAAATGTTGAGGGCGGTGTTGTGAAACTTGAAGGTAAAGTGCATTTTTGGCGCGAGCGTCAGATCGCCGAGCGTGCGGCCTGGTCGGTGCCGGGCGTGTCCAAGGTGGAGGATCACTTGTTGATTGCCTGAGTGAGTCATTGCTCGGGGACGTCTCGATGACCAGCCGGATGGAGGAACCCCTGATGCTCACTGTAAAGAATCCCGGTCATCGAGAGGCCTGTTCCAGAGTCGACAGGCATTACTGGATCGACACGCTCAGGGATGGTCGGCCTGTGTTGATCCGACACTTGGCGCAAAAGGATCGTGAGCGCGAATCCACCTTCATCCGGCGTTTGGCTCCACAGTCCCGGTACATGCGCTTCCTGGCGCAGATCCGCGAATCCGGCAAAGGCATCGCCTACATTGCAATGGTTCACGACAAGGGCCAATTGATCGAAATTGGCGTCAGTCGTTATGTCGCCGCCGGCGAACATAAATTCGAATGCCTGTTAGCCGTCGCCGATGACTGGAAACGTCTGGGTGTAGGAACGCTATTGATGGAGCACTTGATCGACGCGGCCCGCAAAAACAAAGTTCACCTCATGTTTTCGGTCGCCCCCTCCAGCAATGCGTCCATGCGCGATATGGCCAGATCCCTGGGTTTTGAAGCCCATGAAGACCCCTTCGATCCGCGTCAGGTCACTCACTGCCTGTACCTGTAAAAATCCCTGGTAAACGCCGGTTTGTCCTTGATGCCGATTATTCCCTGGCCCCAAGTGTCGCCATGTAGCGCGCGACAGATTCGGCATCCGCATCAGACAGAGAATGCCTGAGCTGTAGTTTCATGGGGGTGTCACGGGGACGTTGCTCGGTCTGCTGGAGAACCTTGATCTGATGAGTCATGTAACGTGCGTGCTGCCCCGCCACTCGCGGAACCTGACCATTGCCCCGGTCTTGCGCACCGTGGCAAGCGCTGCATTGCGCGACGCCTGCCTGCGGCAGACCCTCGCGAAAGATCAGTTCGCCGCGCAAATCAGGCTGATCGGCCTCAGCCTTCATGGCGCTCTGGCTGGAAAATCGGCTGCATCGCGGTGTAGGAATAATCAAGCAGGCTGCAACCCTTCCATACGGGGGATAACCTTCTTGAACTCACCGCACAAATTGCTGGAAAAACTCTACGGTCAGCAACGTCAACCTCCCACGGCTGACATAGCCCCCCTGCTGCGTCGATACGCTGAACCACTGCCGGAACCGGACTCCCCCGCTTTTGCCGACATGTTCGATCGCTACGCCGATGCGCGCGTCGTGATGATCGGCGAGGCGAGCCATGGAACCAGCGACTTTTATCGAACCCGGGCAGCGATTACCCAAAGGCTGATCGAGCGGCACGGGTTCAATATCGTGGCGGTCGAAGCAGACTGGCCGGACGCCGGCCATGTCGATGGACCGGGTCGACCCGCCTCTGGCCCATGAAGCCCGGCGACGCTATGGCTGTTTGACGCCGTGGCAGGATGATCCGGCGCTGTACGGCCACTTCGTCGAGCGTGGCGGTGTCATGCCTTGTGAACAGCCAGTGATCGAGCAGCTCAATGCCATGCTGGCTGAACAATTGGCCGGGCTCATCCGCGACGACGAAGCCTTCTTCAATGCAACGCAAAACGCACGGGTAGTGATGGCAGCGGAACAGTACTACCGGGCGATCTATCGAGGCTCGACGACGTCCTGGAACCTGCGTGACCGGCACATGTTCGATACATTGCGCGCACTGCTTGAACACCGGGGGCCGCAAGCCAAGGCCGTGGTCTGGGCCCACAATTCCCATATCGGCAATGCAGCCGCCACGGAAATGGGCTGGAAAGGACAATTCAATATCGGTCAACTGTGCCGCAGCGCCTTTGGGCGCGATGTGGTACTGATCGGCATGGCCACCGACCGCGGCCAGGTGGCCGCCGCCGATGACTGGGACGGCGAGATGTTGATCAAGGACGTGCGCCCCTCCCGGCCCGACAGCTGGGAACACCAATTTCTCAAGGCTGGCGTTCCGGCGTCGTTGACCGACTGGCGAGACCCGCAGCGAAAAGAATTACGTGGAGCCCTGTCCACGTCCTTGCTGGAACGGGCTATCGGTGTGATTTACCGTCCCGAAAGCGAGCGAGGCAGTCACTACTTCGAAGCGATGCTGGCGGAACAATTCGACGCCATGATCTGGATTGAGCAAACGAAACCCGTCACGACGTTGCCCTTGCCGAAAAGCCAGGCATTGGAACCGGAAGATGAAACCTATCCGTTTGGCGTGTGAGGATCAGTGCATACCCCTTCAGGGGTGGGGACATGCAAGTACTTTTCGAACCAGTCGCCAGCGAGCCTGGCGACTTCCTCAAGGGTTGCGGGCTCTTCGAAAAGGTGCGTGGCGCCTGGCACGATTTCCAGGTGTTGAACACAGCGCAAGGCATGGCTGCTTTGGCGATTCAGATTGATGACCACCGGATCCAGGGCGCCAACGATCTGCAAGGTGGGCGCTCTGACGCGATCCAGTGCCCCACCCGCCAGGTCGGTTCGCCCGCCCCGGCTGACCACTGCCGCGACCACATCCGGGCGTTCGGCTGCCGCCACCAGTGCCGCGCCGGCGCCGGTACTGGCGCCGAACAGGCCGATGCGCAGCGACTGCAATTCCACATCCCGGCCGACCCAGTCAATCACCTCCACCAGTCGCCTGCCCAGCAGAGCGATATCGAATCGCAGCGACCGGGTGAAGTTGTCCAGACGTTGCTCCGGCTCCGTAAGCAGGTCGAACAGCAACGAGCCCAGCCCCCGTTTGACCAGTGACTGGGCAACGTACTGGTTGCGCGGACTTGAACGCCCGCTGCCGCTACCATGAGCGAATATCACCAGCGCGCGGGCATTCAACGGCAGGTACAAATCGGCGGTTAACGCAACGACCTCCAAGTCCAGCTGTCGAGAGCGCGTTTCAATCATTGAGAGTCTCCAACGCTATCGCCGGCTGAAGACTCTCGCTGCCAGGCCCTCTGCAAGAGATCGATAACCGCTTCATCCGAGGTCTGGGAAAAGTCCCTGTACCAGTAGCCGATCGAGATCATCCATTCAGGAGTCAGCGGACAAATGACCTCATCTACTTCGCCACGCAATGCCTCGACCGTTTCCAGGGGCGCGACCGGTACCGCGACGACGATACGTGACGGCGCCTGTGCGCGTACCGCTCGAACCGCTGCCATCATCGAGGAGCCTGTCGCCAGCCCGTCGTCGATCAGGATCACCACCTACCCCTTGATTTGCATCGGTGGGCGGGCTCCCCGATAGACCTGTTCACGACGCGCCAACTCCTGTGTTTCCCGTGCGACCACCGCCTGGAAACTGGCTCGATCTATCGGATGCGCCCGCAGCGCGTCGTCATTGAGTACCTGTATGCCACCGCTGGCAATGGCCCCCATGGCGAACTCCGGATGGGAGGGAACGCCGAGTTTGCGGACCAGCAGCAGGTCAAGACGAACACCCAGCGCCATGGCGATTTCATAGGCAACCGGAACGCCACCACGGGGCAAAGCGAGGACGATGACGTCGGGTCTGTGGGCATATTTGTGCAACGGTTCCACGAGACTTCGACCGGCCGCCGCCCGATTCTGCAAGGTCGTTTGCAGTGAGGGACTCTGATCCATAGGGAATCCTCCTCAGGCCATTACACCTTTCGTTTCGTCATATCAGGGCCCTGTCCGCTCTAGACCGCCAGAATGCTGCAAGGCACCTGATACAGGATGTGTTCGGTCGTGCTGCCCAGGAGCTTGTCCAGGCCACGAGACTGGATTCGTCCCATCACGATCACATCCACACTGTGCGCATGGGCGAACTCACTCAGTACCGAAACAGGGTGCCCCTCAATGAAATGCCAGCGGTCAGCGGGCACACCGTATTGATCAGCCAGGTCGAGGAATGATTTTTCCAGTTCCTCGCGCAACTGACTGCCAAGGTCCGCAAGCGTCAAGCCACCGCCGCCCATGTCGCCCAGATAGGCGGTCGAAATGTCGCAGGCGAACATCAAATGCAATTCGGCCTGGCACTGCAAGGCCAAGCCAGACGCCTGTTTGATGATCCGCTCATTGAGCTCGCTGCCCTCTGGCTCCGTATTGGAAGCGTCAACGGCTGCCACCACCTTGCGCGGCAAGGCAAGCCCGCCTTCACCGACCAGATAAACCGGGATCGGGCAATGGCGCAGCAAGCGCCAGTCCAGTGGAGTGAAGAACGCCCGCTTGAGCGCCGGTTCATGCTGCACTTGCTTGATTAACAAATCGGGCTGCATTTCCGCGACGTGATCAAGAATGTCTTGCTGAATGTCATCGACCCAGGTCACCTCCGTCGTCACGTCGATGCCCCTTCCTCGCAGGTTTTTCGCCTGGTCCTTCAACCAATCGCGATGGTCCTGCAGGAAGCATTCGCGAGCCTTTTCCCGGTCGCCCTCTTCGAGCAGCGACAACAGCTTCCACGACGGAATCAAGGCAGCAATATGCAAACTCGCACCACTGGCCTTGGCCAGGGCCGCCGCGTGGTTGATGGCCTGCGAAAGGCGCAGGGCCGGGTTGATGATCAGTAATAAGCGTTGATATTGGCTCATGATCCGACTCCAGATGGGGCTTGGCGCCTTCAGATACCCTCTACGGGAACAGTTGATGTCTCTTCGTGTAACAGACACCGGCGTTTCCAGTTCAGAGTCCTCCGTTGATGCCGCCCTGGCGTTGATTTATATCAAGTGCCCGCGCAAGACCGCCCAATGACTGGGCATCTACCGGTCCCTGGAGTAGGTCCTGCACAGGCGAACATGGGATTGGCGCTCCCTGGGTAGATCCGTATTTCATTTCATCGTGGTTGATCAATATCAATCGGGCCAGGGCCAATGGGGTTACCTTGACCAAACCGCACTCGCACGGGGTGAGTGCACAGGGCTCACAGGAGGTTGCCATGTCGACCGTGTTGCCCAGTCAGCGGTTGCGCTTGTACGACAGCGATGAACTCGAAGACGTGCTACAGGCGATGGCACGGCAGGCCACGGCGCTGCTGCCACCCTGCCAAGCAGCATTGATTGGCATCCAGCGCCGTGGCGAGCCGCTGGCTGAGCGCTTGCGCCAGCATCTTTCACATCAAACCGGTCAGCCGGAACTGCCCCTCTACCCCCTCAAGGTCAAGCGCTATGCCGATGACCTCCAGGTGCTGCACGCTCACACGCAATTAACCGAGAATCCGCTTTTGGGTGAATTGGACCTTGCCAACGCCACCCTTCTGGTGGTCGATGACGTGCTCTACGAAGGCCATTCACTCCTGCGCACCTGCGCGTATCTGGCACAACTCGGGGCGAGTCGGGTCTACACTGCGGTATTGGTCGACCGCCATGTTTGCCAACAGCCGATTCATGCCGACATTGTCGGCGTGCATCTGCAAGTGGCGGCCGGTGACATCGTCGAATGCAACGTACCTCCCTACGAAACGGAGTTTTGCATTGACGTTGTTCGTCATGGGGCCGTGCGCTGACCCAGCGACCGTTCGAGGGTCGTCCCGTCACTCAGGCTCTATCGCGGCAATGCGGTATAGATGATGGATACGTGGCATTTCAGGTGAGGCGCATTTCAAACCCGGCCTCCAAGGAGCCCATGCATGCTGCCCCAGCCCCCGCTTCTTTTTGCCCTCAAAGGCACTGAATGTTATGCAAGTCGCGTCGCTCAGCGGCTTGGTTGTCAACTGGCGCGCCACGAAGAGCGCGACTATGAAGACGGCGAACATAAATGCCGACCGCTGGACCCGGTCAGCGGTCGTGACGTGGTGGTGTTCCACTCCTTGTATGGGGACGGTCAGCAGAGCGCGAACGATAAGCTGTGTCGCCTGCTCTTCTTCTGCGGCGCACTCAAGGATGCCGACGCTCGTCGTGTGCAAGTGGTGGCTCCTTACTTGTGCTACGGGCGCAAGGATCGCCGCAACCAGCCTCAGGACCCGACCATTACACGTTATGTCGCCGCTTTTTTTGAAGCCTGTGGCGTGGATCGCCTGATCGCCCTGGACGTGCATAATCCGGCAGCGTTCGACAACGCCTTTCGCATTCCGGCCTGGAATCTGCAGTGCAACGAACTGTTCGCCGGGCATTTCGCCGGGCTCGTCGGCGATGCCGAAGTGGTTGCCGTTTCCCCGGACTCAGGGGGAACCAAGCGCGCCGAGCAGTTTCGTCAGGCCCTGGAACGGCAACTGGGACGTTCGGTCGGCAGTGCCTTGATGGAAAAGCACCGCGATCATGCCACGCTGACGGGTACTCTCTTGATTGGCGAAGTCTCAGGCAAGACTGCCATCGTTTTCGACGACCTGATCAGCACGGGTGAAACGCTGACCCATGCCGGCCTCGCCTGCCAAAAGGCCGGCGCCGTCCGACTGTTCGCAGCCGCCACCCACGGTTTGTTTACCGCAGGCAGTCGGCTGTTCGACCAGCCTCTTTTTGAACACATTGCGATCACTGATTCCGTGTCGCCGTTTCGCCTGCCGCCTGACTGTGTCACGCGTCACCTGGAGGTACTCGACAGCACGGCCCTGATTGCCACCTTGCTGGCGGAAAATGGAGCCTTTGATCACGTCTGAGCATTGCCCGTGCCAATGTGCGACCGGGACCTCTCTAGACCGCCACTACACTGCAGGGCACCTGATACAGGATATGTTCGGTCGTACTGCCTAAAGGGTGCTCCAGGCCTTGGTACTGGGCTCTACCCATCACAATCACATCCACATGATGCTCGCTGGCAAATTCACTGAGTGCCGTGACGGGGTGACCCAAAACGAAATGCCGGCGGTCGGCGGGAACACCGTACTGGCTGGCAAATGCCAGGAACGACTTTTCCAACTCTTTGCGCACCCCTTTGCTCAGCACTGACAATTTCAAGCTATCGCTCAACTCTTCCAGATAGTCCTCTGAAATGTCGTGGGCATAGAGCAGGTGCAACTCGGCGTCACACTGTATGGCCAGGCTGGAGGCCTGTTGGATGATGCGATCATTGAGTTCGCTGTACTCAGACTCGCCAGCCGACGCGTCAACGGCCGCCACCACCTTGCGGGGCAAGGCGTGACCGGAACCGCCCACCAGATAAACCGGTACCGGACACTGACGCAGCAATCGCCAATCCAGCGGGGTAAAGAGCGCGCGCTTGAGCGCCGATTCATGTTGAATTTCCTTGATCAACAGGTCGGGCTGCAATTCTGCGACGTAATCCAGAATGTCTTGCCTCATGTCATCAGCCCAGGCCACCTCGGTGGTCACGTCGACCCCTCTGCCGCGCAGCAGTTTTTCCTGATCCTTCAGCCAATCGCGATGGTCCTGCAGGTAGCGCTCCCTTGCCTTTTCCCGGTCGCCATTTTCGAGCAGCGACAACAAGCTCAACGATGGAACCAGGGCGGCGATATGCAAACTCGCACCACTGGCCCGGGCCAGCGCTGCTGCATGGCTGATGGCCGGAGAATGGCCCAGGGCAAGGTGGATGATGAGTAACAACCGTCGATACTGGCTCATGATTCGACTCCAGACAGATGGGGCTCAACGCCGGATTCAGCACCCGCGTTGAATCAGACTGCGCCGGCGCAATGTCGCTGGCGTTGACAAATATCAAACGGGCCGGGACTTCCCTTTTCCACACTGCCCAAAGGTCGGCGGATGGCCTGCATCGACGTGCTCTACGGTTCAACGCTGCACCCCCCCCCC
>NZ_SCOO01000047.1:0-37012 GCF_005502415.1 Pseudomonas sp. G(2018) | reverse complement strand
TCGCCAAGACCGTCGACGGCCACACCACCCGCTTCTTCTGGCAGGGCGACCAACTCGTCGCCGAAAGCAGCCCAACCCACTACCGCAGCTACCTCTACGAACCCGGCAGCTTCAGCCCCCTGGCGCTGCTCGACGGCAAAGGCCCGAAAAAAGCCTGCCCGTTCTACTACCAACTCGACCATCTCGGCACCCCGCAGGAACTCACCGACTACGGCGGCGACATCGTCTGGTCGGCGAAATACACCGCCTACGGCAAGCTCAGCCAACTGACCCACGGCGGCGGCGAACAACTCGAGCAACCGCTGCGCTTCCAGGGCCAGTACTTCGACGCCGAAAGCGGCCTGCACTACAACCGCCATCGCTACTACCACCCCGACACGGGACGCTACCTGACACCCGACCCGGTGAAGCTGGCCGGCGGGTTGAATGCCTATCGGTATGTGCCGAATCCGACGGGGTGGGTGGATCCGTTGGGGTTGGCCGATTGTCCGGGTGCGGGTGGATGCAAGAAGCCGGCGACGGGGGAGCGGGATCCGAGCGCGAAGGTTAAGGTTGATGAGGGGGAGCCCAGTCCTCCAAGTCCAAAAGAAAATTATTATCTCTATCGAGGGGATGATAGAGAACCTTGGGAAATTTTTGAGGCCGGATTTGAGCCTTGGGGAGATAGTACCGATCTTTATTTACACGCCGTGGACAACCGAAATCCTCCTAGCTACTTCGTCAGCACGTCAACCAAAGAAAGTGAAGCAAAAAGATTTGCTACCGGCTATGGACTTATCGATGGGTATATTTACGTACTGAAAAACATCAACGGAATAGATGTAAACAAGGAGCTCGGTCTAATGTCACCCCACAGGCGAGAAGTTGAAATCGCATTTCCTGGTGGAATAAAAAATGATGATATCGTCGGTGCCACGCCCGTCTATGATGATGGCAGCTACAAAGGATTCTCAATACCCAACCCATATAGGAAGAAACCATGAAGCAAATTAAAATAATGATTGATATAAAAGGCAATATTGAAACGGCCACTATTGAGTTTGACAGAAGAGAACCAACACTTACACTTGAAATGAAAAATGGATTTAAAAAATCTTACTCTGCCTACGATTTATATATATGCTTCGGCATGTTAAGAGCTGACCACCCTGAAATTAAATTTCTTTGCAAAGGTTCAAAGTTAAATGTTCATCCTTCAAGAATGTCATCCCAGATGTCAAAGGGGCTTGTCGCATACGAACTAAAAATTGGAAAGCCTAGCGAGGACGAAGACTTAGTACGAATCTTCGACTACGAAGATGAACACATTACAAACGACATTGAAGAACAAAAAAAATTTTATAAAAAATGGTTAGAGTCGCTAGCCCGAAAATAAATTCAAATAACACCAAACCAGCCAATCACCAATTCACATTTGATACAACCCTGCGGAAAGCTTAATACACCTATGCCCAAAAGAAAAATCAAAATAAAACTCAAGAACACCATAGAGACCGCCATCTTAATAGACCACTACAGTAAATTAACATTTATTAGAAAAAACGGATTTAGAAAAACCTATACCGATCATGACTTATACTCATGTCTCGCACAAATTAGGCTAGAGTTCCCTGATATACAATTCCTTTGTAAAGGAGCGAAAATCAATGTTTTCCCGTCCTCAATGTGTTCTCAAATGAGCAATGGAGCAATTGCTTACGAAACGAAGCTGGGAGAAAAAGCCTCTTTCGATCAAATTGTCAGTATTTTTGATTTTGAGGATCAAAATATTACGAGCGACATAGAAGAACAGCGAGCCTTTCACCGTCAATGGCGGAATTCTTTCGGTGATGCTGACTAGCTGCAACACAACAACGCCGACGAGCACGCTTTGGATGCGTTCGAAAATGGACCTTGGGAAACAATATCCGACTGTGGTGGCCGCTTGGCGACGGGCCTGGGATCGAGTCACCCCGTTTTCATGTTCCCGCCGACCATTCGAAAAGTGATTTACACAACCAATGTGATCGAGAGCATCAACGCCCAATTGCGCAAGATCATCAAGACTAGGGAACACTTCCCGACCGACGGATCGGTTTATCAGGTCAACGTGGTGAAACTGAGGTCTGCCTTGTGGCAGGCCATTACTGGCCCGCACACAAAAAAAAAACTGACAGTATCAAAGGCTTAGTTAGAACATATCCTTGGATAGCTCTAACGGCAGATTCTTAATAGCACTATAAGCGCATGAAAACTTTAAACGAGGACTTGTTTTAATTTTTAACAAGCCAAAAGCCCAGCAATCTGCCGGGTTTTAATCACCAAAAATTTGACCAATTTAGCCTCCAGAACGCCCCGAACTATCCCCCGAACTACCTGATCCTCCAGACCCACTCCCAGAACCGCTCCCCATCGTACTTCCACCGCTCCCTGCCCCTCTGCTCTCCCCCGCGCTGGTGCTGCTCCCATTGGCATCCCCACCATTCCCACCGCCAATCGTGCCCGGCGGAAGTGCATTCTCGGGCCCCGAGCCCGCGTTCATTTCCGTGGATGGCGGCATGCCGCCCTTGTCGACTGGCGCATCGTTGCCGGCCAATGCCCCCCATGAACCGAGTGACAACAATCCGGCCACTGTCAGGGCCGTGAATTTTGACTTGATCATGGTGCACTCCTTCCAAAGTGGCTTACCTGACTTCTGGCAGCAGCCACTTTTCAGGTGTGCCATTCAATCGACGAGCGGCATGGCAT
Organism: Pseudomonas sp. G(2018); assembly: GCF_005502415.1. NCBI lineage: Bacteria > Pseudomonadati > Pseudomonadota > Gammaproteobacteria > Pseudomonadales > Pseudomonadaceae > Pseudomonas > Pseudomonas sp. G(2018). The sequence goes on along the minus strand of NZ_SCOO01000047.1, from coordinate 34,285 downwards.
CGAGGGGCGCGAATCAACTGGGTTCGCTGGAACCATCTTTATCGGCAATGTCCGGGTTATCCGGGGTCACCTCGACGTCGGTGCGTCTGACGTCTTCATTGGGGACTTGCTCGACACCCGCGTCATCGTCGGGTGGACGCTGATCGCGGCTCAAAGGGTCGGTCGGTGAAGGCAGCGGATACTCGGGGGTATCGTCAACGTCGGTGTCTTTCGGATCAGCGCTCATGGTGCACCTCGCAAAGAACCTTGAAGGCAGGCCCTGGAATTTCGAGGCCGCAGCGAGGCTGCACGTTCGATCAGGCAGACAATCGGTCAATCCAACCCTGCAACAAAAATGAAAAAACCCGGAGCATGGCCGGGTTTCCGTTGTCGGCATTGCCGACTCAGTGGTGTTTATTTTTGTGTTTATGCTTGTGTTTATGTTTGTGACCGCCACCGGAATGGCTGTCGTTATCGCTGCCCAGGTTGTTGCCGACGGCGCCACCTGCCGCCCCACCAAGGCCCGCACCGATGGTCGAGCCGGTTGAGCCGCCAATGCTGTTACCGATCACTGAACCGCTCGCCGCCCCCAGACCGCCGCCGACCGCCGCTTCAGTACGGCTGCCCTTGGAGGCGCCGACCGCACTACCGGCCGCGCCACCCACACCGGCACCAATTGCAGCGCCGGTACTGCCGCCCAATTGCCCCCCGACCACATTACCCAGCGCTCCGCCAAGACCACCGCCCACCGCTGCGGTGCCGTCACCGGCCGCCATGGCCAGCGGTGAGAGCAAGAGCCCGAATACCAGGGCAGGCAACATGAGACGTGGAGCCTGGTGGCCGTTAACTTCCTTGCCTTTGCAATTCGCTGTCATAGCGTGCCTCGAATTTCTCAGGGGTGTAGAGCTTTGAGCGGCTAAACACAGAAACGTTCGCTGAGCGGTATCAATCAACCCGCGATAGCCCGGTCGGCCGACAGTTTGCCAGCCCCTTCGATCAATACCGCGATGCTGCCACCGAGCAGGGCCAGGGCAAACTCATAGCCGTTGTTGGCCATGAACAGACCGTTACTGATGTGCACCGAGAAGATCGCCACCAGCGACAGGAAAGTCAGTCCCAAAGCTGCCGGGCGCGCCAGCAGGCCGATGATCAGTGCCAGACCGCCGAAGAACTCGGTCCCGCCCGCCAGCATCGCCATCAGATAGCCCGGCGCCAGGCCGATGCTTTCCATGTACTGCGCGGTGCCGGCCAGGCCGTAACCACCGAACGCGCCGAAGAGTTTCTGCGCGCCGTGGGCAGCGAAGATGATGCCGACAAAAATTCGCAGAACGGTCAGGCCGTAGCCGGCGCGGGTAAACAGAACCTTGTTGATCAGTGTGCTCATGCTGTGTCATCCATTGTGAGTGTGTGTTGGTTGGCCGCCATATTAATCAGTAAAAATTATATTTAAAGCGCAAAAAACCGCTATAACACTTCAGTTTATTCGATCATTTCCGCAGGACAACCTTTTGCCCCTGGGGCTCCAACGACTCCCGCTCCCGATCGAACGCCAGGTAATACTTGTTCACGCTATTAACATAGCTGACAGGTCCCATTCCCACCTGCTCCATGGCGATGCGCTCAACCTGAAAGAACCACTGATTGGGATTCAAGCCCCGCCGCCGCGCCTCGGTACGCATCCCCTGAACCCGTTCCGGGCCGATGTTGTAGGCCGCCAACACAAAGGCCATGCGCTCGCGCTCGTTGAGCTTGGGACTGGCGAAGAACTTGCGGCGAATCATCGCCAGGTACTTGGCCCCGGCCTGCACATTGGCATCGAGATCGTGAATATTGCTGACCCCCACCCGCTGGGCCGCGGATGGCGTGATTTGCATCAGGCCGGTCGGAGCGCCGCCGCTGCGGGCCTTGGGTTGCAGGCCGGACTCCTTGAACGCCAACGCCGCCAGATTCAGCCAGTCCATGCCTTGGGCGTCGGCGTGTTTCTGCAACACCGGGCGAAGCTTTTCCAGACGCTGGCGGTCAGCCTTGGCCAAGGGATAATGGACTTGATAGAGACGCCGATAGATCCGCAGAAAAGCCGCGTCCTGATCCGACGGTTTTTTGTAGCCGCCGAGGAATCGGTCAATGCTGGCCCGCAGCATCGATGCATCGCGGCGCACGAACCAGTACTCCTCGCCCGGCTCGCTGATCTGCACCTGCCGGTCCAGGCGCAACTTCGGCAGGATCTTGCCCCAACGCTCGACAATCGGTTGCTCGACGATGGTCAGGTGAAAGATCCCCCCCTGGACCATCTCCAGCACATCCTCGACCGCCAGGCTTGGGTCGACCCATTCGATATTGACCGGAGGCAGCTTGTTCAGGGCGAGTTTCTGATTGATCTGGCTGACCGCATCGCCAGCGGCACTGCCGGTGGGCAGCGCGAGGGTTTTGCCCGACAGTTGTTCGAGGCGGGTGTAGCGACGTTCGCCCTTGATCCCCACCAACACCAAGGGAATGTTGCTGGCAATCGGTTCGCTGGTGCTGACGGCGAAACCCGGGCGCAGGTCGAGTAATTCCCCGGGAGCCACCAGGTCGCCCTCCCCGCGCTGCAATGCGCCGAGCAGTTGATCCTTGGCCTTGGGGATGATCTTGAGGGTGATTTCCTGACCGTCACGGGCGTGACCGTTGAGGTACTGCTCGAAGGCGCGCAAACGGTGATATTCGACGCCGATGGCCTGGCCCTGGACTTCGCCGGAACTGTTGCGGCTCTGGTTAACCAGGACCCGCAACACGCGACTGCTGCGAATTTCCGTCAGGTCGCGCACCTTGGCCGCCGGCACGGCTTGCAGCGGTCCGGGCAGACGCGCAACCGCCGACATCGGCAGCAGCAGCGAACAACACAGCAGTAGCAAAACCGAGGGACGAATCATCCACTCTCCGGAAAGAATTCGGGTCGATCGCATGGGTATTTTCATGCAATCAAAATGTCTGAAACCGGGCGCCTGAGACGCTGGCAAAGTGCGAAAGACTGGCACAGTGATGGCACTTTGACCATCCTGTCCTGCCTCGCGGAATCAAAAGACAGCTATAACTCGTTGTAGTTCTTGGTTTTTCTTATAAATCTACAGCTCTGATATGCTTTCCGGCCTTTGGTCCGAGGTAGCACCATGCAACTCATCGATATCGGCGTCAACCTGACCAACCCCAGCTTTGCCGACAAACACCAGGCTGTACTCGACCGGGCCTATGCCGCCGGTGTCTGTCAATTGGTGCTCACCGGCACCAACGTCGAGGGCAGCGAGCAGGCGCTGGAGCTGTGCCGGCAACTGGATCAAAGCGGGCAACGGCTGTTCGCCACCGCCGGCATTCACCCCCACGCCGCCAGCGACTGGAACGCCGACAGCGCCCGCCACCTGCGCAGTCTGCTCAAGGAGTCGAACGTGGTTGCCGTGGGTGAATGCGGCCTGGATTTCAACCGTGATTTCTCGCCCCGCCCGCAACAGGAAAAAGTCCTGGAAGAGCACCTGGCGCTGGCGGTCGAGTTGCAGTTGCCGGTGTTCCTGCATGAGCGCGATGCCAGTCAGCGTCTGCTGGAGATCCTGCGTGACTACCGCGACCAATTGCCGGCGGCGGTCGTGCACTGCTTCACCGGGGAACAAAAGGCGCTGTTCAGTTACCTCGACATGGACCTGCACATCGGCATAACCGGCTGGATCTGCGACGAACGCCGGGGCACGCATTTGCATCCGCTGGTCAAAGAGATCAAGCGCGGACGCCTGATGCTCGAAAGCGATGCACCGTACCTGCTGCCGCGCAGCCTGCGTCCAAAGCCGAAAAATGGTCGCAACGAACCGGCGTACCTGACGGAAGTGTTGCGGGAGGTGGCGTTGCACCGTGGGGAGACTCAGGAAGACCTGGCGGCGCACACCACCGCCTGCGCGCGGGCGTTTTACGGGTTGCCCCCCCCTCCCCTATAAACAGACAAATTCCTGTGGGAGCGGGCTTGCCCGCTCCCACAAGGGAATGCAGTGCCTGTTGATCCATATCAAGATTCGGCACCCTGAATAGCGGCAAAATGCTGGCACCTTGCCAAAACTGTTTCCGCTATCAGAGAAGACCTCCATGGGTGCCTGGCTTAGCAATATCTCGCTGAAATACAAATTCTGGGCGGTCAATGCCGTCGCCTTCGTCACGACCCTGCTGTTGGTGCTGTACGCCGTTCAACTCGAACAGCAGGCCCGCAACCACGCAGCCCAGGCATCGGCCCAGACCCAGGCGCATTTGCTCAGCGCCTGGCCCGCCGGGCAGCCTCTGCCCAAAGCCGAGAACCTGTTGACCTTCAGCCGCGGCCAGGCACCGGTACTCAATGGGCAACCCATACCTGAATTGAGCAATGCAAACGGCTGGGTCGAGATCAACGCCCTGCCGATTTTCGGTGACAACCTGCTCATTGGCGCCGAGGTATTCACACGCGCGGACGGCCAGCAGGTCGCGGTGATTGCCCAGGGTCCGAGCCTGAGCCAGGTGTTCGGCGAGCGCTTCACGAACTATGCCGTGGCGGTGTTCATCCTGATGCTGGCGATGCTCGGCGCGTCGCAATTGCTGATCCGCTTCCTGCTCAGCCAACTCAATACCTTGAAAGACGTGATGCTCCATGTCGAAAAAACCGGCGACCTCTCGGCTCGCGTCCCGCTGGCATGCAACGACGAAGTCGGGCAGATGGCCAATGCGTTCAATGCCATGCAGGCCGGTTATCAACGGGTGGTCAACACCGTCGCCAACACTGCTCGCCAACTGGACGACGGCGCCGCTCGGCTGGCGTCGAGCATGAATGAAGTACGCCACGGCATGTTGGGCCAGCAGAGTGAAACCGATCAGGCCGCCACCGCGATCAACGAAATGACCGCCACGGTCCACCACATCGCCCAGCATGCCGGCGCCACCCGCGACCTCTCGCAATCGGCCGATACCCTGGCCGGCAGCGGGCAGGCGGTGGTCATGCGCGTACAGCAGTCGATTGCCGGTTTGTCCACCGGGGTGCAGCAGACCGCCGAGATGATTCAGTGTCTGGCCGAAGACAGCCAGAAGATCAACGGTGTGGTCAATGTGATCCACAGCATTGCCGAGCAGACCAACCTGCTGGCGCTGAACGCCGCGATTGAAGCAGCCAGGGCCGGTGAAATGGGCCGTGGCTTTGCGGTGGTCGCCGATGAAGTGCGCAACCTGGCCAAGCGTGTGCAGACGTCCACTGACGAGATCACCGTGATGGTGGCGGCGCTGCAGGCCGGCACCCGGGATGCCGTGGACTTCATGCAGGAGAGTTCGTTCAAGGCCGACGACTGCGTTCAACAGGCGCAAGAGGCTGGCACTGCCCTGGCGCAAATCACCGGGGCGGTGGCGCAGATGCGTGAAAGCAATACCCAGATCGCAGTGGCGGCCGAGCAGCAGAGCCAGGTGGCGGAAGAGATGAACCGGGCGGTGGTGAGCATCCGTGATGTCACCGAGAACACCGTGCAGCAGACGGTCGCTTCGGCGATTACCAGTAATGAGTTGGCGTTGTTGGCCGGGGAGTTGAGCAAGGCCATAGGGCAGCTCAAGCTGTAAGGGCCTGCTCGCGAAGGGACTCGCCAGGTCAACATCAATATTGCCCATGGCCCCTATCACTTCGATAGCCATCCTTGATTCGCCGCCCGCATTGGCCGGGCCTATCCTTCAATCATGTAGTTCACATGGATTCGAGGATCAGCATCATGGGCAAACGTCACCCCAATCTTCCCGCCTGGCAATGGCGTGCCTACCCGAACAATCACCAGCACCCGACCAATCTGGTGTTGCACCTGATCGCCGTGCCGCTGTTTATCGTCGCGTTTCTGTTGATTGTTTCCGGGGTGTTCGGCCTGAATCTGGCGAACGTCGCCATCGGCATCATAGGCGTGATCGCCGCGCTGGGGTTGCAGCGTCACGGTCACAGCCTGGAAGCGCAAGCGTCCGAACCGTTCAGTGATCGCAAGGATGCGGTGTCGCGCCTGATGGTCGAGCAGTTCCTGACCTTTCCGCGGTTTTTCCTCAGTGGTGGCTGGTGGCGCGCCTGGCGTGAGCGCCACCGCCGTCATTGATCAGGCAAAGACTGTCACCGTCTGCCGACTCATGGCAATCAAGCGGCCTTCCACATCCCACAGATTCGCCGCGGCATGGCCGTAGCCGTCGGTGGCATGTTCGGTTTCGACGAGGTATTTGCACCAGTCCAGTGTACTCAGCTCCAGCAGGGGCTGGACGAATTCGATGGTCCAGGTCAGCGTGCTGCCCATGGCCGGTTTCTTCAGGTGCGGCATCACGGCCGGTGGCCAGGCGTCCACCAGCGCCAGAATGTGGGCTTCGCTGATCGCCTCTTCCTTCACATCACCACGCAACCGCACCCAGCCGCCCATCTGGCGCGAGGTGTTGCCGGTGAACGGCAGCCCGCCGACACTCCAGCGCATCGCCAGATGGCGCATGAACTCCGGGATCACACCTTCAATGAACGGCAGTTCCTGGCAGTCGTCCCAATGCTTCATTTCCGGCGCCGGTTGCGCGATCACGGCCACTTCCGAAGCTCGCGAGGCGCCGAAGCTGCCCTGGATCATGGTCACCACCTGCCCCTTCTGCATTGCCCGGCCCAGCACCTGGCTGACGGCCTTGCCCTCGCGCAACACATCGACTTCAAAACTGACCGGCACTTCGGGTTCCACCGGACCAACGAAGGTGATCGCCAGCGAGCGCACCGGACGATCCGCCGGCACCTTTGCGCGCATGGCTTCGTACTGCAAGGCGGCCACCAGGCCACCGAAACTGGCACGCCCCTGCGCCCATCCGGCCGGGATGGTCAGCTCCAGCGGTTGGCGGCGGACAGCGTCGAGCAGATCGGAAAAGCGCATGAAAACCTCAGGGGCGAAAAAAGGATGAAGGGATCTTAACCAGCCGGCGAAGGCTGTACAGCGCGTATTCCGGCCAAATTCACCGGCAGATGAGCCGGCTCGCTACTCATGCCATACACAAAGATCCTGTGGGAGCGAGCTTGCTCGCGAAAGCGGTCTGTCAGTCACAACTATGTTGGATGTGCCGCCGTCTTCGCGAGCAAGCCCGCTCCCACAAGGGAAATGCGCTTGTATCAGGATTTGAAACAGGCCTTGTCCAGTTTGTCGAGGACGCGGTCGGAGCGTTCTTCGGCCTCGGCCATTGTGGTTTTCCAGGTCGCGACACAGGGTTGCAAATCCATCTCTTTCTCTGCCATGGCCAACCATTGCAGACAGTCATGCCAGTCCCCCAAAGCGCCCTGCGCCGCCTTGAGCCTGGACAACGCCGCTTTCGGCAAACGATCCAGCTCGGGATAGGCTTCGATGCCATAACGCACGCGCTTGATCAAAAGTCGCAAACGATGACGGTCGTGGGCGGGATCGTGCAGGGCTTCGTCGAGTTTCTTCCACTGCTTGGCCAGGCGTTTTTCGATGCGTTTACCCAGGCCCTTGAGCAACCCCGACCGCTGGGACGCCCGCAAGAAACGCGGAAAAGCGTCGAGGATCATCAGCAACTGCGCAAGCTCGGTGCTAGTCGCCACTGCCGGATACGCCCGGGCCATCTGCGCCATGCGCCGTTGTGCGGCTTCGGCTTGCTCATGCTCGAGCAGGTAGGCCGCCAGCACCTCGCGATCGCGCAATGGCGTGGTCAGATCGCCGACCCCGGAGGCCGCCGTCTCCAACTGTTCGACGCCCGGCAAGCCGCGCAATGGCCGCAGCAGGCTGCGCAACCGGCGCACCGTGGTACGAAGGTCGTGCAAGGCTTCCGGATCGGTGCGGGCACTCAAGCGGGCCTGACACGCCAGCAAACGAACTTCCAGGCCCAGGACATGGGCCACCAAGCGATTAATCATGGGTTTACTCCGTAAACAGCTGCAAGCGGCAAGCTTCAAGCGGCAAGTTGAATTGCAGCAAGGTGATCTTGTAGCTTGAAGCTTAGAGCTTGTAGCTGCTTCTATCGCCCCGCGCGGGATTCGCGAATATAGAAACGCGCCTTCTCGGCTTTCCTGGTGCAGCCTTCAAAGCCTTCGAATTGCTGTTGGGTCTTGGCCGCGGTCAACAGTGACAGGGCTTTGGAGTAGCTGACAGTCCCGGCGAAACCCTCGGCCTTGGCCAGGTCCAGTTCACGCCACGCCGCGTCGAGACTGCTGCCGCAGCTGTCGCGATAGGCGGTTTTACCGGCGCAACCGGCAAGTACCAGGGCAATCAATGGCACACAGATCCAGGCTTTCATCACTCACACCTCAAAGATAAGAAACAGTCATGCAGGTAGGACGGTCCGGCACGGGAAAAGTGCCGTCCATCGCCTGCGCAAGCTATAGCGCTGGCGAGAATAATCAAGTGCCGCCATAACAATAAAACGACGCACTCACTTCACTGAGCGACCTTGCGATTGAAGCGCGCCCTTCGATGGGCGCATTGTTGAACCATTCAAACGAGGGCGATTCATGAAAAAGCGTGTCGCACTGGTGTTGGGCTCGGGTGGAGCCCGGGGTTATGCCCATATTGGCGTCATCCAGGAGATTGAACGGCGTGGCTACGACATTGCCTGCATCGCCGGTTGTTCCATGGGAGCGGTGGTCGGCGGGATCTACGCCGCCGGCAAGCTGGATGAGTATCGCGACTGGATCGAAAGCCTGGATTACCTCGATGTACTGCGCCTGGTGGATGTCAGTTTTCGCCTGGGCGCGATTCGTGGGGAAAAGGTGTTCGGGCAGATCCGCAAGATTGTCGGCGAGATCAATATCGAAGACCTGCGCATTCCCTACACGGCCGTGGCCACCGACCTGACCAACCAGCAGGAGATCTGGTTCCAGGAAGGTTGCCTGCACCAGGCCATGCGCGCCTCGGCGGCGATTCCCAGCCTGTTTACCCCGGTGATGCAGGGCAATCGCATGCTGGTGGACGGCGGCATTCTCAACCCGTTGCCGATCGTGCCGGTGGTCTCGAGCCATTGCGACTTGATCATCGCGGTCAATCTCAACTCCACCAACCAGCGTCACTATCAACTGCCGGTAATCCAGCGTCCCGCCGCGTTCAAGACCCGCTTCGACAGCCTGATCAACTCGCTCGGTTCGAAGCTGCCATTCCGGCGCAAACCCGCCGAGCAGTTGTTGCTACTGGAAAAAGAAGCGTTGATGGCGGAGGCGGCCGACATCAATCCCTGGGTCGAGTCCGCCGAACCCGAAGCCCAGCAACCGGCAGCCGCGCCCGAACGCGACGGTGCTCCGAAATCCGCCACCGGCTCGTTCATTATCGACAACGTAGGACCTGCGTCCTTGCTGGATCTGATCAACCAGAGCTTCGAGGTGATGCAAACTTCGTTGGCGCAGTACAAGATCGCCGGTTATCCGCCTGACATCCTGATCAACGTGCCGAAGCGGGTGTGCCGGTTTTTCGAGTTCTACAAGGCGCCGGAGTTGATCGCGCTGGGACGGGAGATTGCGCGCGATACGCTGGATCGGTATGAGAATGATCGGGATTCCTGAGGTTCTCCGTTGAACAAGAGAACCTCATCGCGGGCAAGCCCGCTCCCACAGACAGCCGTGGTGTATCGACAAACGCATATCCTTGTGGGAGCGGGCTTGCCCGCGATGAGACCGGGTCAGGCAATAAAAAACCTAAAGGCCACCCTCACTCAACAACCGATACCCCACCCCCGCCTCCGTCACGATAAACCGTGGTCGCGTCGGATCATCCGCCAGTTTCTGCCGCAAATGCCCGACCACGATCCGCAGGTAATGGCTGTCTTCGGTGTGGGTCGGTCCCCAGATGTCCTTGAGCAGTTGCTGCTGGGTGATGACCCGTCCCGGATGGCGCGCCAGTTGCGCCAGCACGGCGTATTCCTTGCGGGTCAGGGCGACTTCGCTGCCGTCGAGCAGCACTCGGCGAAACGCCAGGTCCACCGTCAGCGGGCCGAAGCTCAGCGCGGCTTGCTGGGCTTCGCCCACCGGTGCCTGTCGCAACAGCGCGCGGATCCGCGCCAGGAATTCCTGGATACCGAAGGGTTTGGTCACGTAGTCATTGGCGCCACCGTCCAGCGCTTCAACCTTCTGCCCTTCGCCGGCACGCACCGAGAGCACCAGCACCGGCGCCACCGACCACTCGCGAAACTCACGCAACACCTGTTGGCCGTCCATGTCCGGCAAACCGAGATCGAGTACCAGCAGGTCCGGTTTGTTCAGCGCGGCCTGGGCCAGCCCTTCGTTACCGGTGCCCGCCTCCAGCACTTTGTAGCCTTGGGAAACGAGGCTGATGCGCAGGAATTTGCGGATCTGCGGTTCGTCGTCGATGACCAAAATGGTCGCGGTCTGGCTCATGGATTCACATCAATCTGAAGAGGTGGAAAAGAGTAGCGCAAGCACCAACAGGCTTCACCTTCGGCACTTAATTTTCAAACGCCGGCTGAGCCTGCAGAGGCAGGTGCAAAGTGATGCAGGTGCCGCGTCCTTCGATACCGTCGGCGACGCTGATCCGCCCGCCGTGGGCACCGACCATGCCCTGACAGATCGCCAGCCCCAGCCCGGTGCCCTGCCCGCCACGATCGCCGCGGGCGGCGGTGTAGAACATGTCGAAAATCTTCTCCCGCTCCGCTTCCGGGATCCCGGGGCCTTCGTCACTCACCGAGAAAAACAGCTCGCTGTCGTCAGCCCCGGCGCTCAATTGCAAACGACCGTGGGCCGGCGAGAAGCGCGCGGCGTTTTCCAGCACATTGATCAAGGCCTGTTCGATCAGTGCGGCGTGGACGTACAGCAACGGCAACTCCGCCGGCACCTCGACACTGACCTGCAACGACGCCAGCACCGTGCGCAGGCGATTGAGCGCGCTGCCGACGATGTCCGCCGGCGATACCCAGTCCCGCGCCAGTTTCAGCGCGCCGTGACCGAGGCGGGTCATGTCCAGCAGATTCTGGATGTAGCGGTCGAGGCGTTCGGCTTCATCACGGGTACCTTCGAGCAGCTCGCGGCGATCCTCCAGCGGGATCGCCTCGCCAAGGGCCAGCAGGCTGTCGATGCTGCCGCGCATGGAGGTCAGCGGTGTGCGCAAGTCGTGGGACACCGAGGCCAGCAAGGCGCTGCGCAGTTGCTCGGTTTCACCGTGCAGCCGCGCCGCCTCCAGGTCATCGGCCAGTTGCGCGCGGGCCAGCGCCTGTGCCAGTGGCTGGCTCAACGCTGTCAACAAACGCCGACGCTGGCCGCTCAAGGTCTGGCCCTCTTTCGCGCACACCCCGAGCAGCGCCAGCGGCCCCTCCTCCACCGACAGCGGCCACCACCACCAACGACCGAACGGCAAAGTGCCGGTGCCCGCACCTGCCGGTTGGTCGTGTTGCCAGGCCCAATCGGCGGCCGCGCGTTCGGCTTCGGTGAATTCCAGCGGGCCACCGGTTTCGACTTTCCAGCCACTCTGGCCGTCGCGATTGAGCAGGCACAGTTGCAGATCGCTCCAACCCTCGAAGTGATGAGCCGCGGCATTGATCACGGCCTGACGATCAGTGGCGGCGGTGAGTTTGCGCGACAGGTCGAGCAGTTCGGTCGTTTCCTCCTGGGTGTCGCGCAAGGCCTGCAGCTGGCGCCGCTGTCGCGCCGCGAGGTTGCCGGTGAGGGCCGCCATCAGCAGGAAGAACAGCAAGGTCAGCACGTCTTCTTCGCGCTGGATGTGGAAAGAAAAATTCGGCGGAATGAACAGGAAGTCGTAAGTCAGAAACGACAACACGGCACAGGCCAGTGCCGGGCCGAGGCTGCTGCGCACCGCCACCAGCAACACGGCGGCGAGGAACACCAGGGAAATATTCGGCAGCGGCAAGACACTCGCCACCGCCCAGGCCAGGGCACTGGCGAGTACGGTTGCGACCAGCGCCAGTGCGTAGTCGAACCACACCAGCGAATGAACCGGACGTAGTCGTGGCTGATCCTGTTCGTGATCGCTGTCGATGACGTTGATTTCCAGCCCGCGTGCATGGCGCAACAAACGCGCCGCCAAACCACCACCGAACAGTCGACGGCGTAATCGCTGACGGGACTGTCCGACCAGCACCAGGCTGGCGCGACGCTCGGCGGCATGCTGGATCAGGGTCTTGGCCACCTCGCCGGCCCGCAGCAACACCACTTCGCCGCCCAGGCGTTCGGCCAGTTGCTGGGCACTTTGCAGGCGCAGGCGCGACTGCTCGTCACGCACACTGCCAGTGTCCACATGCACCAGGCTCCACGGCAGATGCCGGCGCTGGGCGACGCGGCTGGCGTGACGCACCAGACGCTCGGCCTGAGCATCGCCATCGATGCCGACCAGCAAGCGCCCGCGCACGGCTGGCGCCGCCTGACCGAGTTGACGATAACCCTGGGCCAGATCGTTATCGACCTGAGCCGCAGCGGTTTGCATCGCCAGTTCACGCAACGCGGTGAGGTTGGTCTGGGAGAAGTACGCATCGATGGCCGCCCGCGCCTGCTCCGGTACATAAACCTTGCCGTCGCGCAGACGCTCAAGCAGCTCGCGTGGGGGCAAGTCGATCAACAGCAGCTCGTAGGCCTCTTGAAGCACCCAGTCCGGCAGCGTTTCGCGGATCTGCACGCCGGTGATGCCACGCACCTGATCGTTGAGGCTCTCCAGGTGCTGGACATTGACCGTGGTGTACACATCGATGCCGGCGGCGAGCAGTTCCTGGATGTCTTGCCAACGTTTTGCGTGACGACTGCCGGGGGCATTGGTGTGGGCCAGTTCGTCCACCAGCACCAGTTTCGGTTTGGCAGCGAGCAAACCGTCGAGGTCCATTTCTTCGAGCATCACGCCACGGTATTCCGAGCGCACCAGCGGTTGCTGCGGCAAGCCACCGAGCAGCGCTTCGGTCTCGGCGCGGCCATGGGTCTCGACCACACCGGCGATGAGCTTCACGTCTTGACGTAGTTGAGTGTGGGCCGCTTGCAGCATGGCGTAGGTCTTGCCGACCCCGGGCGCGGCGCCGAGAAAAACCTTGAGCCGGCCACGACCGTCGCGGGGCAGGTTGGCTAACAGCGCGTCGGCGCGGCCGGAGTCGCTCATGTTTGGGATTCTCTTATTTCAGATGTTCATGTAGTGGCTGTTCTGCCGTCTTCGCGAGCAGGCTCGCTCCCACATTGGATTGCGTCCCCCTGTGGGAGCGAGCCTGCTCGCGAATGGCCGCACCGCCGCTCTACAACTTTTCCAGCGCCCTGTTCAGCGCCAACACATTCACCACCGGTGGGCCTATCAGCGGCTGCTCGATGTGCGCGTCCAGCAGGTTTTGCAGGGTCGCGACCGGCAGGTTGCGCGCCGCGGCGACACGCGCCAGTTGATAGGCAATCGCGGCCGGTGGCAAGTGTGGATCGAGGCCGCTGCCGGAGGTGGTGACCATCGCCAGCGGCACCGGCCCCTGACCGGGCACCAACAGTTTGTTGGCGTCGTCGATCACGCGAGCGGCCAGGGCCGGGTTGCTCGGCGACAGGTTGCTGGCGCCGCTCGACACGGTGGCAAAGGCACCAGCCGATGGCCGTGGGTGGAACCAGGCGTCACCGACGAAATCCTGGGCAATCAGCGAAGAACCGCGGACCTTGCCGTCGACATCGCGGACCAGGCTGCCATTGGCCTGATCGGGGAACGCAACCTGCGCCACGCCGGTGACTACCAGGGGATAGGCAACGCCGGTGATCAGGGTCATCAGGACCAGCAGGCTCAGGGCCGGGCGTATCATTGTGGACATTTCAAAATCCTCGAATTGTAGGAGCGAGCTTGCTCGCGATGAACTGGAGAGCACCGCGTTCATCCAGACAGAACGCGTTATCGTTAACGCCCATCGCTAGCAAGCTAGCTCCTACAGTGGATGTGGGTGTGTTTGCTTAAACCAAATGCAACGCCGTCAACAGCATGTCGATGGCCTTGATGCCCACGAACGGCACCAGAATCCCGCCCAGTCCATAAATCAGCAGGTTGCGGCGCAGCAATGCCGCCGCGCTCGCCGCTTGCACCCGCACACCGCGCAATGCCAGCGGAATCAGCACGACAATGATCAAGGCGTTGAACACGATCGCCGAGAGAATCGCGCTTTGCGGACTGCTCAGGTGCATGATGTTCAGCACGCCGAGTTGCGGGTAGATCGCGGCAAACAGCGCCGGCAGGATCGCGAAGTACTTGGCCACGTCGTTGGCAATGGAAAACGTCGTCAACGCGCCGCGGGTCACCAGCAACTCCTTGCCGATCTGCACCACATCCAGCAGCTTGGTCGGGTCGCTGTCGAGGTCGACCATGTTGGCCGCTTCGCGCGCGGCCTGGGTGCCGTCGTTCATCGCCATGCCGACGTCGGCCTGGGCCAGCGCCGGGGCATCGTTGGCGCCGTCGCCGCACATGGCGACCAGGCGACCGTCGTTTTGCTCGTGACGAATGCGCGCCAGTTTTTTCTCCGGCGTGGCTTCGGCCAGCACGTCATCCACACCCGCTTCAGCGGCGATCGCCGCAGCGGTCAGCGGGTTGTCGCCGGTCACCATGACCGTGCGTATCCCCAGTTTGCGCAACTCGGCAAAACGTTCGCGGATGCCGGGTTTGACCACGTCCTTGAGGTGGATCGCGCCCAGCAGTTTGCCGTCGGCGCAGACCAGCAACGGCGTACCGCCACTCTGGGCAATCTTGTCGATTTCCCGAGACAGCGGCGCGGCCAGATCGGTGCGTTTGAGACCGACGAAGGCCAGCAGCGAATCCACGGCCCCCTTGCGATAGACACGGCCCTGATAGTCGACACCCGACAGCCGGGTTTCGGCACTGAACGGCACGGCTGTCAGCAACTCGGCGGCCCGCTCAGGCTGCGGTTGAGTGCCACGCAGGTATTCGACGATGGACTTACCTTCCGCCGTGTCGTCGGCCAGCGAGGCAAACAAGGCGCCCTCGGCCAGCTCCCGGGCCGTCACCCCTGGAGCCGGGACCACAGCGGTGCAACGACGGTTGCCGAAGGTGATGGTGCCGGTCTTGTCCAGCAGCAGGACATGCACGTCCCCCGCCGCTTCCACCGCGCGACCCGATTTGGCGATCACATTCAGACGCACCAGGCGATCCATCCCGGCGATACCGATGGCCGACAGCAAACCGCCAATAGTGGTCGGGATCAGCGTGACCAACAATGCCACCAGGAACACCAGCGGCAGGTTGCCGTTGGCAAAGTGCGCGAACGGTTGAAGGGTCACGACCACCAGCAGGAAGATCAGGGTCAGGCCGATCAGCAGGATGTCGAGCGCCACTTCGTTCGGGGTTTTCTGCCGCTTGGCGCCTTCGACCAGGGCGATCATGCGGTCCAGTGTCGACTCACCGGGGTTGGCGGTGATCTTCACCAGCAGCCAGTCAGACACCAGCCGGGTATTGCCGGTAACGGCCGAACGGTCGCCGCCGGACTCGCGGATCACCGGTGCCGATTCACCGGTGATCGCCGCTTCGTTGACCGCGGCGATGCCTTCGATCACTTCGCCGTCACCGGGGATCATCTCCCCGGCTTCGACGCGCACCACATCGCCTTTGCGCAGGCTGGTGGCCGGCACCACCTGGAAGGTGCCATTGCTGGTTTTGCGGCGCGCGCTCAAGCCTTCGCTGCCGGCCTTGAGGCTATCGGCGCGGGCCTTGCCGCGACCCTCGGCCAGGGCCTCGGCGAAGTTGGCGAACAGCACGGTGAACCACAGCCACACCGCGATCTGCGCCGCGACGAAGGTCGGTACCGCCGTATCCGGTACGAAGCACAGTACGGTGGTCAGGATCGCGGTCAGCTCGACCACCAGCATCACCGGTGCGCGCTTTAGTTGCCGCGGGTCGAGCTTGACGAAGGCTTGCAGCAACGCCGGGCGCCAGAGGGCCGAGATCGCGGTTTTCGGTTGTTCCGGTGCCTTCGCGGCAACCGGTTTTACTACGGGCATATTCATCAAATAGTCCTCAGCTCTTTAACCCAAAAGCAGCCATGCTCAAGTGGTCAGCAATCGGCCCCAACGCCAGGGTCGGCAGAAAGGTCAAACCACCCACCAGCAAAATGGTCACGGTCAGCAGGGTCACGAACAGCGGGCCATGAGTCGGGAAGCTGTTCTGCCCGATCGGTGCGGTTTTCTTCATCGCCAGGCTGCCGGCCAGGGCCAGGACCGGAAGGATGTAACCGAAGCGCCCGATCAACATGCCCAGGCCCAGCATCAGGTTGTGGAACGGCGTGTTGGCGCCGAAGCCGCCGAACGCGGAACCGTTGTTGGCACTGGCCGAGGTGTAGGCGTAAAGCAACTGGCTGAAACCATGGGGTCCGGGATTGCTCACCGAGGCCACGGGGCCGGGCAGGCTGGCGGCAATCGCGCCGAGTACCAGTACGCCGATCGGCATGACCATCAGGGTCACCACCAGCAATTGCACTTCCTTGGCTTGCAGTTTTTTGCCGAGGTACTCCGGGGTGCGGCCGATCATCAGGCCGGCGAGGAACACCGCGATCAACACGTTGAGCAACATCCCGTAGAGCCCGGCGCCGACGCCGCCGAAGATCACTTCGCCGACCATCATGTTGACCAGCGCCACCATGCCGCTGAGCGGGTTGAGGCTGTCGTGCATGCCGTTGACCGAACCGTTCGATGCCGCCGTGGTGGTGACTGACCAGAGCACGGTGGCCGTGGTGCCGAACCGGGCTTCCTTGCCTTCCAGCGGCGCGGTTTGTTCTACAGCGACGTTGTTCAGGGTCGGGTTCGGTTGGTATTCGGCCCACAACGAAGTCGCACCACCGATCAGGAACAGCGCCAGCATGCAGGCGATGATCGCGCGACTCTGACGCAGGTCTTTCACGTAGTGGCCGAAGGTGAAGACCAGCGCGACGGGAATCAGAATGATCGACGCCAGCTCGAACAGGTTCGACCAGGCCGTCGGGTTCTCGAACGGATGCGCCGAGTTGACGCCGAAGAAGCCGCCACCGTTGGTACCCAGTTGCTTGATCGCAATCTGGCTGGCTGCAGGACCGAGCGGGATCACCTGATCGACGCCCTGCATCGTCACCGCATTCACGTATTGCGCGAAGGTTTGCGGCACGCCTTGCCAGACCAGGTACAGCGCCAGCAACAGGCACAGCGGCAGCAGGCCGTAGAGGGTAGCGCGGGTCATGTCGACCCAGAAGTTGCCCAGGGATTGGGTGGACTTACGACCGATGCCACGGCAAAGAGCGACCAGCACAGCGAGGCCGGTGGCGGCGCTGACGAAGTTCTGCACGGTGAGGCCGGCCATCTGGCTCAGATAGCTCAGCGATGCTTCACCGCTGTAGGCCTGCCAGTTGGTGTTGGTCATGAAGCTGATGGCGGTGTTGAACGCCAGCGTCCACTCCTGGCCCGGCAGGTTTTGCGGGTTCAGTGGCAAATGGTCCTGGAATAACAGGATCGCGAACAGCAGCAGGAAACCCGCGAGGTTGAAGGCGAGCAAGGCCATGGCGTACTTCTGCCAGCTCTGTTCGGCCTGTGGATCAACCCCGGCCAACCGGTAGCAACCCCGTTCGACCGGGCCGAGGATCGGCGTCAGCCAGGTGCGCTGGCCTTCCATCACCTTGTAGTAGAAGCGCCCGAGAAACGGCGCCGGGACCAATACCACCGCGAAAAACGCGAGGATCAGCCAATAGTCATAACTGTGCATAGCCGCTCCTAGTTCCGGTCCGCGCGCAACAGCGCAACCAACAGATAAATGAACAGCCCCACTGCCAAAAGCAGTGACACCCCGTCCAGAACGCTCATGGAAGTTCTCCGTGTTACGGCGTATTGCCGCGTGTGGGTTCATTGTCGGAAGGAAGGCTGTAAAAGAACGAGAGTGAGGCCGCGCGCGGGGAATAAAGAAAGCGTAAAGAGTGGGTTTATGCGGGCGTTACGGCGGTGTTTTGATGACCGCTGACACGAGCGGGCTCGCTCCCACTGCGACTTTGCGCAAGAATGTCGGTTGTCGCTGCCCATTGCCGGAAAAACACCATGAATGTATTCACCACCGATTTGCCCGGTGTTCTAATCATCGAGCCAAAGGTGTTTGGTGATGAACGAGGCTTTTTTTACGAGAGCTTCAACGCCAGGGTTTTCAAGGAAGCCACGGGGCTGGACGCTGATTTCGTTCAGGACAATCATTCGCGCTCAAGCAAAGGGGTATTGCGCGGTCTGCATTACCAACTGGAGAACACCCAAGGCAAACTGGTTCGTGTAATCAATGGGGAAGTACTCGATGTTGCCGTGGACATTCGCCGCAGCTCAGCGCATTTCGGCAAATGGGTGGCAGTGCGACTGTCCGCCGAGAACCATCGCCAGCTCTGGATTCCTGAGGGTTTCGCCCATGGTTTCGTGGTGCTGAGTGATTTCGCCGAATCGCTCTACAAGACCACCGACTACTACAACCCGGCTGCCGAACGTAGCATCCGCTGGGATGATCCGGAGCTCGCCATCGACTGGCAACTGGACGAAGCACCGCAACTGTCGGCGAAGGATCAGGCGGCGGCGTTCTTTAAAGTAGCTGACGTATTCTCCTGAACCGTGCTCATAGGCACCTTACGCACAGGCGCTCGGTAGAAAGTCCTCCGCTTGCTCGACTAAAGCAAAATCGGTCCCACACTCCTATTGCGCAACCCCGGTCATGCCGACAAGCTATACCCATTTGTTATCGACTTACTGAAAAGGCTGGCCATCATGCGTATCCTCATTACCGGCGGTGCCGGTTTCATCGGCTCTGCCCTGGTTCGCGAGCTGATTCGATACTCCAGCCATGAAGTGCTTAACCTGGACAAGCTGACTTACGCCGGCAATCTCGAATCACTGACCACCATTGCCAACGACACTCGCTATGAATTCGTTCAAGCCGACATCGTTGATCTGCCGACTGTCAGTGCTGTGCTGAACCGTTTCCAACCACACGCGATCATGCATTTGGCAGCTGAATCCCACGTCGATCGTTCCATCGACGGACCGTCTGATTTCATCCAGACCAATATCGTTGGAACCTATAGCCTGCTGGAAGCCACTCGCGCCTATTGGCAGACCCTCGCCGAGCCGGAAAAAAGTGCTTTCCGCTTTCACCATATTTCCACCGATGAGGTCTATGGCGACCTGCATGGTGCCGAGGATCTGTTTACGGAAACAACGCCCTATGCCCCCAGCTCGCCGTACTCCGCCAGCAAAGCGGCGTCCGATCATCTGGTCCGCGCCTGGCATCGCACATATGGCCTGCCGGTCTTGTTGACCAACTGTTCGAACAACTACGGCCCCTTTCATTTCCCCGAAAAGTTGATCCCGCTTGTGATACTCAATGCCTTGGCGGGCAAGCCTTTGCCGGTATATGGCAATGGCCTTCAAGTACGCGATTGGCTGTTTGTCGAGGACCACGCCCGGGCATTGCTCAAAGTGCTGAACGCAGGAAAAATCGGAGAGACCTACAACATCGGTGGGCACAACGAGCAAAAGAATATCGATGTCGTACGGGCCATTTGCACACTGCTGGAGGAACTGGCACCGCAAAAGCCGGAAGGTGTAAAGCATTACGCCGACCTGATCACCTTTGTCCAGGATCGTCCTGGCCATGACCTGCGCTACGCAATCGATGCCAGCAAAATCGAACAAGATCTAGGTTGGAAACCCGCAGAGACATTCGAAACCGGCCTGCGTAAAACCATTCAGTGGTATTTGAACAATCTGGAGTGGTGCCAACGTGTACAAGATGGCAGCTACCAAGGTGAACGCCTGGGTGCCATCAATCCCAAGGAGTTACTCGCGTGATGAAAGGAATAGTTTTGGCGGGGGGCTCAGGTACGCGCCTGCACCCGATTACACTCGGTGTGTCCAAGCAGCTGTTGCCGGTTTACGACAAACCGATGATCTACTATCCGATTTCAGTATTGATGCTGGCCGGCATCAAAGAAATTCTGGTGATCTCTACTCCTCAGGATCTGCCTCAATACCGCAACCTGCTCGGTGATGGCAGCCAGTTTGGGGTGAGTTTCAGCTATGCCGAACAGCCATCGCCGGATGGTTTGGCTCAGGCCTTTCTGATTGGCGAACAGTTCATTGGCACCGACTCCGTGTGCCTTATTCTCGGCGACAACATCTTCCATGGTTCGTATTTTGGTGGCCAGTTACAGAACGCGGCAAAACGCTCTTCTGGCGCTACAGTTTTCGGTTATTGGGTCAAAGACCCCGAGCGCTTCGGCGTGATTGATTTCGACAGCGAAGGTCGTGCCGTATCAATCGAAGAAAAACCGGAAAATCCAAAATCCAGCTATGCGGTTACCGGCTTGTATTTCTACGACAATGATGTGATCGACATCGCGAAAGCAGTCAAGCCCTCTCCACGCGGCGAACTCGAAATCACCGACATCAACATCGCCTACCTGGAACGTGGTGATCTACAGGTCGAGCGCTTCGGTCGTGGATTTGCCTGGCTCGATACCGGCACCCATGACAGTTTGCTCGAGGCTTCACAATATGTGCAGACCATCGAACATCGCCAAGGTCTGAAAATTGCCTGCCTTGAAGAGATCGCTTACCTCAATAAGTGGATCAACCGCGAACAGCTGCTTGAGCGCGCTCACTACTTCGGCAAAACCGGATATGGTCAGTACCTCGCCAAACTGGCAGGGGAGCGATAAGGATGAGTAAGTCCGACTTCTGCAATGGCGAGACCAGGTTGCCCCCATGAAGGTTCTCATCATCGGGCGGCGTGGTCAGGTCTCACGTGAGTTGCAACATCGGTTGGGCAATCTGGGCGAGCTGATCGTACTGGGACGCGATCAGCTCGACATGGCGCACTCCGATCAGATTCGTCGCAAGGTCCAAATAATCCAGCCCGATCTGATCATCAATGCGGCGGCTTATACAGCGGTCGATATGGCCGAAAGCGAACCGCAAATAGCCTTCGCCATCAATGCCGTGGCACCCGGCATCTTGGCCGAAGAAGCCCGGGCTCTCGACATCCCGCTGATTCACTACTCCACCGACTATGTATTCGACGGAATAAAGGTCGGGCCGTATAACGAGAACGACACGCCCAATCCACTCGGGGTTTACGGCAAGAGCAAGCTGGCGGGTGAACGAGCAATCAATGCGGTGCAGGGTAAACATCTCATCTTGCGTACCAGTTGGGTCTACTCGACCGAAGGACGCAATTTCCTGCTGACCATGCAGCGGTTACTGCAGGAAAAAACAGAACTGCGGGTGGTTGCCGATCAGATCGGTGCGCCCACTTGGGCAGGTACCCTTGCCAATAGCACTCTGGCCTTGATCGAACGTTGGCAATTGAGTGACACCGTGAGCTGGGGCACTTATCACCTCACTGCTCAGGGGGCGACCTCTTGGTTCGGCTTTGCTCAGGCCATTTGTGAAGCGTTGCGTCAACAGGGGAAACCCTGCGCAACTTTGCTGCCTGTTTCATCCAACGATTACCCGTTGCCTGCCGCCCGCCCACTCAATTCATGCCTGGATTGCAGTCGTTTGCAACGCGAATGGGGAGTCAGCCAGCCGGACTGGAAAAGCGCCCTGCGCGAATGTCTTGCCCAACAAGCCTGAGCACCTGAGGACTGCTCACGAAGGTGGCACCCGAGCCAGTCATGCGCCTGACTGGCGCATAAAAATCCGGCATTTCGAGGCGAACATCCCCGACACGACAATTTCCCCTCCTTTACGACCGCTGTCATAACACTGGCACGCCCACTGCACACGCCCTCCCCGAGCTTTCCAAACCATTCAGGGAGCAAACGCATGAACACACAACTCAAACCCACGCTGGGCACGCTACACCTGTGGGGCATTGCGGTCGGGCTGGTGATTTCCGGGGAGTATTTCGGCTGGAGTTATGGCTGGGGCGTGGCCGGGACGCTTGGCTTTCTGGTGACCTCTTTCATGGTCGCCACTATGTACACCTGCTTTATCTTCAGCTTCACCGAGCTGACCACCGCGATTCCTCACGCTGGCGGCCCCTTTGCCTACAGTCGCCGCGCGTTTGGCGAGAAAGGTGGATTGATCGCCGGGCTGGCGACGCTGATCGAATTCGTCTTCGCGCCGCCGGCCATTGCCCTGGCAATCGGCGCTTACCTCAACGTGCAGTTCCCCGCCCTCGACCCGAAACATGCCGCGGTCGGCGCGTACGTCGTATTCATGGGTCTGAACATTCTCGGCGTGAAGCTGGCGGCGACCTTCGAACTGGTGGTCTGCGTGTTGGCAGTCGCTGAGTTGCTGGTGTTCATGGGCGTGGTCGCCCCTGCCTTCAGCTTCAGCAACTTTGCCCTCAATGGCTGGGCTGGTTCGGATGTGTTCGGTGCACCGGCAATTGCCGGGATGTTCGCGGCGATTCCGTTTGCGATCTGGTTCTTCCTTGCCATCGAGGGCGCGGCCATGGCCGCCGAAGAGGCCAAGGACCCAAAACGCACGATTCCCAAGGCCTACATCAGCGGCATCCTGACCCTGGTGTTGCTGGCCATGGGCGTGATGTTCTTCGCCGGTGGTGTCGGCGACTGGCGCACCCTGTCGAACATCAACGATCCGCTGCCGCAAGCGATGAAAACCGTGGTCGGCGAAAGCTCCGGCTGGTTGCACATGCTGGTGTGGATCGGCCTGTTCGGGCTGGTGGCGAGCTTCCACGGCATCATCCTCGGCTACTCGCGGCAGTTCTTCGCCCTCGCCCGCGCCGGCTATCTGCCGGCCTCCCTGGCGAAACTGTCGCGCTTCCAGACGCCACACCGGGCGATCATCGCCGGCGGCGTGATCGGCATCGCCGCGATCTACAGTGATGGCCTGATCAATCTCGGCGGCATGACGCTGACGGCAGCGATGATCACCATGGCGGTTTTCGGCGCCATCGTGATGTACATCATGAGCATGCTCAGCCTGTTCAAATTGCGTAAAACCGAACCGAACCTGGAGCGCACCTTCCGTGCGCCGTGCTACCCGCTGGTGCCGTTCATCGCACTGGTGCTGGCGATGGTGTGCCTGGTGGCCATGGCCTGGTTCAACACGCTGATCGGGCTGATTTTCCTCGGCTTCATGGCGGTGGGTTTCGTCTACTTCCAGCTCACCTCGCAACTGCGTGCCGATGCACCAGCGGATGCGATGCTGACCGGGCTTTAAACCGACCAATGTGGGAGCGAGCCTGCTCGCGAAAAACCTGAGACTGTCGCGGGCTACCTGCCAACCAGCGTTATCGTTGGCGACCATCGCGAGCTCGCTCCTACAAGGCTTATCAGGCATAGAATGGAACCACTGCGAAAATCATTCGCTCAAAAGTGGTAGGCACGATCGATTGGCGAAACCCGCCAATCGGCCTGCCCTTAAGGAGAACCCTATGCCCTGGTATGCCTGGTTGATTCTGATCGTTGCAATCGGCTCGATCGTTGGCGGCTTGATGATGCTGCGTGACACTGCCAACAAGGTCGAGTTGACCGATGAACAACGTAAACGCGTGGCTGAACGCAACGCGGAAGCGGACGCCAAGGATGCGCAGGACCGCTGAACTGATCAGATAAGGAAATTGTAGGAGCGAGCTTGCTCGCGATGAATTCAAAAGCGCCGCGTTTAACCAGAAAACACGCGTAATCGTTTACGACCATCGCGAGCAAGCTCGCTCCTACAAGGACCTGGGACTATTTTTCCCAATCCGCCTTGGCAATGTGCAAGCCATGCAACCCCTTGTACGCCGCACGTTCCGGCTGGCTCCAGCCCTCCAGCAACGAATCCTCCAATCGATAAATCTCCACCCCCAGCGGCCGGCACACGCTCAGCGGATCCTGCGCATCCGGCCCCCACATGGCCAACGACAAATCGCCGCCCGGACACGTCGACAGCGCGCACAGCAAATCAATCTCGGCAAAGAACTCCAGATAGTCACCCTGCTGCGCCGGACAGGCTTTCATGAAGTACATGTCGTCGTGATTCAGGCCCGTGCACTGAAAGATGTTCAGCACGTCGTGCACATCGAATTCAGTCAGGCCATGGGGCAGTACCGCACGGGTCAGATTGGAGTGGCAGTGATGATGAAAATCTTCGCCGGTGAGCATTTTGTTCACATAGGGATCGCAACGGGTGCCGAGCAAATCGTGCAAGCGACCGCCATGTTCATCGATGCCGTAACCGGCCAGGCTGTCATCGGTGATGGTCACCAGCGGCCGCAGAAAAGGCAGGTTCGACCAGAGCCGGTCATGGGTGCTGACGTGCGCGCCCTGCAGCTGTCGAGTGCGCGAAGCCCAGAGGCGTTCGCGCGGGTCGTGGGCATTCCACACGTTGAAGTCGCCCACTTGCGGACCGACAGGCGTCGTCACCCTGAACACATGTCCGGCCGGGACATGCCAGGCGCGGCCGGTGCGAATGGGTACCTCGAACGACTCGATCAGCGTGCGCCCGTCCTTCGTGTCGCGCACCCGCTCGTAGAAGGCCTTGTCCACCTGCAAGGCCGAGCCTTTGCTGACTTGGTAGGCCGCCGGATAGTCTTTGTACATGGCTCGAATCCTCGATCAGTGATGGGAAGAAGGTGTCAGCATTTGCAATAGCAAATGCTCGGAATCATCGAGATACAGGCTCATCGCCTCCTCGGCGGCGAGTTTGTCACCCTCGACCAGCAGCTCATGGATCAGACGGTCGCGAGCCAGCCAGGGCGCTTGAAAACTCGATTCATCGGGAGCGGTGCAGAACACCAGGCGCAATTGCGCAACGACGTTGGTGAAGAATTCATCGAACAACGGACTGCGCAGCAACCCGACGATGTGTTGATGAAAGGCCAGGCTGTAGGTGCCGACGGCGCGCCAGTCTTCGCGTTCCCGAGCCAACTCGGTGGCCTCCAGGGCTTCGAGCATCCGGTCGGATTGATAGTCGCGCAGCGGGCGACTCATGCTGATAGCCTGCAGCTCCAGGGTGCGCCGAACTTTGAACAGATCCCGCACATCGTCAAAGCCCAAGCGGCGAACCATGACGCCTTTGTTGCGCACATAACGGGTCAGACCTTCCTGCCCCAGGCGATGCAGGGCTTCACGGATGGTATTGCGCGACGCGTTGTAGGCCGACACCAGGTCGTTTTCCACCAGCGCCATGCCGGGCAGCAAACGACCGCCGATAATGTCCGCGCGCAATTCCAAAGTGATGTGATCGGCCAGTGAAAGTCCACTGCTCATACCATTGCCTCAAGATTGTTCAACAATCGTTAATCAATGAGTAATCACTATTCGTGCCAGTACTTGTGTGCGTTTGAACCAAGTTCGACGCATCTGCATGCTTTTTAGAAGTAGAAGTACAGTCACCATCCAATTTTCATTGGTTAATATGGCGCATTGATGTGGAGATATCAGATGCGTTACTCGCAGGACCATAAAGCCCAGACCCACCAACGCATCATCAAGGAAGCCTCAGAACGCTTTCGCCGTGACGGTATCGGCGCGACCGGCCTGCAACCTCTGATGAAAGCGTTGGGTTTGACTCACGGTGGTTTTTACTCGCATTTCAAATCCAAGGACGAGCTGGTAGAAAAGGCATTACAGGCTGCCGGCGATCAGGTCGCCGGCATTTGCGCCGAGCTATTTGCCCAGGAGCGCCCGCTTGAAGCGTTCATCGATGCCTATTTGTCTGAATGGCACCAGACTTCGCCCCACGAAGGCTGCCCGCTGCTGACCATGTCATCGGAACTCGGTATGCGCGGGCAGCCGAGCCCGACCTCGGACGAGGTACTGAACGCCCGGCTTCAACAGATACAAGGCACGCTTGAAGGTGAAAACGTGGTGGACCGAAGCATCGTCATCATGTCGACACTGGTGGGGGCGCTGCTGCTTTCGCGCAGCGTCGAGAATCCTGAGTTTGCCCGGCAGATTCTCGACGTCACGCGGACTCACCTGAACGAGTCCCAGGCCTAGCCGTTCCAGCGCTTGAACAACACGCTGGCATTGACCCCGCCAAAGCCGAAGCCATTGGACAAGGCGTACTCGATGGCCATCGGCCTGGCCTGACCGTGGACGATGTCCACACCCTCGGCAGCAGGGTCCGGGTTATCGAAGTTGAGCGTCGCCGGTACGACCTGATCACGGATCGCCAACAGGGTGAAGATCGCTTCAAGCCCGCCTGCTGCACCGAGCAAATGTCCGGTGGCGGATTTGGTCGATGTCACCGCGATCTTGTTATCCGTACCAAACAGCGACTTGATTGCCGCCAACTCCCCGAGATCGCCAACCGGTGTCGAGGTCGCGTGGGCATTCAGATGCTGAACCTGCTCCGGCGAAACACCCGCCTGAGCCAATGCCAGCGACATTGCGCGACGCGCACCGCTGCCATCTTCAGGGCCTGCGGTCAGGTGATAGGCATCGGCGCTGGTGCCGTAGCCCACCAGCTCCGCCAGGGGTTTAGCGCCACGGGCCAACGCATGCTCCAGGGACTCGATCACCAACAGACCGGCGCCCTCGCCCATGACAAAGCCATCACGGCCACTGTCGAAGGGGCGTGAAGCGCGCTCGGGTGTGTCGTTATACCCACTGGACAAGGCTCGAGCGGCAGCAAAGCCGGCGAGGCTGACCCGATCGATCGCCGCCTCCGCGCCGCCGCATACTGCGATGTCCGCTTCGCCGGAACGAATCAACCGCGCCGCGTCGCCAATCGCCTGGACCCCGGCCGCACAGGCCGTCACCGGGGCACCCAGCGGGCCTTTGAAACCGTGCTGGATCGACACATGGCCCGCCGCCAGATTGACCAGAAACGACGGGATGGTGAACGGCGACAAGCGCCGAGGACCACGACTATCTGTCGTACGCACCGCATCGGCAATCGCCCCGAAACCACCCACACCGGAACCAATGATGGTCGCCGTACGCTCCTGGGCATCGGCGCTCTGCGCCTGCCAACCCGCCTGCTCCAGCGCCTGACGCGCCGCTTCGATGGCGAACATAATGAAACGGTCCATCTTCTTCTGCTCTTTGGGTGGCGTTGCCACATCCGGATCGAACCCCGCTTCGGGATCCTCCTGAATCGTCGGCACAACGCCGCCGACCCGGGCCGGCAGATCGGCTATCACCTCATCCGGCAAATTACGCAAACCGGAGCGCCCGGCCAACAATCGCTGCCAGACCGCTTCGACTCCACTACCCAGCGGAGACACCAGGCCCATGCCCGTTACAACCACTCTACGATCACTCATACCGCAATACCTCGTGCCGATTTATCGCGCTTCATTTGTAACGCGCAGCGGCTTTGCTTTTGGAAAGGTTAGGTGCCAACACGTGACGGGCCGCGACGAAGGCATCCCAGTCAGCCGCATCCGGCAGGGACGGAATGGTGACCAACTCACCCTGATCCAGGCCCGACAGCGCGGCGTCGACCATCTCGCCCGCCTCCATGACCATCTCCGCCGGAATCTGCGAAGCATCGATACCGGAACGCTCCCAGATTTCAGTACGTGTTACCCCTGGCAACACAGCCTGGACCTTGACCCCGGTGCCATCAAGCTCGGCGTTCAACGATTGGGTAAGGCTCAACACATAAGCCTTGCTGGCGCTGTAGGTGGCATTGAAACGCTCGGGAAACAACGCCACCACTGACGCGATGTTGACGATCGTACCCCGACCCGCCTTGGCAAAACTGGCCGCTGCAGCCGAAGCGAGGCGCGTGACCGCTGTCACGTTCAACTGAATCATTCGCTCCAGCTGGTCGGTGTCGGCATTGGCCAACAACCCATCCGCCGCCACGCCGGCGTTGTTCAGCAACAGACTGATACTCGAATCGCTGCGCAGCCGTTGCTCAAGTTTGAGCACATCATCCTTTTGCGTCAGATCCGCCTTGAGCACTTCGACCTGAACGCCATACTCGGCGCGCAACTTGCTCGCCGCCTCGTCGAGCCGCTGCTGATCGCGAGCCACCAGCAACAAATCAAAACCACGCGCCGCCAGACGCTGCGCGTAAACCGCGCCGATGCCGGAAGAAGCACCGGTGACGAGGGCCGTACCTTGGGATTGGACAGAATTCATGACTGTGCTCCGCAGGAGATGCTTGTGGGAAGGTCAGGCGACTGAGTCTTAGGGCGCCTGGACGGGAAACTCATTTATTATAGACATAATTTAATTGGCATATGATAGCCATAATTTTCATGAGGCCGATAGAAGGCAATGTCTGGTAGCGTTCGCCGAAAAGCAAAAAGGCCGGTCAATGACCGGCCCCTTGGCGTTGAATAATCAGCTTAGTTCACTTCCAGCTTCTCGCGATTGCGATCCAGAATCGCCTTGCCGATGCCCTTCACTTCCAGCAACTCGTCCACCGATGCAAACGGGCCATTAGTTTCACGATACGCAACAATCGCTTTGGCCTTGGCCTCGCCGATTCCGGACAACTCGCGCTGCAAGGTGGGCGCATCGGCGCCGTTCAGATCGACCTTACCGCCCTGTGCCTTCGGTGACACTTCTTGCATCAGGGGCGCATGACCAGCCTCCGTTTTCACAGCGGGCGCGGATATGGCAGCCGTCGAAACACTGGTGAGCAGGGCAAAAACCAGAGAGTAGAAAAAACCAGTACGCATAATGAAGCTCCATGACATCGGTTGAGGAAGCAGCTTTTCCGAAGCTGCCTCCCAAACTTAGGCGATGTCTGAAGCCTGTCAAAAATGTGTCCGTTACAGGATATGAAACAATCAGGGTTCGTGGCGACGCTGCTGGTAGATCTAGTCGACGATATCATCGTCCGGGGTGTAGCAGCTGACGGTTTCGCGCGGCAACTGACGAACTTTCGAATAGTCGTCGTGCTCAATCGCGACTAGTAATTGGGCGATTTTCTCCTTAAGCACATCCCAGTCAAAATTGGTGTGAAAACCAAATCAGGCAATGGGCTCTGGGACGAAAGAACTGGCTCTTCGCCGGATCGCTGCGCAGTGGAAAACGGGTGGCGGCTATCATGAGTTTTATCCAGTCTGCGCGACCGCCAAGCGAAAGCCATCCAAACGGCGATCGCTAATCGCTGGCAACGGGACAACCCATGGACCTGGCAGCGAATACATCTCGCGTGGTTTCTAAACTACCAAGTGAACCAGAACACTGAATCGACGCGCTATTACTATCTGCTGACTGTGCATTTACTTATTACTCGCTTAGGGAAACTCTGAAGAAGACTTCCTGATTTTGGCAAAATACCAGGACTCCACCCGCCGAGTTTTCCGATGAAACAGATGACCTTCGCTGACGCCGAGTACGCAGGCAAGCGTAAGCAGACCCGCAAAGAGTTGTTCTTGATCGAGATGGATCAGGTAGTGCCGTGGAACGGCAAAGCCAAGCGCAAGATCGAGAAGGCCAAGGCCCAGGTGCGCGCCAAAGTCGAGCACCCGTTTCGGGTGGTCAAGCGCCAGTTCGGTTTTGTGAAAACGCGCTTCCGTGGCCTGGCCAAAAACACCGCGCAACTGGTGACGCTATTCGCGCTGTCGAATCTGTGGATGGCACGCCGACATTTACTGACGAGTACAGGAGAGGTGCGCCTGTAATGCAGGAAATGACCGTTGTGAGGTGCTCGCGGCGGCTAAAAGCTCAGAAATAAGCGGATGATCTGATCGTTTTGGTCGATTCGCCGTATTCAAAATCAGCGGAGGCTGAAACCAGACAGAAAAGCGTGACTACTTCAGACCATCCATAGGCAGGGGAGGTGGAGATGCAACGGCAACCCCATTTCTCCTAATGATTTGATCAAACCATCGCTGTGGTTGAGTCTTAGGTACGCTTGTTTTTGGTTCGGTCTTGAACTGAATGAAAAGTTGTCAAGACTTGGTGCAGCAGTTTTTCTATGGATTCAATCGCTTGGGAGGCGATCTGTGTTCCTGTGAGGTGGGTTTGCAAGCGATTTTTTTTCCAAGGTAGTGATCATCCGCGAAGGTTTAAGCGCCATAATCAGTTGCTTGTTCAGGTACAATTGCGTGCGCAATTGATGTCCGAAAACGCTGGTGTCGACTCTTGAGCCATCAATTGAGGCGTGCAGTGTTCAGCGACAATCTCGTCTTGAATACAAGTTTTCAGGTGTGTTTTTTCAGTAGCCTGCTGCCAACTGAGCTCTGTTTCACCTCTTTCGGACAAGGGGAGGTGTACAAAGGAGCATTGGATACATTGCTTTAGCCAAGCGTGCTGTAAAATCCACAGGCAGCTGATTTATGAGTTTTTAAGGTGGCGGGCACGTCAGGAGACGCACACTGGTCAAGCACCATCATTAGGGGAGTAGTTCTAGGTGTACGATGGAGTTATGGATAAGTTACGTACGTTGTTGCTTGGGCTGTCACGCCGGCAGAAGCGCTTCATTCAGGTGTCGGCCGACGTCGTTCTAGTGTGGATCGCTTTGTGGCTGGCGTTTTTGGTTCGCCTCGGCATTGATGACATGGTCAATCCTCTTATTGCCCATACTTGGCTGTTTCTGAGCGCTCCCGTAGTCGCAATTCCATTATTTATCCGCTTCGGCATGTATCGAGCGGTGATGCGTTACTTTGGCAATGATGCATTGATAGCCATTATCAAAGCCGTCAGCCTGTCGTCTTTGATCCTCGGTATTATCGTCTATTGGTACAGTAATCATCAAAGCATTGTTCCGCGCTCGATCATTTTTAACTACTGGTGGTTGAGTCTGATTATGGTGGGTGGTTTACGCTTGGCGATGCGTCAATATTTTTTGGGGGACTGGTTTACTGCGGCACAGCATGTGCCTTTCACCAATCGCGATGACGGCCTGCCCAAGGTCGCAATTTTTGGTGCAGGGGCCGCCGGAAATCAGTTGGTTGCAGCGTTGCGTATGGGACGCGTTATGCGCCCGGTCGCCTTTATCGATGATGATAAAAATATCGTTGGGCGTGTGATTTCGGGGCTGCAGGTGTTTAAGCCCAAGCATATCCAGCAGATGATCGATGAAACCGGAGCGCAGGAGATTCTGTTGACAATCCCTTCCGCTACCCGTGGTCGCCGAAGAGAGATTCTTGGTTTTCTTGAAGGGTTCCCGCTGCACGTCCGTAGTGTTCCCGGTTTTATGGACCTTGCCAGTGGCCGGGTAAAAGTCGATGACATTCAGGAGGTAGATATTTCCGACCTGCTTGGTCGCGATGCTGTTCCCGCTCAGGGTGAGCTGCTTGAACATTGCATCAAGGGACAGTCTGTACTTGTTACCGGGGCTGGCGGTTCTATCGGTTCTGAGTTGTGCCGTCAGATTTTGGCTTTGCATCCGACCACACTTTTGCTCTTTGAACACAGTGAGTTCAATCTTTACAGCATCTTGTCTGAGCTTGAGCAGCGCATCGCCCGTGAGTCTCTGTCTATTCGACTTTTGCCGATTCTAGGCTCTGTACGTAACCAGGGTAAGTTGCTGGATGTTATGAGAACCTGGAGCGTAGATACGGTGTATCACGCAGCCGCCTACAAGCATGTACCGATGGTTGAGCACAATATCGCCGAAGGAGTGCTGAATAACGTGATCGGTACTCTCAATACTGCTCAGGCTGCTCTGACGGCGGGAGTGGCCAACTTCGTATTGATCTCCACAGATAAAGCCGTACGTCCGACCAATATCATGGGCAGTACCAAGCGTCTTGCCGAATTGACGCTACAGGCGCTTAGCCGGGAGCTTGCTCCGGTGTTATTTGGTGACGACACAAATGTCTCTCGTGTGAACAAGACTCGGTTCACCATGGTGCGTTTTGGCAATGTCCTGGGATCTTCCGGTTCCGTAATCCCACTGTTTCACAAGCAGATCAAATCGGGTGGACCGTTGACGGTTACCCATCCCAGGATCACTCGCTATTTTATGACTATTCCCGAAGCTGCCCAGCTTGTGATTCAGGCCGGTTCGATGGGGCTGGGTGGAGATGTGTTCGTGCTCGATATGGGGGAGCCAGTAAAAATAATCGAGCTTGCCGAAAAGATGATTCATTTGTCTGGGTTGAGTGTTCGTTCAGAAAAGAACCCTCATGGCGATATTTCTATAGAGTTTACCGGGCTGCGACCTGGTGAGAAACTGTATGAAGAACTATTGATAGGCGATAATGTAGAGGCGACTCAGCATCCCATGATCATGCGTGCAAATGAAGATCACTTGTCTTGGGATGTACTTAAAGAAAAACTCACGGATTTGCTATCGGCGCTGAAACAAGATGATTACTCAAAGGTGCGGCAGTTGTTGCGTGATACCGTCAGTGGCTACGCACCTGATGGTGAAATAGTGGATTGGATGTATCAGCAGCGCAGGCTCGACTCTTAAAATGCACCCTGAGTGGTTTCATATGGTAACCGGCATCGGCACAGACTACGTTTTCGTCGCCGTGCAGTAGCTTATCGACCTGCGTGACATCTGCCACATTGGCCGACGTGCCCACCACGCTATGCACCAGGCCCGATTCGTCATCTACACCGATATGGGCCTTCATGCCGAAGTACCATTGATTGCCTTTCTTGGCCTGGTGCATTTCCGGGTCGCGCTTGCCGTCCTGGTTCTTGGTCGAACTTGGCGCATGAATAGCGTGGCATCGACAATGGTGCCCTGGCGTAGCGACAGGCCGCGATCACCCAGGTAGCCATTGATCACGCCCAGAATCCCTGCCGCCAGCTCGTGCTTTTCCAGCAGGCGACGGAAGTTGAGGATGGTGGTTTCGTCGGGAATGCGCTCCAGGCTCAGCCCCGCAAACTGGCGCAGAATAGTCGTCTCGTACAGTGCTTCTTCCGTATGCGATCCATGAACCCCACATTTAAAAGGTGGGGCGTATAACTATCTTGGTATTTGCGGCGTGCAGTTCCACGGCAGCAAGGCTTCGAAGTCTTCTACTGCGGCGGCTTGCGGCAACCGTTCAAGTGCGTGGCGCAGCCACGCATAGGGCTCTTGGCCGTTGGCTTTAGCCGTCTCGACCAAACTGTAAAGTTGAGCGCTGGCCGTCGCGCCTTTGGGCGTGTCGCTGAACAGCCAGTTCTTGCGCCCGATCACGAAGGGCCTGATCGCAC
The DNA here is from genome assembly GCF_005502415.1 of Pseudomonas sp. G(2018). Classification (NCBI taxonomy): domain Bacteria; kingdom Pseudomonadati; phylum Pseudomonadota; class Gammaproteobacteria; order Pseudomonadales; family Pseudomonadaceae; genus Pseudomonas; species Pseudomonas sp. G(2018). The sequence continues at coordinate 1,366 of NZ_SCOO01000047.1, read as the reverse complement.
GCTCTGCCGCGTTGTTGTCGATCGGCAAAAAACCGGCTTCGGTGTAGCGCACTAACTTGTCCCAGTTGCTGGCCAGATAACTGATGGCTTTGCCCAGCGCGTTTTGCGCCGTCACCTGAGGCTGCGTTTTCTCCAGCCAGGCGTATAACTGCGCCAGGACCGGCAGGCTGTTTTGCTGTCGACCTTCATGGCGATGTTCATCGCCGACTTCTTTTAAATCTCGCTCGATACCGTACAGCTTGTTGATCAGATTCAGGGCTATATCGGCACGCCCGGTTTTGCCCTTGGGTTGCACTTTTTGCGCCTCAACAAACTTGCGTCGCGCATGTGCCCAGCAGCCTAAACGTTCGACACCAGCCTGCGCGCCCAAGGCGTTATAGTCGGCGTAATCGTCGGTCATCAGATAGCCGCGATAACCTTCGAGCAGGCGCGACGGCACCTCTTGCGCTCGGCTGGTCGAGTAATCAAAAAGGATCACTGGCTGATTCGGCGGTCCGCCGGTTTGTACCCACATCCAGGATTGGCTAGTCGGCTCTCGATCAGGCTCTTTCATCACCTGGACACGCGTTTCGTCGCAGTGGATTACGCGACTTTCCAGCAGCCGGTCACGCATCAAGTTGAGCAGCGGTTGCAGGTGTTCGCCGCACTGGATAACCCAGCGCGCCAAGGTTTGTCGTGGAATATCGACGCCGTGGCGACCGAGTACTTTTTCGAAGCGATGCAGTGGCAGGCCATCGACGTATTTGGTCGTAAGCAACATCGCCAAAACGCTGGGGCTGGCCATACTCTTTTCAATCAATTGCGCTGGCTTGTCAGCGGTGACCGGCGCGGTTTCACAGCCACGACAGGCGTAGACCTTGCGGATGTGTTTGATCACGCGGATCTGCATCGGCACGATTTCCAGCTGCTCGCTGGTTTCTTCGCCGATGGCGTGCTTGCGGCAGCCGCAAGCACAAGTCAGCTCGTGCTCGGGCAGTTCGTGGATGACTTCGATACGGGGCAAGTCGGCGGGCAGAGGCTTGCGTTTGCCACGGCGCTTGGTCGGAGCGACGACTTCTTCCTCCGCCTCTTCGGCGGCAGGTTCAGCGACACTTTCGGCTTCATTAAAAAGAGCCAATTGCGGGGTCGCTGGGTCGATTGTTTGTTCGGATTTACGCCCGAAGAGACGCTGACGGAGCAGCGCATTTTCTTCTTCGAGATGAACAACCTTGGACTGCATCTGAGCAAGTAATTGCTTGAGCGCAGTCAGGTCTTCGGGAAGGTTGTCGGGCATGGAGATCATGCCGTGGATTATACCGAATCAGGCGACAAATCGAGGTGTCAAAACCTGATGTGGGCGGTTGCGCCACAGATCAAAACCATCGAG
>NZ_SCOO01000046.1:0-41892 GCF_005502415.1 Pseudomonas sp. G(2018) | reverse complement strand
AGAATGTGTATAAGAGACAGCAGTAGGGATGGCCGATCGGCCATCAATGGCCGGGACCGGCTTACAGGTGAACGTCAGTTGGTGACCAGCAGTTCCGGGCCAAGGTAGTTGTTGATGTGGTCGATATCGTCGTCGCCCAGACTGCCCACCGAAGAGGCCAGGCGCAGACGCGACATCAAGTAGCGCAACTTGGCCTCGAACAGATCGTGACGCGCAACGTACAGCAGCTCTTCGGCGTTGAGGACGTCCGAGTTGGTGCTGGTGCCGCCTTCCTTGAAGCCCTTGCGTGTCGAAATCAGTGAGCGCTCGTTGGATTCCACGGCCCGCTCCAGCGCATGAATACGTTTGGCGCCGCTGTGTATGCCGGCAAATTCACGGGTGGTTCCGGAGATGACTTCCTGGCGCGTGGCGTCGAGTTCATCCAGGGCCTTGAAACTATTCGCGCTGGCCTGGCGTGTCAGCGCGGTGGTGCCGCCACCGTTGTACAGCGGGAAATTGACTTCCAGCCCGATTGAGCCGTAGCGGTTGCGTTGATTGAGTTCGGAGATTGATTGGCTATCGCCCGCGGTGTAGCCAGCCACGAAATCCAAGGTCGGCCAGTGGCCAGCCCTGGCGCGCTTCACCTCTTCTTCAGCGAGGTTACTGCTATGACGGCGCGCATGGATCAGCGGGCTATCGGTCTGGGCCTTGATCAGCCAGTCTTGCAGGTTGCTCGGTAGCAGCGGTGGTGTATCGAAGCCCGGACGCAAGGTGGTCAGCGATTCAGGGGTTTCTCCGATGTATTCCTCCAGCTTGCGGCGCGCATTGATCAGGTTGTCCTGCGCTTCGATCAGCTCGGCTTCGGCCAGGTCGCGGCGAGCGATCGACTCGTCGATGTCAGTGATGGTGCCGGCCCCCAGCTCCATACGCCGTTTCGCAGAGGCAAGTTGTTCATCGAAGGCGCTCAACTTGGACTTGGCGAGTACGATGGTTTCGCTGGCCAGGAGTACGTCGAAATAGCTTTCGGCCAGGCGCACGGCGGCGTCCTGACTCTTGGCATCGAACACCGCGACGCTGTAGTCGGCACGCTGCTGACCCTGACGGTACTCGGCCATTTTCTGTTTGTTGAACAGCGGTTGGCGCAGTCGCACGTTAGCGCCCTTGGAGTCGTAGTCCAGATCCCTTTCGATACCGCTCTGGCGCTGGGTGCCATTGACCTTGTTGTCGTAGGCCGAGGCGCTGATCTGCGGTAACAGGCCGGCTTGGCCGATGGCGCGGTTTTGCAGGCCGGCCTCTTTTTCATGCACGGCGGCCTGGTAGACAGGGCCCTGGTACTGCAGCAGATCCCAGGCTTGTTTGAGGTCCATGGCGCTGACCGGGAGGGACAGCCCCAGCAGGCAGAAAACCAGGCAATGACGGTCCATTTCATTGTTCCTTGAAGGCGCTGTCGACACGTTCGAGCATCGGTTTGAGAAGATAGCTCATCAAGTTGCGCTCGCCAGTCTTGATGGTCACGCTGGCGGGCATGCCCGGACGAATGTGGTTGCTGCCAAGCAGGCTCATGCCATCGGGCGTGACCTCTACCTGAGCCAGATAGAACGGTTGCTTGCTTTCCTCGTCGAGCAGACGGTCGGCGGAGACGGTCTTTACGCGGCCGGGAATGTTGGGCGTCTGGGCATGGTTGAAGGCCGGGAAGGCGATGTCCACGTCCAGTCCCGGGACCATCTTGTCGATGGCCTGTACGGGAATCATCGCGTCGACTTGCAGCGGTTCGTTGTCCGGAACGATTTCCATGATCTTGAAGCCCGGCTGAATGATCCCGCCGATGGTGGCGATGCTCAGGGACTGGACGATGCCATCGATGGGCGAGCGAATCACCGTGTGGGTCACTTCATAGTCCAGTGCACGCAAGCGGTCGGCCAGGGTGGTGTTTTCCTTGGCGGTGTCGGTGAGCTGCGATTCGACTTCTTTCTGGTAATCGTGTTGGCGCTGCAAGATGCGCAGCTTGATTTCAGTGGTCTGGCTACGTATGCGAGCGATGTTATTGAGGTTTTCGGCCTGGCCTGCGGAGAGGTCGGCGTTGCTGCGTTCCAGCTCAAGCAGACGGTTGCGCGGCACATAGCCTTCGGCCGCCAGTACGCGGGTGCCTTGTAGCTCCTGGTTGAGGAAGTTGATCTGCGAGGCGCGGGCGCCGTAGACCTGCTGCAAGCCCTTGAGCTGCACCGCCGAGGCCGCGAGGTTTTCCTGCAGGATGCTGATTTCGCCAGTGAGGCCAGCGCGCCGGGTATCGAGCAAGCGTTGTTGCAGATTCATCGCGGCCACCAGACGGTGGTCATTGCCGAAACGCTTGAGCAGTTCGGGGTCGTAGGTCACCACATCACGACCGTCACGTTCCGCTTCCAGGCGGTTTTCCACGGTCTTGGTGACGATGTACTGGGCGCTGACGGCACCCTGTTCGGCAATGGCACGCAACGAGTCGAGTCGGACCAGTTCCTGGCCTTTTTTTACTGCATCGCCTTCACGAACAAGAATGGCCTCCACGGTGCCGCCGCTCAGATGTTGCACGGCTTTGCGATTGCTGGTGACTTTTACCGTACCGGTCGCTACCACGCCGGCATCCAGTGGTGCCAGCCAGGACCACAGGAGGAAGCCGCCGAACCCGGCGAGTACCAGCCACATCCCTCGGCGCAGGGGTTTACCGACGTCCAGATCCACCTCGTTTCTGGGATCGGCGTGAATCATGTCCGTGTGTTGGCTCATTTGCATGATCGGGTCACTCCCGTGCTTTAACGGAGGCCAGCGGAGTCGATGCGCCTGCCGGCATCACACTGGCCTTGCGCAGCGCTGCGAATACTTCGTCCCGTGTGCCAAGCATCTGCACGCCGCCGTCGCGCAGCATCAGCACCTTATCGACGGCGCAAAGCACGTTTGGACGATGGGAAATCAGAATGACGGTGGCGCCACGGCTCTTGAGTTGGGCCAGGGCATCGACCAGAGCCTTTTCGCCGACGTCGTCGAGGTTGGCGTTCGGCTCATCCAGCACAATCAGATTGGGCTCTCCATACAGCGCGCGGGCCAGGGCGATGCGTTGCTTCTGGCCACCGGAAAGCGGGCTGCCATCGGTGCCCAGACGGGTCTCATAACCCTGGGGAAAACGCAGGATCATCTCGTGCACCCCCGTCGTTCTGGCGGCCTGGATGACCGCGTCGCTGTCCACTTCGCCAAAGCGCGCAATGTTATCGGCGATGGTGCCCTCGAACAGCTCCACGTCCTGTGGCAGGTAACCGAGCCAGGGGCCAAGTTCGCCCTTGTTCCAGGTGAATATGTCCGCGCCGTCCAGGCGTACCTTGCCGGCCTGTGCCGGCCAGACGCCGACCAGCAGGCGGGCGAGGGTGGATTTGCCCGACGCGGATGGACCGATAATGCCAAGGCTTTCGCCGGGGGAAAGGTTGAAGCTCACCCCGCGCAGAATCGTGTTGCTGGTGCCGGGTGAGCCGGCATACACATTCTCCACCGCCAGCATGCCCAGCGGACGCTGCAGCGACATGCTCGGTGGTCGGCGCGGAAAGTCTTCAAGCATCTCGTTGAGCCGGCCCCAGGCCGAGCGGCAGCCGAGCAGTTGCTTCCATGACGCGATCACCTGTTCCACCGGGGCTAGCGCGCGGCCGGTGAGGATCGAGCAGGCAATCATCATCCCGGGGGTGATCTTCCCTTCGATGGCCAACAGTGCGCCGGCGCCAAGAATCAGCGACTGCAACGTGATACGCACGAAGCGCCCGATGCTGCTGATCAGGGCGGCACGGTCGGAGGCCAGGGTCTGCATTTCCAGGATGCGCAAATGGCTTTGGTACCAGCGTTTGCCGATCGACGGCAGCATGCCCATGGCCTCGATGACCTCGGCGTTGCGCAGGTTGTTGTTGGCGTAGCAGGCGGAGGAGAGGGCGGCCTGATTGGCTTCGGCCAGCGGCTTCTGCGTCGCCTTTTCGGTGAGATAAGCCAGGCCTATCAGAATCAGCGAGCCGATCAGGGTGACCAGTCCGAGCAGCGGGTGGATCAGATAGGCGACCAGCAAGTAGATCGGCGTCCACGGTGCATCGAAGAAAGCGAACAGAGCATTGCCGGTGATGAACTGGCGAACCTGCGCGAGATCCTGCAGGGCCTGGGCCGGATTGCCACCGGCGCGGCTCAGGTTGCGCTCGAATGCTGCGGTGAAAATGCGTCGGTTGAGGTCCATGTCGAGGCAGTTGCCGACCCGGATCAGCACGCGGGTGCGGACCAATTCCAGCGTGGACATCAGCAGGAACAGGCCGATCACCAGCAACGTCAGCATCGTCAAAGTCGTGACGTTGCGGCTGACCAGCGCCCGATCATAGACCTGGAGCATGTACACCGCTGGCGTCAACATCATGACGTTTATGACGCCGCTGAAGCCAGCCAACGAGTAAAAACTACGGCGCAGGCGAAAAATCGCGGTGGCCAGTTCGGAGCGGATGTTCGACTGCTTGTGCATGTTGATAGTCCCTCTCCGAAATGCGGTTTCCCTTGCGGCACAACTGGCGAGGCAAGTGTCGTGCCGAACCCTAGATGTGGTTGCGCAGGCCGCTCGTCGACACAAGCTATAGCGCTCTGAAAAAAGTTCAAAAAAAAATGCTTTCAATGCAGCAGCGTAGGTGGCGTTTGTTTCTCTAGCGATACAGTTTGAAATAACATTTCGCTCTAGCCGTCATTTGAATTGCCTATATATCGTTAAAGAACAGATAGTTGGCAGATCAAACAATCTTCGAGTTTTTTTTGCGGCGTAATATTGACAGCCTGTTGCTATGGAACTTTAGTCATGTTTGGGGGACGCCCGCCCGAAGCCTGCTATCGCTTTGGCAGTGCAGGACACGGCCTCCCCTGAAGGAGCACAGCATGTCGAGCATTTCGTTCTTTTGCACAGTGACGGAGCTATTCCGGAAGTTCGCTTCGACTTCCAGATTCCATGACCCACCAAGGGCTTGGAATCGCTCTGCCTGATCGCTCAGCGAGCATTTCATCCAGCGAATTCCAGGCGCGCATTCACTGGCGCAAGGGACGGCTTTGCCTGCCCCACGCCTGCTCTCGCCAAACACTGAACCAACGAACTGCGCAAGCCAGCACGTGACTTGGCGCGGGAGGATTTTTTCGTCCCGAGCCTTTCCCATATAGATCGAGGGCAATCGAAATGGCCAATTTCAACAAGTCGGACCTGGAATTCATCCTCAAGCAAATCTTCATCGCAGAAGCGCATGCGGCCGGTACCAGCCTCAGTGATTTGCTACCCAACAGTCAGGTGCCATTTGGCTTGCGCACCGTCGATGGCAGTTACAACAACCTGGTCGCCGGGCAAAGCGAGTTTGGCGCCGCGGACAATTCCTTCCTGCGTCTGCTTGACCCCGCGTATCGGGCGCCCTACCAGGGGACGGGGAGTGTGGAAGACCCGCAGCCACGGATCATCAGCAACCTGATCGTCGACCAGACCGCCAGCAACCCGGCTGCGGAGGCGGCGAACGGCGGCGCCGACCCGGTGATCAGCCCCGGGCTGGACGGCGTGTTCGGCACGGAAGACGACAAGGAAGTGTTCTTCATCCCCAACCAGTCGCCGGACGTCGGCCTGACCGCCAGCTTCAACTCGTGGATGACCTTCTTCGGCCAGTTCTTCGACCACGGCCTGGACCTGGTCACCAAGAGCAGTAACGACTTTGTATTTGTGCCGCTGCAGCCGGACGATCCGTTGTACGTACCGGGCGGCCATACCAACTTCATGGTGCTGTCGCGTGCCGTGCGTACCGCCGGCGCGGATGGAGAAGTCGGCACTGCCGACGATGGCCAGACCAACACCACTTCGCCGTTCGTGGACCAGAGCCAAACCTACAGCTCGCACCCGTCGCATCAGGTGTTCCTGCGCGAGTACACCCTCAACGCGGCAGGCGACCCGATTGCAACCGGGCGCTTGATTACCAACCGTGATCTTGGCGTCGATGGCAAGTTCGGCACGTCCGATGATGGCAACGGCGAAAATGGCGGCATGGCGACCTGGGCAGTGGTGAAAGCCCAGGCCCGTGACATTCTCGGCATCAACCTCACCGACGCCGATGTGCACAACGTGCCGCTGCTGGCAACCGATGCGTATGGCAATTTCATTCGGGGGCCCAGCGGCATGCCGCAGGTGGTGATGCGCGTCAGTAACGGTGAGGACGGTATTGCCGGAACGGCTGATGACGTCACTCAGCTGGTCGAAGGCAACCGGGATGCGCCGATCAGTCTGGCCAGCGCCGTGAGCACCGGTCATGCCTTCCTCGACGATATCGCCCACAATGCTGCGCCGGTCGTCGTCGACGGGGTTCTGCAGGCCGATGGTGACACCGATGTGGGTAATGCACAGGCCGTTGGCGCGGGTGGCAGAAACCAGACCTATGACAACGAACTGCTCGATGCTCACTACATTGCCGGCGATGGTCGGGTGAACGAGAACATCGGCCTGACCACCGTGCACCATGTGTTCCACTCCGAACACAACCGCCTGGTCCAGCAATCCAAGGACACCATTCTCGCCGCCGGCGACCTGGCCTTCCTCAATGAATGGCTGGCGGACGATGTGGCCGCGATACCAACCACAACCGCCGAGATCGCGGCGTTGGTGTGGGACGGCGAACGCCTGTTCCAGGCCGCCAAGTTCGGCACCGAGATGCAGTACCAGCACCTGGTGTTCGAGGAGTTCGCGCGGACCATTCAGCCGCAGATCGACGAATTCCTTGCCCCTAACGGTTATGACACTTCGATCAACCCGGCCATCCTCGCCGAGTTTGCCCACGTGGTGTACCGCTTCGGCCACTCGATGCTGACCGAGACCGTGGATCGTTTCGATCCCGAGTTCAATCCGATGCTCACCGACCCGAACAACCCGGATTCGCAACTCGGGCTGATCGCGGCCTTCCTCAACCCGTTGGCGTTCGCCGGCAGCGGAGCGACTTCGGACGAAGCGGCGGGGGCGATCATTCGCGGTGCGACCCGTCAGGTTGGCAACGAGATCGACGAGTTCGTCACCGAGGCGTTGCGCAACAACCTGCTGGGACTGCCGCTCGATTTGCCGGCCCTGAACCTGGCGCGCGGCCGAGAAACGGGCATCCCCACATTGAATGAGGCGCGGCGTGAATTCTACGAGACGACGGGCGATAGCCAGCTCAAGCCGTACATCAGTTGGGTCGACCTGGCGAACAACCTCAAGCACCCCGAATCCCTGGTCAACTTCATCGCCGCCTTCGGCACCCACAGCGCGTTGATCGCGGCCGATGTGGATACCCTGGTTGAGATGCGTGCGGTCGCTGCGGCCCTGGTGTTTGGCGGCAGCGCGGTGATCAACGAAGGCACTGACGATGCGCGTACCTTTACCGCCGATCTGGCCGATCGCCTGGCATTCCTTAACAGTTCAGGCATCTATGCCATGGTCAACGGTGTGACCACCACCGGCGTAGACGACATCGACTTTTGGGTCGGTGGCCTGGCCGAGCAGAAAATGCCGTTTGGCGGGATGCTCGGCTCGACGTTCAACTTCGTGTTTGAAACCCAAATGGAGGCGTTGCAGAACGGCGACCGCTTCTATTACCTGTCGCGTACCGCGGGCTTGAACTTCGGCACCGAGCTGGAGAACAGCTCCTTTGCCAAGCTGATCATGCTCAACAGCGATGTCACCCACCTGTCGAACACCGTGTTCCTGACGCCGACGTTCACCCTCGAGGTGGATCAGACCAGACAGTTCACCGGCCTGGGGGCGAACGGCACTGCCGACCCGACGGGCGGGATCATGATCAACGGTGTGGAAGTCGTGAAGCTGGTGATTCGCAACAACCCCGACACCCCGGATGTAGACAGCAATTATCTGCAGTACAACGGTGAAGACCATGTGGTCCTGGGCGGCACCGCCGGCAATGACATCATCATTTCCGGTGACGGCGATGACACCCTTTACGGCGACGGCGGCAACGACCTCCTCGAAGGCGGTGCCGGCAACGATGCGGTCCTGGGCGGCGCAGGCGATGACATTATTACCGACTCGTTCGGCGACAACCGTCTGGAAGGCAACGCCGGTAACGATGTGATCATGGCCGGTAGCATGCTTGCCGGGGGCAATCTGATTCTGGGAGGCGATGGCCAGGACTTCATCGTCACCACCGAAGATATCAGCACCACCTTTGGCGGTCAGGGTGACGATTTTATCCTCGGAGCCAAGACCAACCTGCCAGCCACTGGCAACGAAGGAGATGACTGGATCGAGAAGGGCACCCAGGACGGTGCACCTGGCGATAACGCCGCGCCCTTGGCCAATGATGATGTGATCGGCAACGACATTTTTGTAGGGGGGGCTGGCTTCGACGAAATGATCGGCGAGGGCGGCGATGACGTCTTTGTCGGCAGCGATGCTCAGGACAATATGGATGGTATGTCTGGTTTTGACTGGGTGACCCATAAAAATGACAAAATCGGCGTAACTGTTGACCTGACCATGGCCGTATTGGCGCAGCCACACGGTAATACGCCAAACCAGAATGCCGGCGTATTCAATCCGGTCGGCGCGTCACCGGCCTCGATTCTCGACCGGTTTGCCGAGGTTGAAGGCTTGTCCGGTTCGAAATTCGGCGATGTGCTCAAGGGCGATAATGTTGATGCGGTCACTATCGTTGATCACGGTGGCACTACGGGCAGTGCGTTGACCAATGTGGCTTTGATCCGCGGGCTGGAGCAGTTTCTGACCGACGCCGGCTTGCCGACCACAGGCTTTGCAACGGGCAACATCATCTTGGGTGGCGATGGCAGTGATCTGATCGAGGGCCGCGGTGGTGATGACCTGATCGACGGCGACAAATGGCTCAACGTCAGGATTGCGGTTTATGCCCCCGGTGATACCAACCACACCGGTCCCGAGATCACCTCCTTCGACAGCATGGTCGATATGATTCCGTTCATGATGGACGGTACCTATAGCCCAGGGCAGCTCAAGGCCGTGCGGGAAATCCTGCCCGGTACCTCGACGGGCGGGGCCGCCTTCGACACCGCGATTTTCTCCGGGAACCAGGCCGAGTATGTGGTGACCCGTGACACCCGTGGCACGGCCAATGTGGCGGACGATGTCTGGACGGTGGCGGACACCGCAGCGGGTCGCGACGGCACCGATACCCTGCTGCATATCGAACGCCTGCAGTTCGCCGATGGACAGTTGTCGCTGGCGCCAGGGAATGCCCAACCGGTCGGCAGACCGACCATCGCCGATGGCAACGGCGGCGCGATTACGGTGGGCGACATGCTGACCGTCAGCGTGGCCGGGGTGACCGATGCCGACAATATCGGGGGTAATCTCAACAACACCTCGGTGTCCTACTACTGGCAATTCGAGGCGGATCCGGGCAGCGGTGTGTTCGAAGACATCATCGAGCTGCCTGCCGGTGACCAGGCGTTCCAGAGTGCCAACGGCACCACGTTCAAGGTCTTTCCCGACCTCGCCGGATTGTCGTTGCGGGTCAAGGCGATCTACCAGGATGGCCATGGCACGACGGAAGTGGTGTTCTCGCAGCCGACGGCCGTGGTGGCTCCCGGCGCACCGGTTGTGCCCACGACGCAGGCTCCGGTGGACGATGCCACCGAGGGTGGCGAGGGCCTTCACATGGTCCGCTCCGACCTCAATTTCATCCTTGATCAGATCAAGATTGCCGAAGCGGACGCGGCCGGTCAGGACATCCTCTCGCTGATCCCGAATATCCGCGCGCCGTTGGGCCTGCGTACGGTCGACGGATCGAACAACAACCTGTTGAACCTCAACGGCAACAATCACACCGAGTACGGTGCCGCCGACAACACCTTCCCGCGCGTTTCCGATCCGGTGTTCAATCCGGCGGAAGGTGTGGCTGCCGATTTCTTCGGCCCCGGCTCGCCGGCCATCCCGGGATCATCGTATGCACAAAACAGCGGCGCTGTGTTTGACTCGCAGCCGCGCACCATCAGTAACCTGATCGTCGACCAGACCTCGAACAACCCGGCGGCCTATGCCACGGCTTACGACCCGGGGTTGAACGGTCATCTCGACTTCGGCGTAGTGGGCAGCAATAACGACGACGTGCTCAAGGATGGCGTACGCATAGTCGCCAGCCCCGGCATGGATGGTCAGTTCGGTACGGGCGACGACCACGATGTGTACTTGTTCGAGAACACCACGGCGGATGCGGGGTTGTCCGCGCCGTTCAACGCCTGGATGACCTTCTTCGGGCAGTTCTTCGATCATGGCCTGGACCTGGTGACCAAGGGCGGTTCGGGCACCATCTATATCCCGCTGCAAACTGACGATCCGCTGTATGTGCCGGGCGGCAACACCAACTTCATGGTGGTGACCCGCGCGACCAACCAGCCAGGGGCGGATGGCAAGCTCGGTACGGCCGACGACATTCATGAACATACCAACACCACCACGCCGTTCGTGGACCAGAACCAGACCTACAGCTCGCACCCCTCGCACCAGGTGTTCCTGCGCGGATACGTGATGACGGATGACGGCCCTAAAGCGACCGGCAACCTGATCACTAATCGTGACTTGGGGCTGGACGGCAAGTACGGAACCTCGGACGACACCGAAATCGGTGGCATGGCGACCTGGAAGGTGGTCAAGGCGCAGGCACGTGACGTTCTGGGCATTGATCTCACCGACGCCGATATCGACAGCGGTCCGCTGCTGGCGACGGACGCCTATGGCAACTTCATCAAGGGGGATCACGGCTTCCCGCAGGTTATCATTCGGCTCAACAACGGGCTGGACGACCTTGCCGGCACCGCCGACGACGTCACGACCCTGATCGAAGGCGATCCAACCAACCCGGTAAGCCTCGTGAACGCGGTACGCACCGGCCATGCCTTCCTCAACGACATCGCCCACAACGCTGTGCCGGTGATCGCCGGCGGGGTCCTGCAGGCGGACGGTGGCGACGAGGTCGGCAATGCGCAGGAGGTTGGCGTACGCGGCAACAACCTGACCTACGACAACGAACTGCTTGACGCTCACTACATCGCCGGCGACGGCCGGGTCAACGAGAACATCGGCCTGACTGCTGTGCATGCGATCTTCCACGCCGAGCACAACCGATTGGTCGCGCAGACCAAGGACACCGTGCTCGATTCAGGTGACGTAGCCTTCCTCAACGAGTGGCTGCTCACCCCGGTGGCTGCCTTGCCCGCCAACCAGGCCGAGATCGACGCGCTGGTGTGGAACGGCGAGCGCTTGTTCCAGGCGGCCAAGTTCGGTACCGAGATGCAGTATCAACACCTGGTGTTCGAGGAGTTTGCGCGGACCATCCAGCCCCGTGTTGACCTGTTCTTCGCACCGACCCAGGTCTATGACGTCGACCTCGATGCCTCGATCGTCGCCGAGTTTGCCCACACCGTGTACCGGTTTGGCCACTCGATGCTGACCGAGACCGTCGATCGCTACGACGCCAATTTTGACGTGATTGGCGATCCGAACAGCGCTGATCCCGATCAGCAACTGGGCTTGATCGCGGCGTTCCTCAACCCGTTGGCCTATGCCGCCAGTGGCGTGACACCAGAGGATGCGACCAGTGCGATCGTGCGTGGGGTGACTCGGCAAGCCGGTAACGAAATCGACGAGTTCGTCACCGAGGCGCTGCGCAACAACCTGCTCGGCCTGCCACTCGACCTGCCGGCGATCAACATCGCCCGTGGCCGCGATGTGGGGATTCCCTCGCTCAACGCGATTCGCCGCGACATCTACAGCCAGACCGGTGATACCCAACTCAAGCCGTACACCAGCTGGGTCGACCTGCTGCAGCACCTCAAGCATCCGGAGTCGTTGATTAACTTTATCGCGGCCTACGGCACCCATGGCACGATCACGGGGGCGACCACGATGGAAGCCAAGCGCGCCGCGGCGATGTTGCTGGTCTTCGGCGATGGGGGTGTTAATGAGCCATCCGATCGCCTGGAGTTCCTCAATGGCACCGGTGACTGGGCCAACGAAACGCGGGCCGGCAAGGATGGGGTACTGGGGACTGCCGACGATCTGAAGGGGGTGACGATCACGGGTGTCGACGCCATCGATCTATGGATCGGCGGCCTGGCCGAAGAGAAAACACCGTTTGGTGGCATGCTCGGCTCGACCTTCAACTTCGTGTTCGAGAACCAGATGGAGAAACTGCAGGACGGCGACCGTTTCTACTACCTGGAGCGTACCTCTGGCCTGTCGATGAATGCCGAGCTGGAAAGCAACTCGTTCGCCAGGCTGATCATGGCCAACACCTCGGCCACGCACTTGCCGGGCCTGGTGTTCTCGGATCCGGCGTTCTACCTGGAGATGGAACGCAGCAAGCAGTACAACGAAGGCCTGGGCAACGCCGATCCACTCAGTGAAAACAACCAGCAGGTGGTGTTCCGTGACAACCCGCTGACCGCAGAACCGGATGCCAACTACATCAAGTACACAGGTGAAGAGCACATTGTGCTGGGCGGCACCCACAATGCCGACATCCTCATCGCCGGGGGTGGTGATGATACGGTCTGGGGCGATGGCGGCAACGATCGCATCGAAGGGGGTAACGGCAACGACCAACTGCGCGGTGGCGCCGGCGACGACATCATCAGCGACCTGGGCGGCGACGATAACATCCAGGGGGGCGACGGCAACGACGTGCTGCACGGTGGCAACGGCGTCAACCTGATCATTGGCGGGTTCGGCAACGACTTCATCGTGACCGGTGAGGACGCGTCCGAGGCCATCGGTGGTCAAGGCAACGACTTCATCCTGGGCAGCAAGGCCAACGAACAGGACATGGGTAACGAAGGCGACGACTGGATCGAGAAGGGCACGTCCGACGGCGCGCCTGGCGATAACTTCGACCCGCTCGGCAATGACCCGGTGATCGGCCACGATGTGTTCATTGGCGGCAACGAGAATGATAAGTTCAACGGTGAAGGCGGCGATGACATCATGGTCGGCAGTCTCGGCTTTGGTGATCGCTATATCGGCGGCTCCGGCTTTGACTGGGCGACCTTCAAGGGGCTTGCCCAGGGCGTGAGCATCGATATGAGTGACCGCTTTTTCGATGTACCGCCCGTACCGGGTTCGGGGGCCTCGGCGCTGGTGCGCTTCGACATCATGGAAGGTCTGTCGGGTTCCGCGCACGGTGACTTCCTGCGCGGTGACAACCAAGATGCCGCATCGCTACCCGGCGCGGGTGCAACCGGCAGTGTGTTGACCAACATCAACCTGATCGACGGCCTGGCGGATGTGCTGCCGGCCGGAGCGACGTTCTTCGATGGCGGCAACATCATCCTCGGTGGCAGCGGCAGCGACCTGATCGAAGGTCGCGGTGGCGACGACATCATCGATGGTGACAAGTGGCTGAACGTACGCATCAGCGTACGGGCGAATGCTGATGGCACTGGCCCGGAAATCGCCACGTTCGACAGCATGGAACCGCTGGTTCCGTTCATGCTGAATGGTACGTACAACCCGGGTCAGTTAATCATCAAACGGGAGATTCTGACCGGCAATGACCGCTTCGACACCGCGGTGTTCTCCGGTAATTCCACGGAATACATCGTCTCTGTCGAGGGCAATACTGTCATCGTGACCGACCTGGTGGCGGGGCGTGATGGTGTCGATCGCCTGACTGGCATCGAGCGTCTGCAGTTCTCTGACCTGGCGCAGTCGTCCGGCGTTGGCACCGCCTTGAACGAGGGCCCATCGGGTCATCTGGCGATCCTCGATGATGCTACCGGTCTGCGTGACGATACGCCTGTGGCCGGCCAGTTGCTGCGCGTCAGCGGTGGGTCGGTACACGATGCGGACAACGTAAGCGGGGTCAATCCGACCGGCGTGGTGACCGGTGCGGTGGCTTACTACTGGCAGGTGGAAAACATTCCTGGCACGGGCATCTATGAGGACATCACTGTTGTCAACGCCGGCGAAGCTTCGCGGGCGACCGGCACCACCTACCGGGTAACGGACGATGTGGCAGGTCTGAACATCCGCGTTCGGGCGGTGTATCAGGATGCCAAGGGCACGCTGGAGATCGTCGACTCGTCGACGAACAGCACACCGACCGCGGGGCCGACCGTTACCGGGCTTTTGGTGCAGAACCAACTGTTGACCGCTGACCCATCGAGCATCATCGACATAGATGGCCTCAGCAACCCGCAGTTCACTTACCAGTGGCAGGCGACCAACGGGGTCAGCTTCGTCAACATCGACGGAGCCACCGCAAGCACGTTCACACTTGGCCAGGACCAGGTCGGCGACCAGGTGCGAGTGGTGGTGAGCTACGTGGATGACTTCGGTGTGGCAGAGAGCGTTGCGTCCGATCCCTCGGACCCCGTGGCCAACGTCAACGATGCACCGACAGGTGCTTTGCTGATCAGCGATACGACACCGGCCCAAGGGCAGGTGCTGACCGCGCTGACTGCCGGGATTGCCGATGCGGACGGGCTGGGCACCTTCAGCTACCAATGGCAGCAAGGTGTCGGAGCTTCCTTCACCAACATCAACGGCGCGACCGCTGCGACCTTCACCCCTGGTGCGGCGCAGGGCAATCTGCAACTGCGGGTGATCGTGCGCTACACCGATGGCTTCGGCACGCTGGAGACGTTGACCTCGGCGGCGACGGCAGCGGTTGGCGTGCTGCTGCAGGGTAACAATTTCGCGAACATCCTCACCGGCGGCGCGGGTGACGATGTGCTGCTTGGCCTGGGCGGGAACGATACGCTCAATGGTCTGGCCGGTATTGACCAGTTGTTTGGCGGCACTGGCAACGACATTCTCAACGGCGGAAACGACAACGACGTCCTCAATGGCGAGGACGGCAACGACACCCTCAACGGTGGGCTCGGCGCGGATGCCATGAATGGCGGTGCCGGCAACGACACCTTTGTGGTCGACAACGTCGGTGACACCGTCACCGAGGCACTGGGTGGTGGTATCGATCTGGTGCAAACCAGTCTGACTAACTACCTGCTCGGTGCCAACGTCGAGAACCTGACCTATACCGGTGTTGGTAACTTCACCGGCACCGGTAATGCGCTGGCCAACACCATCACCAGCGGGGTCGGTAACGACGTCCTCAATGGCGGTGCGGGTGCTGACCAGTTGGTGGGGGGAGCCGGCAACGACACCTACATCGTCGATTCAGCCGCAGACGTAGTGGTCGAGGTGACGGGTGGCGGTACGGATACCGTGCAGACGTCGCTGGCCAGCTACACACTGGCCGCTAATGTCGAGAACCTGACCTACACCGGAGTCGGCAACCTCGTCGGCAACGGCAACGGGTTGAACAACGTCATCACCGCCGGGGCAGGTAATGACACCCTCAATGGTGGCGGCGGCAACGACATCCTTATCGGCAACGCCGGTAACGACACGCTCAATGGCGACGCCGGTAACGACCAACTGCTGGGTGGCATTGGCACGGATACCCTGAACGGCGGCACTGGCGATGACGTTCTCGATGGCGGTGATGGCGCGGATGTCTTGAATAGTGGAGCAGGCAACGACACGCTGCTCGGTGGTGACGCTGACGACATATTGTTGGGGGGTATCGGCAATGACTTTATCGATGGCGGTACTGGCAACAATACGGTCACGGGAGGTGCCGGTAACGACATGATGGTTGCCAGTAGCGGCAACGATATCTTCATGTTCGCAGCGGGCTTCGGGACTGATCAGATCATCGGTTTTGATGCCAACGCTGTGGGAGGCCAGGACCGGCTCGATATTTCCTCGTTCGGCGTCACGGCTGCGACCTTTGCCGGCATCGTCATCATCACCGATGTCGGTGCGGATACCTTGATCAGCTCCCCAGGAATAGCTGATTCCATCCGCCTGGTCGGTGTGGCCGACGCAACAACCGTCACTGCCGCAGACTTCATTCTCGCCACTTGAGGTCCTGATCAGTATTGTCGCAGGGAGCGTGGACAGAGGAGGGGAGGGCAATGGATGCCCTCCCTTTTTTTTAAAGTCGACAAAGATTTTGCACTACTTCAGCTCTGCGTACTTAGTCTGTACACCTTCAGGTACATGCTCAGGGAGGGGATCACGACCTGCCAGGGCATAAGTTTTCATTATGATTAAAATCGCTGGCTACAGCAAATCAATGAGTTGGCGGCAAAGTTTCCACCGCTCTTAAAATTAAATTTGCACTTAATGTGAGATTGGTAAGATTCGTGAGCCCTTGCAGTGAAGACGATGCACCTATATGAAGCAAGAAATTACAAGCAAGTAGCGACGTATCAGTGGTTTGAGTATGAAGTTTTTATTAAACGATACTTCGATCGTTTTTAGTGACGTCTTGCAGATCAGCAGCGGTGCTCAACGGAGCTAAGGAGCTAAGGTGCAGAGTGGAAGGAGGGGGCATTTGCAGCGGGTGTTATGGCTGTTCTAGTTATGATGTTTAATCACAACTCTCAAAGGGCGCTGGGAGTAAAAATTCGCGATCGCTTGTCTTGCTTGAGTTCGACTCACAACAATTTGTCCCTTTATATAATCAGGGTCTGACTCGGTAAGTGCATGGATTTTATCGTCGGCAATTAAACTGGATATCGCTTTAACAGTGCATCCTGTTTCAGCGCAAAGATAATTAAGCGTGGTGTATTTTTTATAGTGAGATTTTATTTTGCTTAAGGTTTCATTGGAGACAAAATGATTGCATCTAAATTCAGTAAACTTTGCGAATCCGCTTGAAATAAATCTTGTATGAATCAAGTGTTGGCTGCACTTTACTTTTAGCGCCACTTCCTTCAGTGAGTAATGACTGTTACGCCAAATGATCGCTGCTTCTAAGCTATCACCTGTGCAATACTCACGTCCGACTGATCCGCGAGAAGGTAGAGCATGAGATAATCTAAGCAGGCCACAGGCAATCATTGGTTTTATGTCTTTAACGTTTACGCGTAGTAATCTGGCTGTTTCCGCAAATTTTACCAAGTTATTTGGTCCGAGCGGCTGTTTTATAATGTTAGTTGCTACATCGTTCATCGCATTTAATAGCATCTTTGGTAGATGGTCTCGGCGGTATATCGGTATGTTCGTTACGTATGGGGGGGAACCTATCCTCATGGGGGCACAATTTGAAAGTAAATAATCAATTACTTTGGCGTGTAAGGTGGTTCTGGAACGGATTTCAGATTTGAGGATGTATTTGTCATTAAAATGCTTGACTGAAGATAATGGTGTAAAAAATCCTTCAAATTTATGAAGGACTACTGTGTTAAGTAGTCCGGACTTTAGAAGTCTTCGAACTTTAGCTGGAGTAGTGTGCAGTAATTCGGCGGTTTCGTTGGTGTTAAGTAGCTTGAATTCTGGTGATATGGTCGTAGGTTTGGTAATTTTATCCCAGGTAATAGCAACATGATTCATCATGGATTCGCACATGTTCGGGCAATTATACAATGGTGGTTGTGCGTATTCCTTAGCGTAAATGCAGCGTTGTTCAGATTTTAACTGCGTGACGTTTTGCTCGGTTGAAAATACGAATTTAAGTTCTTTTTCGTCGAAGAGTAAATCGCTGCAACAGCATCCGGCAGCGTGCCTAACGGGTCTCGCCTGCTGAGAGGAGAAAAGAAATTCCATACCATATTTGCTTAGAGTTGTATCTTGACTGAGGATAAAAGGGGCAAGCAGGGCGCGGCGATGTAAAGAAGGAAATTGCTTCTGTAGTTTAATAATTTCGTTAAAAAACTCCGCTTTTTTTCCGTTGGCAATATTAACGCAGATCTCCATAAGAAATGAACGATTATTGGTGGTGGACAAAAATCTAAGTGCATTCATACAAGACATAAGCAGGTCAAAAAAAGCTGCATTGCTCTCATGCATGGCACAATCAATAATTTTGCTGATGCGGTCGTGCGCAACAGTAGTGGGGGCCATGCGTAGATCAAAGCCACACTCGCAGTAGTAATCGGAAATTTTCAACCAGTTCAGAGGGGTGCTGCATTGGGGGCACGTATGAATATAATTTTCATTGTGCATAGGGCAAACGTCGGACCAGCGAAAAGTGTGCATTTTGTTGAGATAACCATCGCGGATACAAGATGGGCATAGTGCCAATCTAATCCGCAGCATAGACGCAGGGTATAATACACCGTCGATGCTGACAAAATACCGGGTTCCCTCCCGCCTTAATACATGAAACGCACGATTAATCAGCTCTTTATCTTCCATTGTCAACTTTTCGTGACATGTAAAAAGGTTGTGAGTTGGGGAACCTTGCCATAGACGAGAAACATCGCCATGTAGCTTCAATTTGAAGGCCCGATTAAAGACATCAAGATTGTTGAAGCCATTGCATGCTGTCGTGCGGAGTAACATGCTGACCGCGCTTTCATCTTGCTTCGGTATGGGCGTGTAACATAGACGAAACATGGAGGCACCGATTAATATAAGGCTTTCCTAAGCTGAGCGAGAGACATTTCATAAGGGTTTTTATTTGTAATTCGCGTTGTAAAGTTGATACGGTCTGCTGTGACTGAAAAGTCAGATGACAATAAATTTTGGTCATCACGTTCTAAGGCATCAGTTAATGCTTCAAACAGCAGAGTGCGTATTGAACGCATGTTGCCGCCCGTGAGAGCGTATAGTGCTAACACCATTTTTTCATCGGTTAGTGCAGGCATTTTTTTGAACTCCAATGTCCTGGCGATTTCTATAGAAAATGCTCGGATAAGCCTAACAAAATCGTTGTACTCCTCGGGAGAGCCAAGTGTGAATGGATTTAGACGTGCAATATGTGGGAAGCGACCAGATAGTGCGGAGTGGCATTTAATGACTTCCTCACATACAGGTGTGCCGACTAAAATGACTTCTCCCCTAAATAAATCAGTTAGCACTTTTATCCAATCACATACGCTTTCATGTGTCCGTATAGCACCTCGACGTAAAAGGTGTTGGAGTTCATCCAGAAATATGAGCTCCGTTTGACAATTGGTTAGTAATGCCCACAGCCGGTTTTCTAGAGCCCACATAGGTTGGTAGGTGCTATCTGTTCGGAAGCACTGAAGTAAGGCGACGACTACTCCTTTGATTGTGACGTTGTTAGGAATGATGCAATAGATTGAAGGATAGATTTCCTGAAGGCCCCCCTTAACTTTCAATGTCGAAGCTTGATCCAGATTAGCGATTACATGGTCGCAAACACGGGTTTTGCCTGTGCCTGGTTCGCCAAGTAACAATGCGCAACTTGGTTCACCCCTAAGTTCGGTAGCTTGTATTGAACGGTTAATTGTATTCAATGCCTCTCGAAATTGCGGGTGTGCAATTGTGAAAGACTTAAACCGCAATAGTTTTGCTTTCGCTTCACTGTTCATTGGAGCCACCCCTTAGAAAAAATGTGGGGTAGTCTGTAGAGTCAAATATAGCTCGTGGATGTTGTGATGGCTGCGATGGTGGAGTCCGTTTTTTTTTGTACGGTTTTTTCTTTGCGTGACTTATTTTTGTAAGATTCTATCAACTGGTTAAGTTCATACATTTTCTGGGAGGCTTTGCTGCCATCAAAATCTCGTTTTTCATCTTTGAATGCCTGCAAGACTCGTTCATGATCGGAGAGGGTTAAACAATTCTGATAGTCACTGCGAGTCGCGTATGCCGGGTGCCAATCTTTAGGAGTATCGGGATGGGCCACCCAGACAGTGCCAAGGTCGCAGGGATTAAAATAAACCAAGGCTTTTTGTTTAGCCGACAGCCGTTCGGCAACTTCGGGTAAACCAGGGCCTGTCCAAAATAAGTGTTTTGATTGCACCCTGCCTCGAGAGATTCTCAACCGCCACGTGCTTAAGCAAAGTTGTTGAAGATCCTCTGAGGAGTAGCGCTCAGCGGGTGGAGACAGCTTTTCCAATTCTTTGCGTTTTTTTGCAGGGCTGGTACCTAGACCCTCATGATAGGAGTTGTGATATACCTCCAGCCACGCATCGAAGGCGCTGCGCAGCTCGTCGAGTGTCATGCAAGCGCGATCTTCGGAGGGATAGTCTCCTAGCGTAAGGTGGTTGCTTTTAGTGGTGCCAGGCAGGTTGTTGCAAAAACTCGTATCAACTGTGCCAAAAAAGCGTTCGATGAACGCTTTGGCATCGGGATCCCCTACGGGGACATAATCGATAACAATACCTAGAGTATTGAACGTATTTTGGATCCAGTTGTTAAAAACTTCCGAGCCGTGATCGGTAGTGACACTCGCATATTTACCGACTCTAATAATTGCGCGGATCGCTGCTCGAATGGTTTTTTCTGCGCAGGGCGCACCTATGTCTATGTCATAGCCAGGGCACTCTCTACATGCGGGGTTGAATAACGCTGATAAGATAGGACGGCCGATACAGCTGCCTTGCTGATCGATTATATTAACATTCATAGTCAAAGTGTCATATTGAACGTTGGCGTTCAGATCATTATCGACATATAAATGCCCGCCAAACTTATGGACCCGCTGCGCAGCTTTCAAGCCCTGTCGTTTACGGGTCACTAAAAAGCGGTCCATCGCTAATATTCTACGTCTAAAAGTCGCATACGACGGAGTTTCTAGAGCCAGATTTCCAATATTGGATCGGCGGTTGTTTTCAACTGTTATATGTGATTTTAACAATTTATATGAGTGCGTTACGGTAGGGCATTCTCGTTGCAGGTAGGAGGTTTTGATGTAGTGGGTAATGAGTTCTTCCACAAGGTGCGAGGTTCGTTTTGCCCGTTTTAAGCCATAGCGTTTGAGTAATGAAAAGGGGTTTCGATTATTCATGCGGTATTTGTGAGTCCACCTCCACACTGTTGAGACGCTGGGAGCGTGCAGGTCGCCAATTTTATCAGCTATACGTTCTATCAATGCCTTGGTAGCATCTTTTGGTAATCGACCTTTCAGTACTTTGTTACACGCCTCAATGTATTTAAGGCGATATCTGAAATGCTCCTGTTGTTTGGCCGGTAACGAAATTAATTGTGAGGCCTTGCTCAAATCAGCGGGCGCTCGTTGGTGTAGGACTAAAACTCCTTTCTGTTCCATCAAGGCAAATGAGTCAAAGTCAAGATAGCGGTGATAGTGATAAACTAGCGAGCACAGAGAGATCGTATTATCTACAATCGAAATAATCTCATACACTTGGCTGTCCAGTGTATACTGTGCACCAACTTTCGGGATGGTTGTGTCCATCTTTTCGACCCTCAATTAGGGTGTTCAATGTTATCCGTTTGTTTAAGTCGAAAGTCAAACTTTGATCAAACATTGCTTTGTAAGTGGAACGGACGCTTGGTCTGTTACCCATTGCAAACAGATCTCCCAATCTTATCGGGTATGTAATCGCTTCCAGTTGTCTAGCGCAGTCGCCGAGTTCATCTTTGCCAACGTTAAAAGAGTGAAGATACAAGAACTTTAAGTTTTTCAATATTTCGCCTTTACGAATGGTGTTTTCGTCGGCAAATTTTAATGAGTAACCCATGCTACTGAAGTAGTGGCTGGCTGCATCCAGTTTGATCTTGACTCGGCTAGAAAGCTTTTCGAAGTTTGCTTTGACTTCGGTGTAATATAATGATTCGGAAGTTTCTGTTATAAAGTCAGGCGTGTAGTCTTGGGCTTCACCATTGACGCATATATTAAACGCACCGGGACGAGCATTGTAGCATTCCACTTTTGAGTCAAACTCAAGGAGAATGCAATAATCGGCCTCCAGAATGCTATCGCAAACGATCTGTCTCTGGTTCTTCTGAGAGGGGAAATAAACAGAATGTTTGCCAAAGTAAGACTTCTTAGGTAATTCGTTGAGGGTTTGTAAAGTATGCATCAAACACCTCCTTGCTCGTCTTGATTGTGGTGGGTCGGTGGGCCTATTCCATAGACTCTGCATAAAATTTTTAATGTTCTTCGCGGCCGTCTATTTGATAAATCGAGTAAATCCTACTTGTTGTGAACTGCTGCTCTCTGGAAAAGTACGGAAAATCAATTGAGCTTATGAGAATCTTTAATTAATAAAAATTATTATTGCTGCTCCCGACGAAGCATATGGATGCTCAGTGATTTGTATGGTGGCAAGGTGATTCTATTTTCTGGAGCCATTTATGGCGTGGGCGCTAGGGTAAAGATAAACCTCATTGTTTGATTTTTCTATAAGTAAGCGATGAAGGGAGTGAGTGGATTAAATATGTAATAAATAGAAGGCGTTACGTCAATTGATGTTTACCTTAGTTGGTAAAAATTTACCTTATTTGGTATATTAGTTCTGATATCCCGAGACCACACGTACATCGATCCGAGCTCCGATCTCGACCGGTTACCAGATTGTTGACACTCCTCCAAGGGAGTAGTGGCACATGTTTGGCAACGTTCCTGGGCCTACTTATGAGCCGATTTTTAAGGGTGAATTTTTAAGGGCGACCTGGTCGTCTTCTGCTGGGGCAGGCAGCTCTTGGCAATCGTTGACGTGTTTTGCTCGGATCAATCAATGGGCCGGAAGCAACCCATGCTCCCCCGGTACCCCTGTGGTGATAGATTTTTCCAGGAGTTGGTTTTTGCAGATATTTTCTTTGCCGGCTCCTATGTTTTAAATGTCGGAGCTTAGTGAGTTAAGCGCTTATCGAAATTTGCGCACTGTCTGGCCGTATTTTGTGGCTGACAAAACTCCCCACTCGGTGGATATATTTGTTTTTGGTTGTTGTTTGTGTTTTTTCAATTCCACGGGTTTTTATCGTCGTGCATGCCAGTGGATCACTTTCTCTAAATTTGTTAGGGGTGCATGAAGCCTCTAGCTAGAGGGGGTGATAGCTACTATCTGTTATGGCCATGCGCATTGGAAACTACTTTTAAGTGGTCGTGCGCTGAGCTGTATCGCCCATTGGCTAATGGGGAGGGGGCTTTAGCACTTCTTTCTCTTCGAGGCTTGATAAGACCGCTGCAAAGTTTCTTTGTATTTCTAACGCCTATATATATTCCGTTGTGGCTTTATCGATTGAGGGCAATTCCTAAGCATTAATATTAATGCGCTTTGATCAGCCGTGCCCAGAAGTTGTCTGTGCTGTGCTGTGCTGTGCTGTTTGAGAGAAATTATAAGCTTGAGGTCGGGATCTAGTTAGCAGTTGCGCGCGTCACTTTTTTTCAATTAGTCGAGAGTAGCAATGGGTTAGCAACGTGCGAAGCACCATGTATTTATCTGTCGTCATTGTGGCAAAAATTTAATGTAATTATAAAATTTGGATCCAATTTGATATGTTCGACGTGCATATCTTCATCTCTTGGGATTGCGGTAGATCTGCAACATGCTCGATTTTCGCATTAGGGCTTAGTGATGCCATTGTGCCAGGCGGCGCATTGTTTTGCAGTGTATTACGTAGCATGTAATTATGCTGTACAAAAGCGGCTACCAAACAACTGTTTTGCAAAGTTACTGACGTGGGGTAATTGAATGTTACCCCAGGTGATGACCGTTTATCGGGAAAATAGTCGGAAATTCGGTATCAGTTGACGGCTAGCCAGCGATTATTCAGGGCATAAACCCTCGCGCTCATTCGCCTCCATGACCGCTTTACTTATAACCTAGGCTTAACTTCCAAGAAGTTTTGATGCCCATTGGGCGTTTAATACTCCAGTATCGGCAGCTGCTTAGTTACATACAATAATACGACACCTTGCAAAAGTATGCCGCTGTCTTCCCGCTGCGCAGTGAATAGGCGTTCGACGGATGCTAAAGCCGCACGCCCTCACGGCTGTTTCGTAGCGGCTGGAGTGGCCGTTCCTCGTTGTTTAATGCCTGCCCTGAGCTGAAGGGTTAGCCGAATGCGTCATGCGCGGAGGTAGTCGAGCTTGAGCTGGGCCAGACTCAAAGGCGGCCTCGACGGCTTAATGGCTGAGGAGGGGCCTGGTCGAAGCGTTCACCCCGGCGACGGTCTTCGACGCGGTCATCCTGGCTCTGGTTGGCGTATGGACTGCCGCGAACGTACACAGGATTCCGGTGGTTTCATTGGTCATACGCTTGCAGTATGTTGGACTTCGCTGCCGCATTGATCTAATGACGGCCACCTGATAACGATTGGCCGGACGTGGGTGTACGGTCTCGCTCATCACGGCGTTCCACTCGCTGCGGGAGTCCAAGATGTCTGATCAGCCTCTGAGATACGGTACGTACCAATGGTTTGAAGAAACCGCGGAGGAGCTTCCGCTCAACGCGAGTGAGATCGAGGTGCGCCTGGCCATCGCCGAGTTCGTGTTACGGCGGGTGGCCGGCACACCCGCCGGGGAAGAAATTTTCAATGGGTTGTTTAAGCTTTTTGAGAATCGATATCCCCACCACAAACTGCTTTCGCATTATTTGCTCAGCCCTGGCTACTTGCCCCCGGACGCCGAGGACCTTGAGCCAGAGGCGGAGGAAAATACTTTGGGATTTGGTGGAGTCGATGAGCGGTTGGTCAATAACCTGCGCCATCGCGATGAAAGCCAGGAGCCATCCGGCCCGCTGGCGGGACTAGGGACGGATCTCCCACCTGGCGGCACTCGTCGTCGAAAACCGAATGTCCGCAGTCCTGGCAGTGACAAAGGTTGATCGACAGACGATGACGGCTCGTCTCCGGCGTGATGAAGGGGGTAATTCACTCCCCCCGATGTAGCGTTTCGTGGGGTACAGCTCGCTTTCGATCTTCACTCGGGCGTCATCATTACCGCGAGGGTCAGCTTGATGAATTCTTCATTTCGGTCGATCGCCACCAGGGCGCCGCGTACGTTATCCGCGACTTCAACTGCACCACGCTGCTCTACCCAGTTTGAAAGTTCTAGGATGGCCGCTTCCAGGGCCAGTTGGTTTTCATTGAGCTTGGACAGCAGGGACGGCAGCAGGTCTGAGGTGGGAATGGTGTTTCCTCCGTGAAGGGCAAAGCGTAGCAGGGCGTGGCGGCCTTCGATGACATTAGCGGGCAGTTGCTACTTGTGGAAAGCAACTGTGGCTGGGAGGGGTAGCATGACGGTCATAGAGCAAGCGGTAGACGCACTGCAAAAGGCCAGGAAGGTGGTCTTTTTCACCGGCGCTGGCATCTCCGCCGATAGCGGCGTTCCCACGTACCGCGAAAAACTGTCTGGAATCTGGACAGGATACGATCCAAGGTATTTGGAGACGGCCAAGGCCTTTCGGGATAACCCCGCCTTGGTCTGGGGATGGTATCTGTGGCGGCGGCTCCGCGTTGCTCAAGCAGAGCCCAATGCCGCACATCGTGCAATACCTCGTCTGGCTAACTCACAACGCCAAGTGTCTGTTATCACCCAGAATATTGACGACCTCCATGAGCGAGCCGGCTCGTTGAATGTGGTGCATCTGCATGGCAGTTTGGCCATGCCCAAGTGCTTCGCCTGCCATCGACCTGCGGTTGTGTCGCCCGATCAATCAGCAGTGCCGGATGAAGGCGCTTTGATTGACCCTCCTAGGTGTCAGCGTTGTAACGGCAAGATGCGTCCTGCAGTGGTCTGGTACGCTGAGGATTTACCAGCCCAGGCTTGGAAAACTGCGGTGCAGCTGGTGAAAGATTGCGATCTGCTGGTCTCAGTCGGCACCTCCGGGATCGTCATGCCTGCCGCAGGCCTTCCCGATCTTGCGTTGGCTTCTGGAGCATCGGTCATTCATGTGAACAAGGTCGACGTTGCAATGGGTGAACCGAAGGAATTCATGCTGATGGGGACTGCCGCCGAAGTACTGTCGATACTGCTCGAAAGGATTGAGATGGGTAAGACCAGGAAGCTTGAGCTTTGAAGCTGCGTTTCGAACACGCGTTTCTGATCTGCCCATTAAACCGCTACAGGCGGACGCTTAGGACGCAGGTTTATAGGGAATTATAGAGCGATTATAGAGCTATAGATGACCGAATCCGATCGCCTTGTATTGGATTGGCGATCGCAACGCGTGGAGGCTTAAATGACGATGCCATTTGAACGGAGCAGGTCCGTCGCACAAACTCATGCTTTCCTGACGGAACTTGCTCGCGACACAGAAGTGCCCGAGCGGATTAGACAAAACGCTCACTTCCTGTTGCGCCACTTCCCGACTAAACAAGATGTGCTTCAGGCTGGCCGAATTGAGGAACAAGCGAAAAAATTAGGGATAGGTGTATTTGGCCCCGTTTTTTGCTCCTCAACTGAAGACTGGTAGCAGCCCATCACAGCAGGCAACTTCCGATCCACACGGTGACCGTGCTACGGCCTGCGGGTTAATAGCTGTAAAACGTGGTTAATCACCGCAAGATGTAGGCGGTTTAACAGGTTTGAGAAAGCAAGATTCTCAAACCCAAGGGCATTTTCGCGCGCGAAGGCTGAAGGGGCGGTACGCCGAGGAGGTGAGGGAGCGTGATTTACGGAAAGCTCAGATGGATCGGGTCCGCAACAAGTCAGTCTTCAGGTCAGATAAATTTTCTTAAGCAGCCGCATTAACTTAATGCGCTCCATTTCGTCGAGGGCAGAATTGGCATCCATGTCGCTTTCGGCGCGATCAGTTTCAACTCCTTGAGCAGCGTCTCTCCGATCTTGCTGAGGAATATCCCATAAGAGCGTTTGTCCGGTTTGCAGCGTAATGTCCTCAACGAGCGTTTCACATGTATCAGCGAGAGGCTATTCCCAGACTGACCTATGAGTGGGCGCCATCGTTGGGGCCATTTAGTGGAAGCCCCAATCAACCCGAACAGTCTCTCACGCATTTTGCGGCTGGCGTTTGTGCGCAGCGGTGCGTCTGGCGAGGGATACACCGCGCATTCACTGCGACGAGGTTTTGCTACCTGGGCCAGTCGCAACCATGGATCGCTTTTCTTCTTTCGATTGCTATTCCTCCATACCTTCAGAAAACTATGTGAAACGTCATCGTCCTCTCGGCCGACCCAAACCCGACCATTCGCGATAGGCAGAAAACGGCCATAAGCGGGCGTTCGCTAATAATGACCCAGTAGCGCTGTGATAACTCACTCAGCGCAGAAGGGATCTGCTTAACGTTTTCCGCAGGTAGCTTGCTGACGAAGGGCACAAATGCTTGAACTGAGCTGTCTGGGAAATTGCGACAGGTGCCTTATTCCTATCAAGCAGTTCGTACCCGTTGGCCGTGAAAAAATCAACAGCACTTTGGGTCAACAAATGCAGTCGGGCTGCGCCTCGGGAGACCGCGTATTGTTCCAGTTCCGACAACACTACCGAACCCAGCCCTGCTCCACGATGCTCCTCGCAAACGACCATAGATCGCAGCAGGAGATCGGGACCAGTACCCTCCAACCCTCCATAAGCAACCAATTCCCCATCCACGTCGAATCGGTAAAACTGCCGCCCGGGATCGCTCACATCATCGTAGGGCAATCCAGCTTGACTCAGGGACGCACGGAGCTGATTCAAACCGCTCGCTTCTACTTCAATCATCTGCATCATCAGTGCTCTTATAGGCTCTCTGACACTCAATGCTAGCAGGCTCAATCCATATCACCGATCAATCGACAACGGCACCTGAATTCGTCCGCTTTAGGTCCAGGCTGTGTGAAAACACCCGCAATTGTCTAATCTTCTGATCGTCGAGATCGTAGCGGGGGCGATCATGAAGCGATTCATTGAAGGTGAGGCTCGGACGCAAGTCACCTTGCTGCCGGAGTGTCTGGACGATTACGTAGCCGAAGAAAATCCAGTGCGCGTGGTCGATGTTTTCGTCGATGAACTCGACCTCGGTGCACTTGGGTTTGAAGGCGTTGATCCTGCTGCAACGGGGCGTCCGGCCTACCATCCTGCGATCTTGCTGAAGATCTATATCTACGGCTATCTCAATCGGATTCAGTCCACCCGCCGGCTTGAGCGTGAGGCCCAGCGTAACGTCGAGTTGATGTGGCTGACGGGGCGTTTGGCTCCAGATTTCAAAACCATCGCTGACTTTCGCAAAGACAACGGCAAGGCTATTCGCAGTGTCTGCCGGCAATTTGTGGTGCTTTGTCGCAACCTTAATCTCTTCTCCCAATCGATCATCGCCATCGACGGCAGCAAATTCAAAGCCGTCAATAATCGCGACCGCAACTTCACTCAGGGCAAGGTGAAGGCACGCATGCAGCAGATCGAACAGAGCATTGATCGATATCTGGCGGCGATGGATTCGGCGGATCGGGCAACGCCCGAAGTGGCCGAGGCCAAAGCAGAGCGGCTGAAAGAAAAGATAGAAACACTGAAAAAGCAGATGCAGAAACTCAAGGACATCGAGGCGCAGCTCCACGACAGTCCAGACCAGCAGATTTCCCTCACAGACCCAGATGCACGCTCAATGGCCACGAGCGGCCGAGGCACCGGAACGGTTGGATACAACGTACAAACAGCTGTCGACGATAAACACCATCTGATCATTGCCCATGAGGTGACCAACGTTGGCAATGACCGTGGGCAACTGAGCAATATGGCGAACCAGGCGCGTGAAGAGATCGGCGCTGAGTCGCTGACGGTGGTGGCCGACCGAGGCTATTACAAAGGTCTGGAAATCCTTGCTTGCGAGCAAGCCGGCATCACTACTTTCGTGCCGAAACCCCTGACCTCGGGCAGCAAAGCCGAAGGCCGATTCGGTAAGCAGGATTTCATCTACGTTGCTGCATCGGACGCGTATCGATGCCCTGCGGGACAGTTACTGACCCGGCGGCATTCGTCGATGGAAGACGGCATGTTGTTGCATTGTTACTACTTCTCAGGCTGCCAGTCCTGCGCTATGCAAAAGCAATGTACGACGGGAAAGGAGCGCCGTGTGAGGCGCTGGGAACATGAAGCTGTAGTCGATACGATGCAGGTTCGGCTGGAACATGACCCGGGGAAGATGAGGGTTCGCCGCCAGACTGTTGAGCATCCTTTTGGAACGCTCAAGTACTGGATGGGAGCCACCCACTTCCTGACCAAAACCCTATCGAGGGTGAGCACCGAAATGAGCCTTCATGTGCTCGCCTACAACCTCAAACGAATGATGAGCATCTTCGGCATCGCAGGACTGCTTGAGGTGATCAGGGCTTGAATCCAGCCGCTTGCTCGCTCGTTAGTTGCCGTTTGGGCCGCTGACGCGGCCCAAACGGCATTACGAACGTCTATGTAGCTGACCAGGGCAATTCGCGCTTCCGCCCACTGATTCCACAGGCAGTCCTCGCAACTTTCAGTTTTCGACGTATTTAGTGCGTTTTCACACAGCCTGGGTCGGTTAGCGACCACCTAACACTGTCACTGATCCACCCTTGTCCATAGTTATGGTTTTACTGGGTGAGTATCGTCAATGTGTGGGGCGTCGGTTGGTTTCTTCTCCGGAACTGTAAAACTCACGATCGTACTGGTGAGGATTTTGTGAGTCGGGTCGGCCACTTCAAGAAGTACCTTGTGAGTGCCGGGCTTGAGTCCGACCAAGATAATCGGGTCTTCACTGGTGTGCGCCCATGTACCGTTCCAGTCGTCAATGGTCACGTGAAGGTGACCAAGACGTGGTGATACATCAGCCGCTGCTTTACCAAATACCGGCATGATTCTGGCGTGCTCTGTTCGATACTGGATAATCACGACTCCGCGGGCGAGCGGCTCGGCAAGCGGCGGATAGGCAATGAGCGTCGGCACCGTCTCGGATTCCAATGGAAGTATTGCCGGTGGGTGATTGGTGTCTGCTGATCCTTGACCAAACGCAACTGTGCAAAAGAAGACACCCAAAGCAAGGGCCGATAGATTTCCGAGAGCGAGGGACATGGTGTTTTTCTCCCACTTAGTTTCATTTAAGCCTAGATCAAACCAAGTACTGTCCAGTGCTTCTTCGAAATCGCCATCCTCCACTTTTTTCCATCAACCGGTTGAATCCACAGCCGATTGCTGCCCATCAGTAAGCGTAGCAACCGACCCAGGCACGTCATAGGGCATTTGGAGTCACCTGATCGTCTTCGCAGGATGCGGAAATGGGTTATCCCACCAGTTTTAGAACGTTTTATCCTGAATTTTTCTTTCGATGATCGAACTCAATTCCCGAAGCAAATATTGGGCATGCATCCGGATGGATTTGCAGTCTCGCTCATGACTGAATGCTCCAGCGTCTGTGAAGTGTTGGACAAACCCACAGCAACGGCAGCTCACCAAGGGACCCTCGAGTCGCCAATACTTGTTCCAGATCTGCAGCGGAAAGTAGATTGTCGGCATTGCTGTGCCCGCCTGTGAGTGAGGTGCGCACTCTATGTGCAGGGCACGGTAGACAGGGCGGGTCGTCTGAGGGTTCCAGAATGCTTTCGACGATCAGCTTCCGTCTCATTCGTCCTGACGGCGGGTATAATGCAGGAGCCGGTCTGTCTCGGTCTTGACCACCAGGTAGCACTCGCAACTGAGGCGTTCGAGGCGGGCTCGGTCCAGCACTGTGATCTGTCCCCGGCTGTACTCGATGACACCTTGGCGCTGCAGTTTGCCGGCCGCTTCGGTGACGCCTTCGCGGCGCACGCCCAGCATGTTGGCGATCAGTTCCTGGGTCATGTTCAGGCGGTTACCGTGCAGGCGATCCAGCGACAACAGCAGCCATCGGCATAATTGCTGATCGATCGAATGATGGCGGTTGCACAGGGCGGTCTGTGACATTTGGGTGATCAGTGCCTGGGTGTAACGCAGCATCAACAGGAGCAGATCGCCGTGACGGTTGAACTCATTCTTGAGCTTTTGCCCGGGCAGGCGAAACGCAACCCCGGCACTCTGCACTACCGCCCGGCTGGAGGTGCTTTCGCCGCCCATGAACAGGGCGATGCCGATCAACCCTTCGTTGCCGACCACGGCGATCTCCGCTGACGAGCCGTTTTCCGTGACATGCAGCAGCGAAACGATGGCGTCGGTCGGGAAGTAAACGTGTCGCAGGGTATCCCCCGGTTCGTACAACACATCCCCCAGCCCCAGGCTGACCTGCTCCAGATGCGGAGCCAGGCGCTGGAGGTCGTAGGCTGGCAGCGCCGCGAGCAGGTGATTGTGGCTTGGCTGGGGTGAGGCGGGCATGAGCAAGGCACCGTGGCGGAGGAGGGGTTTACCGTCTCAGGGTACTCCCATGCACGCCACGGCTGGGGATCAATGTCTACTCATCGACGACCTGCGCGTATTCCAGCGCCTGAGGCCTGGGTAATCGGGCGCGGCAATCCACGCGAATCCAGCGCTCCAGGCCGTCGTCTTTCAGTGTTAGTGCCGTGCCACTTAATGGCTGACCGTCGAGGGTCATCAAGGTCAGGGGCGAGCTGCCCTGACGCACATCGAAGTGGTACAAGGTTGAGCCGAAGCGATAGTGCAGCTTGAAGCCCGGCCAGTCGACGGGTATCAGCGGATCAATGCTGAGCGTGCGACCGCTGCGTTGTACGCCCAGCAATGACTCGACAATCAGCCGGTACATCCAGCCGGCCGAACCGGTGTACCAGGTCCAGCCACCGCGGCCGGCATGGGGAGCTGTGCCGTAGACATCGGCGGCCATGACATAGGGCTCGACCTTGTAGATGTCTATACGAGCGACGTTGGCAGGGGCGGCGGGGTTGATCAGATTCAGCACTTCCCAGGCTTTGCCGGCATCGCCCAGTTGCGCGAACGCCATGCCCGCCCAAACGGCAGCATGGGTGTACTGCCCGCCATTCTCGCGCACGCCAGGCACGTAACCCTTAATATAGCCCGGGTCCAGCGCACCCTTGTCAAACGGTGGGTCAAGCAGCAGCACGGCGCGGATGTCGCGTTTGATCAGGTGTTCATCCAGTGCCTGCATGGCCTTGACTTGGCGCACGGCAGAGCCGGCCCCGGACAGCACCGACCAGCTTTGCGCGATGGAATCAATGCGACACTCATCGTTGCTCGCCGAGCCGAGCAGTTGCCCGTCGTCGAACCAGGCGCGGCGATACCAGGCGCCATCCCAGGCACTTTGCTCAAGGTTGCGTTGCAGCGTCACTGCACAGTCGCTGCAGCGTTTGGCGAAGGCGTGATCACCGTGCAGGCGAGCAGTCACCGCAAATTGCTCCAGCACCTGATAGCTGAAGAAGCCCAGCCAGACACTTTCACCTTCACCCAGTTGGCCGACGCGATTCATGCCGTCGTTCCAGTCGCCGGAGCCCATCAGCGGCAAGCCGTGATGACCACGGCGCAGGCTATGTTCGATGGCACGCACGCAGTGTCGATACAGCGACTCTTGCAGTGACGAGGCCACCGGCAGGTCATAGTAAGACTCTTCGCCAGCCGCCAACGGGCGTCCTTCCAGATAGCCGACCGGCTCCTCCAGCACCGCCACGTCCGCGGTCATTTCGACATAGCGGTTGGTGGCGGCCACCAGCCACAGAAAGTCGTCGGAGCAGGCCGTACGAACGCCTCGATTCATCGGCGGATGCCACCAGTGCTGCACGTCGCCCTCCACATACTGATGGCCCGCACAAAGCAACAGATGCGCGCGCACGGCCGCGGGAGCCGTATGAATCATCGCCATGCTGTCCTGCAACTGATCGCGAAAACCGATCGCACCACCCGATTGGTAATAGCCGCTGCGGGCCTGGAAACGGCAGGCGATGACCTGATACATCAGCCAGCCGTTGACCATGACATCCACCGCAGGCGCGGAGGTTTCGATACGAATCACCCCAAGCAATGAGCGCCAGTGATCCCGGACTTTCTGTAACTGCTCGGCGGCGGCCAGGCTGCCCCGATAGTGCTGCACCTGCCGGGTGGCGTCGTTGCTCGAGGCGGCGGCCCCCAGGCGCAGGATGACTTCCTTGCTCTCGCCAACGGCCAGATCGACCGACACTTGCAGGGCGGCACAAGGGTCCAGGCCGCCGCCCATGCGCCCGGACAATCCGGCGTGCTGCATCGCTGCCGGCGAGGCCAGGGTGCCACTGCGGCCAACGAATTCGGTACGGTCACCGCTGACACCGTGATCGATCGTGTCGGTGTCGAAGAATGCCACTTGCTCGGAAAACTCCACCGAGTAAGCGTTGCGGGCGAAGAGGGCACCGGTGGCCGGGTCGGACTGGGTGACCAAATGCATCGCCGACTTGCTGCGCAGATCGCCCAGCACCCATTCCACATAACCGGTGACCGACAGTGATCGGCTGCGCCCCGAGCGGTTGCTGAGCAATAATCGCGAGAATTTGATCGGTGCATCCAGCGCCACATAGATCCACAACTCGCTGTAGATGCCGTCTTCTTCATGTTCGAACACGCTGTAACCGAAACCGTGTCGGGTCTGGTAGGAGCCTTTTCCGGGGCAGGGTTGCGGTGCGGCAGACCAGAAGTGCCCGGTCTCCTCATCACGCAGGTAAATGGCTTCCCCGCCGCGATCGGTGACGGGGTCGTTGTGCCAGGGCGTCAGGCGAAACTCATGGGCGTTTTCGGCCCATGTATAGGCGCTGCCGGTTTCCGAGACCACCGTGCCGAACTGTGCATTGGCGATCACATTGACCCACGGTGCGGGCGTCGGCTGGGTCGCCAGCCCGCTGATGATGTACTCGCTGCCATCGGCGCTGAAGCCGCCATACGCGTTGCCCAGCAGCAGTGCCGAAGGCTTGGGCCGAATCAGCGCCGGGCCTGCCTGATAGTGCCGCGTTGCAACGAATGGCGCGTGCTCCGGCGAGACCTTGCGGCGATGAATCTGTTCGGCCAGGCTGCCCGAACCTTCGTTCAATACCAGCCTGGCCACCGAGAGCACCAGCACGCGATCTTCGCTCGACAGCTGTTGCACCGCCCGCACAAAAATTCCGCCCGGACGATCCAGCAGCGTGGCTTCACTGCCGGAGGTGATCAACCCCATGATCGCGTCCTGCAGTTGCTGGCGATAACCGGCCTGGTCTTCGTTCCAGATCAACAGATCGACCACCAGACCCTTTTGCCGCCAGTAGGCGTGGGCCTGAATCAACTGCCGTACCAGGGCGATGTTGTCCAGGCTCTGGATCTGCAGCAAGACTATCGGCAGGTCGCCGGAGATGGCCTGGCCCCAGAGCCCTGACTGATTGCGCCGATTGGCTATCAGCACGGCGTTGTCGGCGCGCATCGAGGCGTTGGCATACAGCAGCGACGAGGCCATCTGTTCGAACAGACGGGCGTCGGGCAGCGAGATGTTGAGCTGGCGCAGCAGCACCTGGCTGTGGGTCCAGGACAGGTCGAACACCCGGTCGGCGAGGTGGCGGTCGCGGTATTTGTTAATCAGGTAGAGGCAGTCATCACGGGTGTCGGCGACGCCGGTGACCAGGTCGATGGTGGCCTGCTGGCCAGGTTGCAGGGTAATCCTGCAGCGAATCGCGACCACCGGGTCCAGCACCGGGCCTGCACTGCCTGACAGGTGCTGGCAATCGGCATCCAGGGCGGCAGGTGACACCAAAGTGCGCGCGCGGCCGATAAACCGGGCGCGATCGGTTTCATAGGAGATCGCATCGATGTCCACGCCGTGGGCCGCCAGCAAATGGCACATCCACGGCGTCGCTTCATCGCTGGCCCGGGGACGGCGGCTGCAGACGATGGCCTGGAGCGCCGGCAGCAGTTCGGTCTGCACGAACAGCTTGCTGAACGCCGGGTGCATGGCATCGCTGGCCGGGGACGTCAGCACCACTTCGGCATAGGTGGTGATTTCCAGCGTCTTGGCCGTTGACGCGCGGTTGGTGACGCGCAGGCGGCGCAGTTCGATGTCGTCCTCAGGCGAAACGACAATCTCCATGTGCGTGTCGAAATCTAGGTTGCGCGCCCGGAACTCTGCCCGGGAGTCGCTGAAGATCGCCTCGTGGCTTTCGGGTTGACGCAGCGTGGGTTGGTGCGCGGCGGACCAGACCGCATTGGAGTGCACATCGCGCAGGTAGCAGAACATCCCCCAGTTGTCCTGGGAAATGTCTTCCTGCCAACGGGTGACGGCCATGTCATGGCGACGGCTGTAACCACCGCCACCGCTGGTCAGCATGACGTGGTAGCGACCGTTGGAAAGCAGTTGCACGGCAGGGCGTTTGCGACCGGGGTCAGCGAACACCCGAAGCCCGGCATCCTGGCCTTGGCCGGCATCGCCGAGCACCGGCGACTGTGCGGTTTGCAGATACGGCGCAGCGGATTTCGGCACCCGTTCCTGCAACAGCAGCAGGGCCGATTGCAGCGCCGGGTCGGCCTCGAAGCGGCGTTGCATGGGTTGATCGAGCAAGCGGCTGGTCAAGGCCAGCAGGCTCATGCCCTGGTGGTGCGCCATGAACGAGCGGACCACGGCGTGGGTCTGGCCGCGCGGCAAGCGGGCCTCGGTGTAGTCCACCGCCTCATACAAACCGAAGCGCCCCGAGGAGCCTTGCAGGGCAAGCCGTTGCAGGTTTTTGCAAGCCGCATCAGCGTCGACCATCAACGCCAGGGCGCTGGCGTAGGGCGCGATCACCACGTCATTGCTCAGCCCGCGCTGCAGCCCCAGGGCCTGAACCCCGAAGGCGCGATATTGATAATTGAAATGGGCATCGAGGGTGTAATAACCCGACTCCGAAACACCCCAGGGAATGCCCAGCAGATTGCCGTGTTCGATCTGCACCGCCACGGCGGCGCGGCACGTTTGGTCCAGCAGGCTGCCGTCATAGTTGGGCATCACCAGCATCGGCATCAAGTATTCAAACATCGAGCCCGACCAGGACAGCAACGTCGGTACGCCAGCGTTTTCACCTAGCAGCCTGCCGAGGGTGAACCAGGCGCGTTGAGGAATTTGTCCTTGGGCGATGGCCACGTAATTGGTCAGCCGCACTTCGGAGGCCAGCAGATCGTAGTAACCGCTGTCGAGCCGGCGGTCTTCGGTGTTGTAACCGATGACGAAGAGGTCGCGCTGGTGGTCGAACAGCAACGAGAAATCCATCTGCGCCAGTGACGTCGACAACGCGGCCAGACGCTCGAGAGTTTGCAGGCTGTTACTGGCTGCACTGCGTACGCGCTCGACTTGAAGTTGATGCTCCGTGGCCCAGTCGGCTTGGTTCAGGTCTGCCAGCTGACGCAAGCTGTCAGACACCGGGTCAGTGCCGGGCAAGGGGGCAGGGAGGCGGTAGCGTTGTAGTTCATCTGTCCAGTCGAGACATTGACGGTTGAACAGGTCGCGCCAGTATAGGCTCTCTTCATCGTGGCCCGCGGGTGTGTCCGCGACCCGGATGCGAGCGGCGTGCAACAGGTCTTCCAGCCCCAGGGGGGCCTGTTCAAGCATTGTTCGCACTTCATTGACGGCCGTTTCATCCGCACCCGCCGCACGTTGGGCCTCTGCCAATATATCCAGGGTGTCGCGCAGGCCCTTGACCACCGCAGGGCCGAACATCGGGGCGTCTGCCAGTTGTGTAAGGCCCGCGCTCAAAGTAAGTAGCAAACCCGCCAGGTTTCCGCTGTCGACAGTGGAAACATAGTGGGGGTTCAGCGGCTCCAGCGTCTGTGTGTCGTACCAGTTGTAGAAGTGCTGCCGATGCCGCTCCAGGCCGTCCATGCTCTCGAGTGACGCGGCCAGCCGTGTCAGCATCCGCTCGGTGCTCAGGTAAGCGAAATCGTGAGCGGCCAGGTGGGCCAGCAAGGCCATGCCCATGTTGGTCGGCGAGGTGCGATGGGCAATGGCGGGCTTGGGTTCTTCCTGCACGTTGTCCGGCGGCAGCCAATGATCCTGAGGTCCTACGTAGTGATCGAAGAACGCCCAGGTTCGGCGCGCCAGCAGGCGCAGGAAGCGCAAGTCCTCGGTCGACGGCGCGAACACAGATTGCCGGGGGGCCGAGCTCAGTCGCCAGGCGATCCAGGGGCCGATAAACCACGACAGCAGCAGGGGACTGGCGATGGCCAGTGTCTGCGGCTGATCCGCCAGCAGGGCTAGCGAGACCAGGGCCGATACTGGTTCGATCCACATCTGGCGATAGAGGCCGGACAACCGGTTTTCAGTACTGCGCTCCACTTCGCGCGAGGGCTGCCATTGCAGCAGCCGACGGCGGCTGAAGCCGATTCGCCAGAGCGAACGCAGGATGGCATCGGCGCTGTAGAACATCTCGTAGGGCAGCCAGGCGATCGCCAGGCAAGCCCGAGCCAGGTCCTGGCCCAGATCGCCGAGCAACGCTCGCACATATTGTTTATAGGGCACATCGGCGAGGGGTTGCAGCAGGTCGGTCACCGTACGCAGCAGCGGTTGAATCACCAGCAACCCGATGACGGTGAGCGTCCAGCCCAGGGGCGCACTGCTGGCAAACCATCCCCATGAAAGCATCAGCAACAGCGCCAGCGGTTCCAGGCTGCGGCGCAGGTTGTCGAGGATCTTCCAGCGGGCCATGACGCTCAGCCGGTTGTGTACCCAGTCGCCATCGGCGTTGCGTACCCAGGGCAATATCCACGGCAGCAGTTGCCAGTCGCCGCGCACCCAGCGATGCCGTCGTTTGACATCGGCACCGAAGCGCGAGGGGTATTGCTCGTAGAGTTGCACATCGCTGAGCAGCCCGGATCGGGCATAACAGCCTTCGATCAGGTCGTGGCTGAGAATCTGGTTATCCGGCAGGCAACCTTCCAGCGCGCAGGTAAACGCATCCACGTCGTAGATGCCCTTGCCAATGAACGAGCCTTGCTGGAACAGGTCCTGGTAAACGTCCGAGACTGCGCGGGTGTAGGGATCGACACCGGCATCGCTGCCGAACAGTCGGGCGTAGATTGAACGCGTGGCGCTGGTCAGGCTGATGCCCACTCGCGGTTGCAACACCGCATAGCCGGAAACGATCTGTTCGCCAGTGGCATCGAACAACGGCCGATTCAACGGGTGCATCATTGCCGCTACGCATTGGCGGGCGACATCGCGCGGCAGCAGGGTGTCGGTGTCCAGGGTGATCACGTAACGCACGTCGCGCAACGGCGTGATGTCGCCGACGATAGCCTCGAAACGATCCTGTCCCTGGCCGCGCAGCAGGGCGTTGAGCTCGATCAGCTTGCCGCGTTTGCGCTCATGGCCCATCCACACCCGCTCGCTCGCGTTCCAGCGACGCGGCCGGTGAAGAAGGAAGAAGCGGTCGCCCAGGCCGTCCGCGTACTTCTGGTTGAGCAGGGCGATTGCACGGCTGGCCTGGGCCAGCAATTCAGCGTCTTGGGGCTCGGACGCTTGCGCGGCATCCAGGAAATCGCTAAGCAGGGCGAAATACAGGTTGTTGTCACGATTGGCGAGAAAGCGCACCTCCATGCCCTCCACCAACTCGTCCACATCGGCCAGGCTGGCGATCAGCGTCGGGATCACCACCAGGCTCCTCGCGTCATCGGGAATACCGCTGGCGTAATCCATTTTCGGCAACACCGCCGGTATCATGCTGAACGTCACCAACCAGTTGATAAGGCCGACTGCCAGGCGACTGGTCATGATTAGGCAGGGAATCGCCAGTACCAGAAGCGCCGCAGCCGCCATGCCGTCACGCTGCGCGGAGGCCAGCAGCGGCCAGGCGAAGATGAGCGTCAGAAAAGCCACCGGCGCCAGATAAAACACCAGCGGCGACTGCTGCAACAAACGTTTCCAGCGGGTATGGAACGGCACCCGGGCGTTGAGTCGTCGCTCCAGCGTCGGCAGGCCTGCGCTAATCAGGTAATACCCGACGTGACGGACCAGCACCGGGCAGGAGACGGTGGCTGTTGCGGTGGCGGCGAGATTGATCGCGGTGCGGGCGACCTGGATTTCCGAGTGCTGGGGGCTTTGGCGGGCAAGGCGTTCGATGACATGCCGGTAGCTGTCGCGAGTACTGAAATCCATCGCTGGATAAATGGCCGCCGGATCTTCCCTGAGTAACTGGTCGACATGACTCATCGACTCGACGAATTCGCGCCAGTCCGTGGCGGACAGCAGGCGCAGGCTGCCGATGCTGTTGCTGATGGACACCTGATCCGCGGCCTGTTGTTGCGCATCGAGCTGCACCTGGCGTTCGATGCTGGAACCGGTCTCACTGAGCATCTGCTCGATCCAGTTCAACGGAAGGGCCAGGGCGGCGCTCTGGCCCTGCAGGCGGCGGGTGAACTCCGCGACAAAGGCTGGGGTCATCGGCGGTGCGGAGCGAGCCATGTCGGCCACGGTCAACACCACATTCTTGATGTCACGCTCCGAGGTTTCGATCAGGCGCTCGGCCCAGTCATCGGCCAGATTGCGATCATCGGCGTTAGCCATGACCCGCGAAGCCACGCGCCGAAGGTTTTCGATCAGTGCCAGACGCAACATGATCGGTATCGCCCACAGTTCCCCCAGCGCCAGGGGCACCACGGTCTGATAGGAAAAAATGAAGCGGCTCAAGCTTTGCTCATCGACTCGGCCGTCGCCATGGGAAATGGTCTCCAGCGCGATGTCATAAACGCGAGGCAGTCCGGCGGAGGGTCCGTTGATCAGACGTGGTAATTCACGGCTGTAGCCTTTGGGCAGATGCGTCCTGGCGGTGCGGATGTGATCTTCGACCAGAAAGTAATTGTCCAGCAGCCATTCCGCTGCCGGCGTTACTCGTCGATTGGACATTTGTGCGTTGGTCAGCGCCGTGCAGCTGCGTTTGAGCAGTTGCTCGTTGTCATCGAGCCTGCTCAGCATCGAATCCCGTGCGGACAATGCGGTCAGCCGATGCTGTCGCGCCAGGGCGATGCCGTGACTGGCCATCTGATCGGCACTGAAGAGCTCCGAGCGCAAGATCGGCTCGTATGCGAATCGAGGTGGGGAAAACTGTCCGGTTCGCCAAAAGCCGGACGAGCGAGAAAACACCTCTTGTATGCGTGTCCATATGCTATTCATAAGGTCCTGTGCCTGAAACGCACGACTAAAATTGCGCGCATTTTGATAGGTGCGCCAACGCATTACGCCAGCACCGAGCAGCGCCTTCTAGACGTAGCTTTTCAGCCCCGAGTGTGAGGTCTATTAACGCTGTTCGTCTGTACGCTGGCGAACATAGCGAACGATGTCTGGAGGCACGCCGACCTCAATTTCAGGCATATGAATGGCGGTTGATAGCCTGGTTAATGAGAGCTGAATCTCCTGTCTTGTTTGAAAGATCAAGCCATGAATATTAGCGAACGGGCAAAAGCACTAGGAAAATCGTGCCCTGCTCCAGCGTCGACTCGACCTCAATTTTTCCTCCATGGCCCTCGACAATCTGAGCGGCTATGAATAAACCCAACCCCAGACCAGACGATGCTCCATGTTCTCCCTCCGAGTACTTGGAGTAACGTCCTTCCGGATTGAAGAGAGAAGGCAGTGCGTTGGGAGGAATTGGCTCTCCGTAATTTTGCACCCTAAAGCAGGCGGTCGTGCCATCCCCCTTTAGCGTGACGTTAATGGGGGAGCGCGCTTTGCCATGTCGCACGGCGTTGCCAATGAGATTCGAGAACACTTGTGCCATGCGTGATGGGTCGTACTGGCCAGTCACAGCTGCCGAGTCGGGAAATATGATTTGCGCTTTAGGGTGCGCGGTGTTGAGTTCATCCACGACTGATTGGCAAACAGATGTCAGATCTGTCTTTTCTGGGCGTACCGGGATTCCAGTGCCCAGGTTGCAGCGCGCCAAGTCAAGCAGGTCGTTTACCATCTGGTTGGCGCTTTGGACGCTGGTAGTAATTTGCGCAATTATTCTTTTTCCACGAGCACCTAGCTCCTCGGTTTGCCTCAGTAGATCGGCACCCAGGGTTACTGCGCCCAATGGTGTGCGAAGGTCGTGTCCCAGCACGCCCAAGACTGTTTTTCGAGTCGTCTCCACCGCTTGTCCATACGCTGCGATGGACTCGACAAGCGCCTGATCGATTGCTTCGTTGAATCGGATCATGTCCAAAATTTGATGGTCTTCCCCAGAATATCCTTGGGTCAGCCAGAGCCTGAGCACGCTCGACCTCAGGGCGCGATATTCGGAAACCATTTGGTCTAAGGTGAAACCCGCCATGAGGCGCGTAATGGCATGACTTTGAGCGGCCGATTCGTCATCAGTTACAGGCCCGAGCCCATGGGATTTATCGATCTGTTGCTGAGTGGTTTGAGAGGTTCGCATATCCAGCGCCACACTCTTCAAAATGTACTCGGCATGGTCTCTTAGACCCCGCGACCCCATCGCGGGCATCGGGGTGTCCACCGACCTGGCGAACTCCTCCCACGCTTGTAGAATAGGCTCCTGATTTGTGAGGATGAAATCTGCAAGGCGCATGGTAACCCTCTCGAATGTCCCATTATGATGAAGGCATCAGCCAAACAAATTTGTTCGACTAAATCAGATTAGCGGGTGGGAGAAAATCGGCCACAGGTCCAACGCCGAACACCGTTCGTCAGTTTCTCGAAACGTTGATGTTTGCATGTGCTCTTACGATGAATGCCTTGGAATTTCTGCCATGTTTCCCACAGTGCTCGTCGTAGAAGATGATGAAACTTTGCGCTCATTGACGGCTGATGCGATTTCGCTGCTGGATTTAAATGTTATTGATTGTGCAAGTGCTGACGATGCGCTGCCCAAGTTGGAGGGCTCGTCTTCAATCGCCCTGGTAATGACCGACATCTGCATGCCGGGCAGTATGGATGGACTGCAATTGGCTCAAGTGATCTGGTTACGTTGGCCTCTCTTGCCGATCATCCTTACATCAGGCAATCGGTCCCTGCCCGATGGGTTGTTGCCTTCCCATTGTTTTTTCCTGCGCAAGCCTTGGTCGCTGAATGCACTGCATCAAGCGGTTAGGTCGTGCCTGCCTGAATGAGACTATCCAGCCATTCAGCGGTACGAGTCGTTAACATTAGTCAAATTTTGCTGTTCACTTATTAGCGAACTCTGTTGAACTGTTCGGCAGATAGCTCGGTCCGACGTGTTAATCATCATTTCGAGCGAGGTCGTGGGAATAACTGAAGTTTCTGAACGAGCCCCATGAAAGACAGGACACCGTTTCCCCCTTACGATAAGGGATAGGCAAACGGTTATGTTTATGACTAAAAGCAACGATAAGAGTGGAGAGCTTTTGGGCCAGG
>NZ_SCOO01000045.1:0-42893 GCF_005502415.1 Pseudomonas sp. G(2018) | reverse complement strand
CCTGCGACCCATGCTTGATGTTACGCGTGCTGAGTTGGAGGCCTATGCGACTGAACATCAGTTGATCTGGATCGAGGATCCTTCCAACCAGGATCGACAATTCTCGCGCAATTACCTGCGTCACCAGGTGTTCCCGGTGTTGACCTCGCGCTGGCCGCAAGCGATGGCAACCATGGCTCGCAGCGCTGCGCATTTGAGTGAGGCGCAGGGGCTGCTTGATGAACTGGCACAGATCGACCTGAGCCAGGCGTGCACTGTCAGTGAATTCGATTGGCTGGGTTTGCCGTCGCTGGAACTGACCTCACTAAAAAATCTTTCCGCCGCGCGTCAACGCAATGCACTGAGTCACTGGCTTGAATCGCTGACTCGACTGCCGGACAGCGACCATTGGTCGGGTTGGGAAGATTTACGCGATGCCTCCGGCGATGCCCGGCCGATCTGGCGGCTGGAGGAGGGCGAATTGCATCGGG
Organism: Pseudomonas sp. G(2018); assembly: GCF_005502415.1. NCBI lineage: Bacteria > Pseudomonadati > Pseudomonadota > Gammaproteobacteria > Pseudomonadales > Pseudomonadaceae > Pseudomonas > Pseudomonas sp. G(2018). Next base: position 42,423 of record NZ_SCOO01000045.1, on the reverse strand, counting down.
CGGGTGGACGGATCTGGTGGTTGTCCGGTAGCTGGTTGCGCGGTTCGCCCCCGGTTGCCGCATGGCCCGAGCCCTCGCTGCCGTTGGCGTTGCCTGGTAATGGCGTACTCACACTCACCGGGCAAATCCCCGATGGTCCTTTGCAGATCCGCTATCGTGAAGGAGGAGAGGTGATGGAGTTGCCGGGTCGAGGGCATCGCGACTTGAAACGTTTGCTCAACGAACGCGGGGTGCCGCCGTTCGTGCGCGGCAGATTGCCGCTGTTGTTCAAGGGCGGGCAATTGCTGGCGGTGGCGAGCCTGCCCGGGCTGGATGGCAGTGCGGCGGGTGGCTGGAATTTGCATTGGCGGCCAATGGGCGAAGATCAAGGTTTGAGCTGAAAGGGGCTTTCCGGTAGACTACGCTCCCTTCTTGATACAACTTCTGTGGATTCGCCTGAATTGCAGGAGTTGCCGATTACCAAGCAGTCTTTGCTGGGCGATTCCAAAAAATGTGTAGCGAGCAACGTACCGGTGTTTCATCTTCCGGTCTGTCCCAACGCGGCGGTTTTTTTGAAAGGTGCACTGTGATTAATGCAGGTGATCGGGGGCTTCGGCCTTCCTTCGCTTTCCCCGGCGGCTCGGACCGCTTTAACGCAGACTTCTAGGGTTTTTCATGACGCGCTACATATTCGTCACGGGCGGTGTTGTTTCTTCATTGGGGAAAGGCATTGCATCGGCATCATTGGCGGCCATCCTGGAGGCGCGGGGACTTAAGGTCACCATGCTGAAGCTGGATCCGTACATCAACGTCGACCCGGGCACCATGAGCCCGTTCCAGCACGGTGAAGTGTTCGTCACCCACGACGGCGCCGAGACCGACCTGGACCTGGGCCACTACGAGCGGTTCATCCGCACGACCATGACCCAGAACAATAACTTCACCACCGGCCGTGTCTACGAGCACGTGCTGCGCAAAGAGCGCCGTGGCGATTACCTGGGCGCCACCATTCAGGTGATCCCGCACATCACCGACGAAATCAAGCGCCGCATCATCAAGGGCGCCGGCGATGCCGACGTGGCCATGGTCGAGATCGGTGGCACCGTGGGTGACATCGAATCGCAGCCGTTCCTCGAAGCCATCCGCCAGCTGCGTTTCGAAGTCGGCGCCAAGCGCGCGATGCTGATGCACCTGACACTGGTGCCGTACATCGCCACCGCGGGCGAAACCAAAACCAAGCCAACCCAGCACTCGGTCAAGGAGCTGCGCTCCATCGGCCTGCAACCCGACGTGCTGGTGTGCCGTTCCGATCACCCGATCGACATCTCTTCCCGTCGCAAGATCGCGCAATTCACCAACGTTGAAGAGCGTGCGGTCATCGGCCTGGAAGACGCCGACACCATCTACAAGATTCCGGGCATCCTGCACGCCCAGGGTCTGGACGATTTCGTCGTCGAGCGTTTCGGCCTGCAATGTGGCGGTGCCGATCTGTCCGAATGGGAAAAGGTCGTCGATGCCAAGCTCAACCCTGAGCACGAAGTCACCATCGCCATGGTCGGCAAGTACATGGAACTGCTGGACGCCTACAAGTCGCTGATCGAAGCGATGAGTCACGCCGGCATCAGCAACCGTACCAAGGTCAACCTGCGCTACATCGATTCCGAAGACATCGAGAACCAGGGCACCGCGTTGCTGGAAGGCGTCGACGCGATCCTGGTTCCTGGCGGCTTCGGTCTGCGTGGCGTGGAAGGCAAGATCACCGCCGTTCAATACGCTCGCGAAAACAAGGTTCCATACTTGGGTATCTGCCTGGGCATGCAAGTGGCCGTGATCGAGTTCGCTCGTAACGTCATGGGCTGGAAAGACGCCAACTCCACCGAGTTCGATCGTGCAAGCGGTCACCCGGTCGTGGGTCTGATCACCGAGTGGGAAGATGCCACCGGCGCCGTCGAAATCCGTACCGAAGCGTCCGACCTGGGCGGCACCATGCGCCTTGGCGCTCAGGAATGCCTGCTCGAAGCCGGCTCCAAGGTGCACGATTGCTACGGCAAGGACGTCATTGTCGAGCGTCACCGTCATCGTTACGAAGTGAACAACAACCTGCTGCCGCAAATCATGGAAGCCGGCCTGAAAATCTCCGGTCGTTCCGGTGATGGCGCGCTGGTCGAAGTGGTAGAAGCGGCGGATCACCCATGGTTCGTGGCTTGCCAGTTCCACCCGGAGTTCACCTCGACGCCACGCGACGGTCATCCGTTGTTCAGCGGTTTCGTTAAAGCAGCTTTGGCTCAACACCAGAAGAAGGCTTGAACCTTATGGCGCAGAAGATCATCCGTGTAGGCGATATCGAGATTGCCAACGACAAGCCAATGGTGCTGTTCGGTGGCATGAACGTGCTGGAAAGCCGCGACATGGCGATGCAGGTCTGCGAAGAGTACGTGAAGGTTACCCAGAAACTGGGTATCCCTTACGTGTTCAAGGCCAGCTTCGACAAGGCCAACCGTTCCTCCGTGACCTCTTACCGTGGTCCTGGCCTGGAAGAGGGCATGCGGATTTTCCAGGACATCAAGCAAGCTTTCGGCGTGCCGATCATCACCGACGTTCACGAGCCTGACCAGGCCGCGGTCGTCGCTGAAGTCTGCGACATCATTCAGCTGCCGGCCTTCCTGTCGCGCCAGACCGACCTGGTGGTCGCGATGGCGAAGACCGGTGCGGTGATCAACATCAAGAAAGCCCAGTTCCTCGCGCCTCAGGAAATGAAACACATCCTGAACAAGTGCGTGGAAGCGGGTAACGATCAGTTGATCCTCTGCGAACGTGGTTCGAGCTTCGGATACAACAACCTGGTCGTCGACATGCTCGGCTTTGGCATCATGAAGCAGTTCGAATACCCGGTGTTCTTCGACGTGACCCACGCCCTGCAAATGCCGGGCGGTCGCGCTGATTCCGCTGGCGGTCGTCGCGCCCAGGTCCTCGATCTGGCGAAAGCCGGCATGAGCCAGTCCCTGGCCGGCCTGTTCCTCGAAGCCCATCCGGACCCGGACAACGCCAAATGCGACGGCCCCTGCGCCTTGCGTCTGGACAAACTGGAGCCATTCCTGGCCCAGCTCAAAGCTCTGGACGAACTGGTGAAGAGTTTTCCGACGGTAGAAACCGCGTAATCCTCATTTCTCCGGTAAAGTACCGCACGATTAAACGCTCAGGCCCTCGGGCTTGAGCCTTATCGTCCGCAAGTCTGCCCGCTGCAACTCACTTGCCGGCGATACAAGATTTCCTCTAGCTGCGTCGTTTTCGTCAACTTTGGAGTGTTTACAACAATGGCTAAAATCGTCGACATCAAAGGTCGTGAAGTTCTCGACTCCCGTGGCAATCCCACCGTGGAAGCGGACGTGCTTCTCGATAACGGCATCATCGGCAGTGCCTGCGCGCCGTCCGGTGCTTCCACTGGCTCGCGTGAAGCGCTCGAGCTGCGTGATGGCGACAAGAGCCGTTACCTGGGTAAGGGTGTACTCAAAGCCGTTGCCAACATCAACGGTCCGATCCGCGACCTGTTGAAAGGTACAGATCCAAGCGACCAGAAGGCGCTCGATCTGGCGATGATCAAGCTGGACGGTACTGAAAACAAAGGTTCCCTGGGCGCCAATGCCATCCTCGCCGTTTCCCTGGCCGCGGCCAAGGCAGCAGCACAGGACCAGGACCTGCCGCTGTACGCGCACATCGCCAACCTGAACGGTACCCCGGGTGTTTACTCGATGCCGGTTCCGATGATGAACATCATCAACGGTGGCGAGCACGCCGATAACAACGTCGACATCCAGGAATTCATGGTTCAGCCGGTTGGCGCCAAGTCTTTCTCGGAAGGCCTGCGCATGGGCACCGAGATTTTCCATCACCTCAAAGCCGTACTGAAGGCCCGTGGCCTGAGCACTGCCGTGGGTGACGAAGGCGGTTTTGCGCCAAACCTGGCGTCCAACGAAGATGCACTGAAAGTGATCTCCGAAGCCGTGGCCAACGCCGGTTACAAGCTGGGCACCGACGTGACCCTGGCACTGGACTGCGCAGCCAGCGAATTCTACGAAGACGGCAAGTACAACCTGTCCGGCGAAGGTCAGGTGTTCACCGCTGAAGGTTTCGCCGATTACCTCAAAGGTCTGACTGAGCGTTACCCGATCATCTCCATCGAAGATGGTCTGGACGAATCCGACTGGGCTGGCTGGAAAATCCTCACCGACAAGATCGGTGAGAAGACCCAGCTGGTAGGTGACGACCTGTTCGTAACCAACACCAAGATCCTGAAAGAAGGCATCGACAAAAAGATCGCCAACTCGATCCTGATCAAGTTCAACCAGATCGGCACCCTGACCGAAACCCTGGAAGCCATCCAGATGGCCAAGGCTGCCGGTTACACCGCCGTGATCTCGCACCGCTCCGGCGAAACCGAAGATTCGACCATTGCCGACCTGGCTGTGGGCACCTCGGCTGGCCAGATCAAGACCGGTTCGCTGTGCCGCTCCGACCGCGTTTCCAAGTACAACCAACTGCTGCGTATCGAAGAGCAGTTGAACGGCAAAGCCAAGTACAACGGTCGCGGCGAATTCCGCGGTTGATCGTTAGCTGATAAGAAAGACACCGGATTGTGTCGAAAAAATCGCTGAGGCGACGTTTTTGCCACTAATCTGATGCCTTGTAAGCACAAGCCTGGTTCTTCCAGGCTTCGTGCTATCAGTAGCTTCATGTTTTGGTATGGCTGTCTTTTTTCACTGGATACCTGATATTCGATGCGCAGTCCCAATTGGTTGTTCCTCGTCTTGCTCCTGCTGCTGGCTGGCCTGCAGTACCGCCTGTGGGTGGGTAATGGCAGTCTGGCGCAAGTGGCCGAGCTGACTCAGCAGATCGCGGATCAGCAGGCTGAGAACCAGACATTGCTGGAGCGCAATCGGGTGATGGACGCTGAAGTCAGTGAGTTGAAAAAGGGCATGGAGACCGTTGAAGAACGGGCTCGCCATGAGTTGGGCATGGTCAAGGACGGTGAAACCCTTTACCAGTTGGCCCAATGAACCTCGATTTGCCGGCCTTTTGGGCCGTGATTCCTGCCGCGGGCGTCGGAGCCCGAATGGCCGCGGACCGTCCCAAGCAATACTTGCAACTGGGCGGGCGCACTATTCTCGAACACAGCCTTGGCTGTTTCCTTGATCATCCTTGCCTCAAAGGCGTGGTGGTCAGTCTTGCTGTTGATGACCCTTACTGGCCGAACTTGGCCTGTGCCAGCGACCCACGGATTACCCGGGTCGAAGGCGGCGCCGAGCGTTCCGGATCGGTACTCAATGCATTGCTGCATTTGCACGCGCAAGGTGCCGGCGATGAAGATTGGGTATTGGTACACGATGCCGCGCGACCGAACCTCAGTCGCGACGATCTGGATAAATTGCTGGCTGAGTTGGCGGATGATCCGGTGGGTGGGCTGCTGGCGGTCCCGGCACGGGACACGCTCAAACGGGTCGACAAACGCGGTCGTGTCGTCGAAACCGTGGACCGCAGTGTGATCTGGCAGGCCTACACGCCGCAGATGTTTCGCCTCGGTGCGTTGCATCGGGCGTTGGCCGACAGCCTGGTGGCAGACGTCGTGATCACCGATGAAGCGTCTGCCATGGAGTGGGCTGGTATGGCTCCACGCTTGATTGAAGGTCGAGCTGACAACCTGAAGGTTACTCGCCCCGAGGATCTTGAATGGTTGAGGCAGCGTTGGGCTAACCGCCGCTAAAAGATCGCAGCCTGCGGCAGCTCCTACAGTAGACCGCATTCAAATGTAGGAGCTGCCGAAGGCTGCGATCTTTTGACCTTAAACCCGATACTCCGGCCTTTCCGCCAGCCCTTCCTTCAAATAATCCACTAGCTTGCGCACCTTCGGCGACAAATGCCGCTGCTGTGGATACAGCGCCCAAACGGCCGTATTCGGTGGTTGATGCGCTTCCAGCAGCGAAATCAGCGCGCCGCTTTTCAGATGTTCGAGCACGTAATAGTCCGGCAACTGGCACAGCCCGACACCCTGTAGCGCTGCGTCCAGCACCGCTTGCCCGCTGTTGCAGCGCCAGTTTCCCTGGACCCGTTGCGAAAATTCCCGCCCGTTCTGTTCCAGTTGCCACAGATCCGAACTGCCGATAAGGCAGTTATGACGGCTCAATTCCGACAAGCTGTGTGGGCGTCCATAACGTTCCAAGTAGGAGGGTGATGCGCACAGGAACATGCGTCGGGGTGCCAGGCGGGTAGCAACCAGTCGCGAATCCTGCAAACGCCCCAGACGGATCGCCAGGTCAAGGCCTTCATGCACCAGGTCGAGTTGGCGATTACTCAGTTCAATATCGATCCGCAGTTGTGGATAAAGCCCCATGAAACGCGTCACTAGCGGCACGATGAAGCGTTCGCCGTAAGCAACGGCACAGGTCATGCGCAGCATACCCTTGGGTTCGCTGGTCAGGTCGCCCACCGCTCGTAGCGCTTCTTCGCGGCCATCCTGCAAGCGTTGGCAATGTTGCAGGAAGGTTTGCCCGGCCTCGGTCAGGGTGACCCGGCGGGTACTGCGATAAAGCAGGCGGGTTTGCAGGCGCTCTTCGAGGCGTACAATTTGTCGACTGATGTGCGAGGAAGAAACCCCCAGGCGCTCGGCTGCCGCCGTGAACTGACTGCATTCGGCGACGGCCACGAATTCGTCGATACCTTCCCAGCGGTTTTCCGACATCTAGGATTATCCCTGTGTAGCAATAATGTTTTGCTTTTGTCCGGATTATTCACCGTAAGGCGCTGTATTACACTCCTTGTCTCGATTTTATTCACTGGAGAATCACCATGATCAAGTCACGCGCCGCCGTTGCCTTCGAGGCCAAGAAACCTCTGGAGATCGTTGAAGTCGATGTCGCCATGCCCAAGGCCGGTGAAGTGTTGCTGCGCGTGGTGGCTTCCGGAGTCTGCCATACCGATGCCTACACCCTGTCCGGTGCTGACCCGGAAGGCATCTTCCCGTCGATCCTCGGTCACGAAGGTGGTGCGATTGTCGAGGCGATCGGCGAGGGCGTGACGTCCGTCGCGGTGGGCGACCACGTGATTCCGCTGTATACCCCGGAATGCCGTCAGTGCAAATTCTGCCTGTCGGGCAAAACCAACCTGTGCCAGGCCATTCGCGCGACCCAAGGCAAGGGGTTGATGCCGGACGGCACTTCGCGTTTTTCCTACAAGGGCGAAACGATTTTCCACTACATGGGTACTTCGACGTTCTCCGAGTACACCGTGCTGCCAGAAATTTCCGTGGCCAAAATTGCCAAGGAAGCGCCGCTGGAAAAAGTCTGTCTGCTGGGCTGCGGTGTCACCACCGGCATCGGTGCCGTACTCAACACTGCCAAGGTGAAACCCGGTGATACCGTGGCCATTTTCGGCCTCGGCGGTATCGGTCTGTCGGCAGTCATTGGCGCCGTCAAAGCGAAGGCAGCGCGCATCATTGCCATCGACATCAACCCGGCCAAATTCGAGATTGCCAGGCAGCTGGGTGCAACCGATTGCGTAAACCCGAAAGACTTCGACCGTCCAATCCAGGAAGTCATCGTCGACATGACCGATGGCGGCGTCGACTTTTCCTTCGAGTGCATCGGCAACGTGCAGTTGATGCGTGCCGCGCTTGAGTGCTGCCACAAGGGTTGGGGCGAGTCGGTGATCATCGGTGTGGCCGGCGCCGGCCAGGAAATTTCCACCCGTCCGTTCCAGTTGGTCACCGGTCGCGTCTGGCGCGGTTCGGCGTTCGGCGGCGTGCGCGGCCGTACCGAGTTGCCAAGCTACGTGGAAATGGCTGAAGCCGGCGAAATCCCGCTGGATACGTTCATCACCCACACCATGGGACTGGAAGATATCAACAAGGCGTTCGACCTGATGCATGAAGGGAAAAGCATCCGTTCCGTCATCCATTTCTGAGGTCCGCCATGAGCCTGGAGAATATTTCCTGCCAGAAAAGTTTTGGCGGTTGGCACAAGCGTTATCGCCATCGCTCAGAAGTACTCGGCTGTGACATGGTGTTTGCGGTGTACCTGCCGCCGCAAGCAGAGCAGGGTGGCAAGCTGCCGGTGCTGTACTGGTTGTCCGGTCTGACCTGCACTGATGAAAACTTCATGCAGAAGGCCGGCGCGATGCGCATGGCCGCCGAATTGGGGCTGATCATCGTCGCGCCGGACACCAGCCCGCGCGGTGCCGATGTGCCGGGTGATCCGGACGGTGCCTGGGACTTTGGCCTCGGCGCCGGGTTTTACCTGAATGCTACCCAGGAACCCTGGTCGCGCCACTATCGGATGCATGACTATGTCGTGCAGGAGTTGCCGGCATTGGTCGAAGCCCATTTTCCGGCGTCGGATAAGCGCGGCATCAGCGGCCATTCCATGGGCGGCCATGGTGCGTTGGTCTGTGCCTTGCGCAATCCGGGGCGTTATCTGTCGGTGTCGGCGTTCTCGCCGATCAACAATCCGATGGACTGCCCCTGGGGACAAAAAGCCTTTTCCCGGTATTTGGGCGAGGACCGCTCGAAGTGGCGTGAATGGGATGCCTGTGCATTGATTGCCGAGGCCGACGAAAAGCTGCCGTTGCTGGTCGACCAGGGCGACCGCGACGATTTCCTCGCCACGCAGCTCAAGCCTGAAGCCTTGCAGCAGGCGACCAAACTGGCAGGTCACCCGCTGACGTTGCGCCTGCAACCCGGCTACGACCACAGCTATTTCTTCATCGCCAGTTTCATCGATGATCACTTGCGGCATCACGCGCATGCTTTGGTGTGAGACAGGACACTAGCTGACCAATAGCAGGTAGAATCACGCCCTGACAAAAATCGGGGCGTTTTTTTATGCGTATTGGCCACGGCTATGATGTGCACCGTTTCGCTGAAGGCGATTTCATTACTCTGGGCGGCGTGCGTATTGCACACGGCTTCGGGCTGCTCGCTCACTCCGACGGTGACGTCCTGCTGCACGCCTTGAGCGATGCCTTGCTCGGCGCTGCCGCGCTGGGTGATATCGGCAAGCACTTCCCGGACACCGACCCGAAATTCAAAGGCGCCGACAGCCGTGTGCTGTTGCGTCATGTCGTCGCACTGATCCACGCCAAGGGCTGGAAGGTCGGCAACGTCGATAACACCATCGTCGCCCAGGCGCCGAAAATGGCCCCGCATATCGAATCGATGCGTGCGCTGATTGCCGCGGATCTTCAAGTTGAGTTGGATCAAGTGAACGTAAAAGCTACCACCACCGAAAAGCTCGGCTTTGTCGGTCGCGAAGAAGGTATTGCCGTACACTCCGTTGCCTTGTTGCTGCGCGCATGAACGAAGCGCAATTGCTCGGCCCGCGGGCCTATGGTGACGCCCTCGGCACTGCGGTATTGAAAGCCATTGCGGAAGATTTCCAGGTCGACGAAGTCCTGGATATTCCTTTGAGCGGCGACGGCGAACACCTGTGGATCTGGGTGGAAAAACGTGGTCTGAATACCGAAGAAGCTGCACGGCGGATTGCGAAGGCCGCTGGCGTCCCGCTGCGCACCGTCAGTTATGCCGGGCTCAAGGATCGTCAGGCGCTGACACGTCAGTGGTTCAGCGTGCAGCTGCCGGGCAAGGCTGATCCGGACCTGTCGGCGGCAGAAAACGACACACTGAAAATCCTCAAGACCAGCCGGCACAAGCGCAAGCTGCAACGCGGCGCGCATTCAGCCAATGGCTTCACCTTGCGCCTGACGCAGTTCGCTGGCGACAAAGCGGCCATCGAAGAACGTCTGCAACTGATCGCCAAACAAGGCATCCCCAACTATTTCGGCGCCCAGCGCTTCGGGCATGACGGCGGTAACGTGGTCGACGCCAGGGCCTGGGCCGCACGCAAGGCCCTGCCCGAGCAGCGCAATGTGCGTTCACGCCTGCTCTCGACCGCCCGCAGTTTTCTGTTCAATCAGGTGTTGGCTGCGCGGGTTGCCGATGGCAGCTGGCAGCGTGCCCAGGTCGGTGATCTGCTGGCGTTCACCGATAGCCGCAGCTTTTTCCCGGCCGGTGAGGCCGAGTGCAGCGATCCGCGCCTGGCGATTCTCGATCTGCACCCGACGGGTCCGCAGTGGGGCGAAGGTGACTCGCCGGCCACGGGCGTTGTCCATGAGTTGGAGCAGGCAATCGCCGCGCGCGAAGCAGACCTTCGCGATTGGTTGATTAACGCCGGTATGAGCCACGAACGTCGCATCCTGCGGCTGCCCATTGCCGGGTTGACGTGGCATTATCCCGAGCCTGACATTCTGCAACTGGAATTCGTCCTGCCGGCCGGATGCTTCGCTACCGTATTGGTGCGCGAGCTTGTTGATCTGGTGCCGGTGGGGCAGACGGACAGCCCATGCGTATTCTGATTTCTAACGACGATGGGGTAACCGCACCCGGTCTCGCCGCGCTTTATGCTGCGCTGGCGGATTACACCGAATGCGTGGTTATCGCCCCGGACCAGGACAAAAGCGGCGCCAGCAGTTCGCTGACGCTCGACCGTCCGTTGCACCCGCAGACGCTGGCCAATGGCTTTATCAGCGTCAACGGCACCCCGACCGATTGTGTGCACCTGGGCCTCAACGGCCTGCTGGAACGCGAAGCGGACATGGTGGTTTCCGGGATCAACCTGGGCGCCAACCTGGGGGACGATGTCCTGTATTCCGGCACCGTGGCGGCGGCGCTTGAAGGACGCTTCCTGACGCGTCCCGCATTTGCCTTTTCGTTGGTCTCCCGGCAGGTCGATAACCTTCCCACGGCTGCTTACTTTGCGCGCAAACTGGTCGAGGCCCATGCGGATCTCGAACTGCCACCGCGTACGGTACTGAACGTAAACATTCCCAATTTGCCGCTGGAACACATCCGCGGGATCCAGTTGACTCGCCTGGGCCATCGCGCCCGCGCAGCCGCACCGATGAAAGTGGTCGATCCGCGTGGCAAGTCCGGATACTGGATTGCCGCCGCGGGGGACGCTGAAGACGGCGGCCCGGGAACCGATTTCCACGCGGTGATGCAGGGTTATGTTTCCATCACTCCACTGCAACTGGATCGCACCTTCAATGATGCCTTCAGAAGTCTCGATGGCTGGCTGGAGGAGTTGCGCTAATGTCTCGTGAGCAAGACGATATGCTGCGTCGCGGTATCGGCATGACTTCGCAACGGACGCGCGAGCGCCTCATTCAGCGCTTATATGAAGAAGGGGTGTCCAACGCCAGGGTGCTGGAAGTCATCCGTCGTACACCACGTCACCTGTTCGTCGATGAAGCGCTGGCGCACCGTGCCTATGAGGACACTGCGCTGCCGATCGGGCATAACCAGACCATCTCCCAGCCTTATATGGTGGCTCGCATGAGCGAGTTGCTGCTGGAGGCGGGGCCTTTGGACAAGGTGATGGAGATCGGTACAGGATCGGGCTACCAGACTGCGGTGCTGTCGCAGCTGGTTGAGCGAGTGTTTTCCGTCGAGCGCATCAAGGTGTTGCAAGACCGGGCCAAGGAACGCCTGGTCGAGTTGAACCTGCGCAACGTGGTGTTTCGCTGGGGCGATGGTTGGGAGGGATGGCCGGCGCTGGCACCGTACAACGGCATTATCGTGACGGCGGTCGCGACCGATGTACCTCAGGCGTTGCTCGATCAATTGGCACCCGGTGGGCGCCTGGTGATCCCGGTCGGGTCCGGTGAAGTACAACAATTGATGTTGATCATTCGCGAGGAGCATGGGTTTTCCAGGCGTGTTCTCGGGTCGGTTCGTTTCGTCCCGCTGCTCAATGGGCCACTGGCCTGAGCATTTATTTCAACGCGCTGAATTCTCTTCGATGGCCTTTGTCTTACAGCGGCGTCGATTGGTTAAACGGGTTGTTTTGTCAGGCAGCAAACGTGTGCGCGAGGCCATTTCGCTACATTAAGGGTAAAGAGTGCACGGCCCGTTATACTTGCGACATTTCATGCCGGAACGCGGCAAATCACATTTTCAGCCACCACAAAGGGAGCGGCGGGTGAGTCTCACAGTCATTGCGCAGCGTATGGGTAAAACGAGCTTTCAGCGCCTGGTGACTGGCCTTGTCATGAGCACCTTGCTGGTCGGTTGTTCCAGCAACAAATCCAGCGATGTTCGCGTCGTCGATCGCAACAATGCCGTCGCCCAGCGTCCGGCAGTGACGACGGGGCAGTACGTCGTGCGCCCCAAAGACACTTTGTTCTCGATCGCCTTTCGCTACGGTTGGGACTACAAGGCCCTCGCGGCACGCAACAACATTCCTGCGCCCTACACGATCCGTCCGGGGCAGACGATTCGCTTCGATGGCCGCAGTGGTTCAACGCCGACAGCGGTGGTCAGTTCGTCCAATTCCACGCCGTCGTCCTCGAGTAAAACCACGGTGTTCCGTCGTCCGGTCGACGGTGCCACTACGACCACGCCGGTGGTTGTACCGTCCGTCGCCAACAAGCCGGCACCCGCTCCACTGCCTCCCCCGGGTCCGGCCCCGACCGGCTGGGGATGGCCATCTAATGGCATTTTGATTGGCAAATTCTCTTCAAACGGTAGTTTGAATAAAGGAATTGATATCGCCGGAGATTTGGGACAGCCTGTTTTAGCTGCGTCTGACGGGACGGTGGTATACGCCGGGAGTGGCTTAAGGGGCTACGGCGAATTAGTCATCATCAAACACAGTGAAACCTACGTCAGTGCCTACGGACATAACCGCAGGCTGTTGGTTCGGGAGGGGCAGCAGGTCAAGGTCGGACAGACAATTGCCGAAATGGGGTCAACGGGTACAGACCGGGTGAAACTGCATTTTGAGATTCGCCGCCAAGGTAAACCTGTAGATCCGCTGCAATTCCTGCCACGTCGTTGATTGCTACCAGCCTGTTCCGTCACGTAGAGGGGACAGGCTCCAGCGTTGCCAAGGATAAAGGCGCCGCTTGAGCTTGAGGTCGAACTCACCAAAGGACTATAACAATGGCTCTCAGTAAAGAAGTGCCGGAGTTTGACATCGACGATGAGGTTCTCCTGATGGAGACCGGCATCGATTCGGATTCGATGTCGAATGATGAAGGGGCGGCTCCACCTTCCGTTCGTGCCAAATCCAGACACTCCGCTTCGTTAAAGCAACACAAGTACATCGACTACACGCGGGCACTCGATGCTACGCAGCTGTACCTCAATGAAATCGGCTTTTCCCCTCTATTGTCCCCCGAAGAAGAAGTTCATTTTGCGCGCCTGTCGCAAAGTGGTGATCCGGCCGGGCGCAAACGCATGATTGAAAGTAACCTGCGATTGGTGGTGAAAATCGCCCGGCGTTACGTCAATCGTGGCTTGTCGCTGCTCGATCTGATCGAAGAGGGCAACCTCGGCTTGATCCGGGCGGTGGAGAAGTTCGACCCCGAGCGCGGCTTCCGCTTTTCGACCTACGCAACCTGGTGGATTCGTCAGACCATCGAGCGCGCGATCATGAATCAGACCCGGACCATCCGGTTGCCGATCCATGTGGTCAAGGAGCTCAACGTTTACCTGCGGGCCGCACGGGAGTTGACGCAAAAACTCGACCACGAACCCTCACCCGAAGAAATTGCAAACCTGCTGGAAAAACCGGTGGGAGAGGTCAAGCGCATGCTGGGCCTGAACGAGCGGGTTTCTTCGGTCGATGTCTCGCTAGGTCCGGATTCGGATAAGACCCTGCTGGATACCCTTACCGACGATCGCCCTACCGATCCATGCGAACTGTTGCAGGATGACGACCTGTCCCAGAGCATCGATCAGTGGCTCTCGGAGTTGACCGACAAGCAACGTGAGGTGGTTGTACGCCGCTTCGGTTTGCGCGGCCATGAGAGCAGTACCCTCGAAGACGTAGGCCTGGAAATCGGCCTGACCCGGGAACGGGTCAGACAGATTCAGGTTGAAGGCCTGAAGCGTCTTCGGGAGATCCTGGAGAAAAACGGTCTGTCGAGCGAGTCGTTGTTTCAGTAACAGGCTCGTGTAACACGCAACAAAAAGCCCCGACTAGTTCGGGGCTTTTTGTTGTCTGGACGCCGGCTCACGCTCGTCAGTGTCGTTACCTCGGGATTGTTGTTTTGCGTTGTAAGTCTTAGCTTACTCTTTCGTAAGTGTTCGTTATTTTTACACAGTGGCAGTCCGCCATATTTCGGCTGCAGTGGTTTTATCTGACTGATTCATATGCTTATTTTAGTTGGTTAACAGCATATGACAGGCGATTTCAGCGTCTGGAGCCGATTGCTCTTGGCTACGAACACTCTAGTATTCGGGTTGTGTCGACGGACAGACACGCCCTTCAAGGACGAGGGGAAAGGACATCGCAGGAAGCGATTCATCAGGACGATGAAAAGGACCACAGGGAATAGGGAAAAAATGTGGGCGGGTCAAACCGCCCCTTTTTTTGCCCGTAGAAAAGCAAAAAGGCCCTTGTGGGGCCTTTTTCGGGAACGCGTGGGTAATCAGCGTTCGAGGAGTTCCAGCTTGCTGCTGCCTACAGATTTGCTTATCTCGCGATCGAACTCTTTTGCATTGGGCAGCGCATCTTTCCTTTCGGTGATGTTCGGCCAGACCTCGGCCAACTCCAGGTTCAATGCGATGAAGTTCTGCATGCCGTCAGGGACTTCATCTTCGGAGAAGATGGCCACGGCAGGGCATTCAGGTTCGCACAGTGCGCAGTCGATGCACTCATCCGGGTGAATCACCAGGAAGTTCGGGCCTTCGTAAAAGCAGTCCACCGGACAGACTTCTACGCAGTCGGTGTACTTGCACTTGATGCAGTTGTCGGTGACGACGAAGGTCATTTCTAATTTTCTCCTCAGGCGCGGCTTGCTGCGCCCCTTCACGTAGGGGTCGCAAGGTTCGGGAGCGATAGTCTGCAGGCCAGGCTAAAAGCCTGCAGCATCCCAAACCGCGCGAGATTCTAACAGCTTGCAAGCCTATGCGTTAGATCCGTGTCTTTAGTGTATAGAGCATTTCGAGCGCACGACGCGGCGTCATGTCGTCCAGGTCCAGCTTGGCCAGTTCATCCAGTACCGGGTGTGGCAGGCTGGCAAACATATCGCTTTGCTGTGGAGCGGCCGGTTTGCCTTTGGTCGGTTTGGGCGCTTCATGGGGCAGGGCGGTGTCTTCCAGCCGGCTCAAATGCTCGCGGGCGCGCACGATCACTTCACTTGGCACACCGGCCAACTGCGCCACCGCCAGGCCGTAGCTCTGGCTGGCAGGCCCGGGCAGCACGTGGTGCAGGAAGACGATGCGTTCGTTGTGCTCAGTGGCATTGAGGTGCACGTTGGCCACCAGGGGTTGGGCTTCCGGCAGGACCGTCAGCTCGAAGTAGTGGGTGGCGAACAGCGTGTAGGCTCGCAAGTGCGCCAGTCGCTCCGCTGCTGCCCAGGCCAGGGACAAGCCGTCGAAAGTACTGGTGCCCCGTCCGACCTCGTCCATCAGCACCAGGCTACGCTCGGTGGCGTTGTGCAGGATGTTGGCTGTTTCGCTCATTTCGACCATGAAGGTCGAGCGCCCGCCTGCCAGGTCATCGCTGGAGCCGATCCGGGTGAAGATCCGGTCGACCAGAGACAATTCACAGCTGGCCGCCGGGACGAAGCTGCCGATATGGGCCAGCAGTACGATCAGCGCGGTCTGACGCATGTAGGTGGATTTACCGCCCATGTTGGGACCAGTGATTACGAGCATGCGCGTGTTGTCATCAAGGCTCAGGTCATTGGCCACGAACGGCGTGGTCAGTACTTGCTCGACCACCGGGTGGCGACCCTGACTAATGCGCATGCACGGCTCGCTAACGAAACGTGGGCAGTTCAAGTCGAGGTTCAGCGCGCGCTCGGCCAGGTTGCTGAGCACGTCCAGCTCGGCCAATGCCCCGGCGGTGTCCTGCAGCGGCGGCAATTGTGCGATCAGGTCTTCGAGCAGCGCTTCGTAAAGCATCTTCTCCCGGGCCAGGGCGCGACTCTTGGCCGACAGCGCCTTGTCTTCGAAGGCCTTGAGTTCCGGCGTGATAAAACGCTCGGCGCCCTTGAGGGTCTGACGGCGGATGTAATCGGCGGGCGCTGATTCGGCTTGCTTGCTCGGCAGCTCGATGAAGTAACCATGGATGCGGTTGTAACCGACCTTCAAGTGTGACAGACCGGTGCGTGCCTTTTCTCGGGCTTCGAGGTCGATCAGGAACTGCCCGGCGTTTTCGCTGAGCGACTGCAACTCGTCAAGTTCGCTGTCGTAACCGGTCTTCAACACGCCGCCGTCGCGGATGACCGCCGGCGGGTTGTCGATGATGGCTTTTTCCAGTAGCGCGGCCAGTTCCGGGTAGGTGCTGGTGATGGTCGCCAGTTGTTGCAGGTGCGGGGCTTCAAGCTCGGTCATCGCCACTTGCAGCTCAGGCAGGGCACCGAGGGCATCGCGCAGGCGGGCGAGATCCCGAGGACGGGCGTTGCGCAGGCCGATCCGCGCGAGAATCCGCTCGATGTCGCCGATTTCCTTGAGTTGCGGTTGCAGCTTTTCGAAACGGTAGGCGTCGAGCAGGCAGGTGATCGACGTCTGGCGGGCCAGCAAAACCGTCAGGTCACGCAGAGGACGGTTCAGCCAACGGGTCAGCAATCGGCTGCCCATGGCGGTCTGGCAACGGTCTACCACCGATTGCAGCGTGTTGTCACGACCCCCGGCCAGGTTGGTATCCAGTTCCAGGTTGCGACGGCTCGCACCGTCCAGCACCACGGTGTCGTCCAGGCGTTCATGGCGCAGGCTGCGCAAGTGTGGCAGGGCGGTGCGCTGGGTTTCTTTCGCGTAAGCCAGCAGGCAACCGGCAGCGCCGATGGCCAGGGTCAGGTTCTCGCAACCGAAACCTTTCAGGTCCTGGGTGGAAAATTGTTGGCACAGACTTTTCAGCGCCGAATCGCGCTCGAAATCCCACGGTGCACGGCGACGAACCCCACGACGCTTCTCCGCCGGCAGATCCTTCGGCCAGTCATCCGGGATCAGCAATTCCACCGGATTGACCCGCTCCAGTTCCGCCAGCAGGTTTTCCCAGCCCTTGATTTCCAGCACGCTGAAGTTGCCGCTGGTGATGTCCAGCACCGCCAGGCCGAACAGGCGCTCATCACCCAGCACGGCCGCGATCAGGTTGTCGCGACGCTCATCCAGCAGCGCCTCGTCACTCACCGTCCCCGGCGTGATGATCCGCACCACCTGGCGTTCCACCGGCCCTTTGCTGGTGGCTGGGTCGCCAACCTGTTCACAGATCACCACCGATTCGCCGAGCTTCACCAGTTTCGCCAGGTAACCTTCGGCGGCGTGGTAAGGAATCCCGCACATCGGAATCGCCTGACCGGCCGACTGCCCACGGGCAGTCAGGGTGATGTCCAGCAACTTGGCGGCCTTCTTCGCGTCCTCATAGAAGATCTCGTAGAAGTCGCCCATGCGGTAGAACATCAACTGATCTGGGTGCTGGTTCTTCAGGCGCCAGTACTGCTGCATCATTGGCGTGTGTGAGGACAGGTCGGAAACGGCTTTATTCATTAGGGGTCGGAAAACTCGTTGAAAGGTGTGGGGCAAAGGTGGGGCATCGGCCCGGCTTTTCCGCGATGGGCGCAAGATTAACATGGGCGGTCTGCCGGACGCAGGCATGAACGCCGCGTGGTCCATTCCTGCTTGTTTATGCACTGCTAATGCAAATCTGCATTTGTCTTCTTCGAAAAGAACAAGCACTATGCGCGTTATGCAAAAACGCAATGTTTCTACCGTCTTAAGAGCGCTGCTCGATCAGCACGGGATCTCCCCCACGGAGCTTCACCGTCGCACCGGCGTGCCTCAATCCACTCTCTCGCGGATCCTCAGCGGGAAGATCGTCGATCCTTCGGATAAACACATTTCGAAGATCGCCGAGTACTTCGCCGTGAGCACCGACCAGTTGCGCGGCCGCGCGGAAGTCGCGCCGGCGGCCGGTGGCGGACGCGATCAATTGCATTCGGAACTCAAGGACATAAGTCTGTGGGACGACGATACGCCCGTCGATGATGATGAGGTGTCGGTCCCCTTTCTTCGCGAGGTTGAATTGGCTGCGGGATCGGGAAGATTCGTCATCGAAGAGAGCGAGCGCTCTAGCCTGCGCTTTGGCAAGCGCAGCCTGCGCCATAACGGCGTGCAGTTCGACCAGGCCAAATGCGTGACCGTGCGTGGCAACAGCATGTTGCCGGTGTTGCGTGACGGTGCCACGGTCGGGGTCAATGCCGGCAAATGCGGGATTGGCGACATCATCGATGGCGACCTCTATGCAATCAACCACAATGGCCAGTTACGGGTGAAACAGCTTTATCGTCTGCCTACCGGTATTCGTCTACGCAGCTTCAACCGTGATGAACATCCGGACGAGGACTACAGCTTCCAGGAAATGCAGGAAGAGCAAATCGTCATCCTCGGTCACGTCTTTTGGTGGGGCATGTACGCCCGCTAACCTCACAACTGTCAGATAAAACCCGCCATCACGCGGGTTTTTTTTCGCCTGTCAAAAGTCGCCAGCGCCTGTGTGTGCGGACGTTTCATGCGTTGATGCATGTGCATCGCATAAATAAATGCATTTGTGCATTGACTGTATATGCATCCATGCATATTCTTTGTCTCAAGCCGCTCAACAAAGCGGTTTGAAACGAAGCTCTTTAGTTCCACCAAAAAAGGCAGCGATGAACCGGCCTCAACGGTTCAGAGGGTTGGCAACTGACCCGGGTGTGCAGCGTAAAGCACCAGAAGCAGTTATCCGGCGGGCAGGGGCCGCGGTCGGAGGAACAATTTGAACGGACCCGTACCGCGCCAGTAGCGCCGAAAGGTCGACTTCACTTCTCGCGTTTGGGCGAAGGCGAAGGACCGCATTACTGAAAAGCCTGATGCGAGTCGGGCTTTTTGGAATGCCTGCCTTCCATCAATCACTCAACAGACAACGTCTGAACCCCACACATCAATCAGGCGATGGATCGCCTGGATGAGTTGCGCGCCTTGCAGGCATTGCGCGAGCCTTTGCCGCTGGTCGACGGCATTGGTCGTAACTGGGGCTTGTGGCGCATCAACAACTTAACGGAGAACCAGAGCCTGGTTATCGATGACGGCACGGCGATGGTGATTGATTGGACGATCGAGTTGGCGGAGTTCACCCATGCGTAGAGTCAGAAGTGTTGCCGGCGATTCGGTGAACCTGCTGCTGTTTCGGCAGCTGGGTCGAAGTGACGATGCAGTAGAAGAAGCCTTTTGGCGCCTCAATCCGACGCTGGCCGAACACGCAGTCATATTGCCCGCAGGCGTCTGGATGGTCCTGCCGGAAATCGATTCCCGACCCATTGCGACCCGACCGATATCGGCCTGGGACTGAGGAGGCTCTATGGCTCTGGGATTTACCCCGGCAGTGGAAATATATGGGGCCAATGCGGCCCTGCTCAATGAACGATTACTCAGTTGGCAGCACATCGATGCGGCGGGGATCGAGTCCGATCAGTTGACGCTGACGATCGATCTGCACGGATTGGAGGGGCTGCCGGATCTGGGTGGAAAAATCGGCTTGCGGGTTGGTTATCTGGAGTCGGGGCTGGTGGATAGAGGCCAGTTCGTGATCAGCCGCCGCACGCCCAAACTGTTTCCCCTGACGTTGACACTGGTGGCCACCGCAGCACCGTTCAGTGTGGCGGACGAAACGGGTTTCAAGTTACGTCGATCCGTCAGCCACGGCCCGACGACCCTCGGCGCGTTGTTTCGTCTGCTGACGTCCCGCCATGGATTCTCTCCTCGTGTCGCGCCCGATCTGGCCATGATCAAGATTGAACACATCGATCAGTCCAACGAAACCGACATGGGCTTTCTGACGCGTCTGGCCTGGATTCACGACGCGGTGGCCAAGCCGATCAACGAGCTGTATGTGCTGGCGCGGCGTGGTCAGGCCAAATCGCTGTCGGGCAAGGTCCTGCCGAACATTCAACTGTCGGTGACGACGAACAATCACCCGGATGACCACGCCTTCATCGCCGCTACCCTCGATGAAACCGCCCGGGCGAAGTATCAGGGTTGCAAAATCAGTTGGTGGGACGCGGCGGCAGGCAAGGAACGCAGTGTCGAAAGCGGCATCGCACCGTTCAAGACCCTGCGTCGTCGCTGCCAGAATGCGCAGGAGGCCTTGGCAACCTGTGAAGGCGAAGTGCGCCGGATGATGCGCGAAGCACTCAAGGTGAACATTGATTGTCCAGGCAATCCCGGTCTTTCAGCCGAAGGGATCGTGGTGCTGGACGATACCTGGCCCGACTTCATGCGTGGGCGCTGGTCAATCGACAAGGTCACAGCCAGTGGCGATCGAAAAGACAGCTATCGCTGCAAAATCGCGGCAACTTGCCTGGGTTCGGTGACATAACACGACGCAACAATTGCACGGGCCACGCTCGCGCGTCGTGACGGTAACCTCGTACTCAGCCGGGTTTGTCAGCCGCAAGAAATATTGCGCAGGTGTTTGCCGAACAATCCCCAACTTGTGAATCTCAACCTTTACTCACCGGACCGAGCGATGCCTCTCACTGAGCAACAGCTACTCAAGATTTTCCCCAACGCCCGCCCCCAAGCGGGCGTTTTCATTTCCGTCCTCGACGACGCCATGGCTCACCACAACATCAATACGCCCACGCGTATTGCCGCCTTTCTCGCGCAGGTCGGCCATGAGTCGGGGCAGTTGCACTACGTACGTGAACTGGGCAGCGATCAATACTTGAGCAAATACGACACCGGGGCGCTCGCCGGGCGCCTGGGCAACACGCCGGAACCCGACGGCGACGGGCAACGCTATCGCGGTCGTGGCCTGATCCAAATCACGGGGCGCAATAACTATCGTCAATGCAGCCTCGGGCTGTTCGGCGACGAACGTCTGCTTGCCCAGCCAGAACTGCTGGAACAACCGCAGTGGGGCGCTGAATCCGCAGCCTGGTTCTGGGAGCAAAACGGCCTCAATGAACTGGCCGATCGTGGCGAGTTCAACAGCATCACCCGTCGCATCAATGGTGGACTGAACGGGCTGCAGGACCGCTTGCAACTCTGGGCGAGGGCGAGGGCGGTGTTATGTCAGCCTTCGGTTTGATTGCGACGCCTTACCGAATTATCGGTGCAGTTGTGTTACTGGTCATTTTGGCCGGTGGCCTGGCCTAGCGCATTCAGGATTGGCGTTATGGCCAGCAACTGGCAGAGCAGGCGAGATTGCACGGTGAAACGCTGAATCAACTGACCCTGGTCGCAGCGATGCGGCAACAAGCCGAACAGGACAGGCGCCTGGCCCTCGAGCAGCGGCTTTCGGCCAGCGAACAAACCCATTACCGAGTGCTGAGCGATGTTCAACGTGATCAGGATCGCCTGCGCGATCGTCTTGCCACTGCTGATGTGCGGCTGTCAGTCCTCCTCGATGCCGGTGCAGGTGCAGTGTCAGATACCTCCAGCGCCGGCGGCATGGATCATGGCACCGTACGCGCCCGACTTGACCCGGCGCATGCTCAACGAATTGTCGCCATCACCCATGACGGCGACCGTGGATTGATTGCCTTGCAGGCCTGTCAGGCCTATGTCAGGACGATCATCCGCTAACATCTTGTTCGACCCTGTAACTTGCAAGCGCGATGCGCTCGTGTACGGTAGGTGTCATTCCGCCCCAACAGGAGATGCCCGTGAAAGTAATCACCCAGCTGGCCGCTGACCTTGGCAGGCAATTACAGATGCTCAACGCCCATGTCTCCACGGCCGAGTCTTGTACCGGTGGCGGGATCGCCGAAGCCATTACCCGTATCCCCGGCAGCTCGGCGTGGTTCGAGGCAGGTTATGTGACTTACTCCAATCTGCAGAAGAACCTGCAATTGGGTGTCCCGGTGGAATTGTTTACCACGGTGGGGGCGGTCAGTCGCGAAGTGGTCGAGGCGATGGCCAGGGGCGCCCAGGAAAAAAGTCGTGCATTTTTTTCCGTGGCGGTCAGTGGCGTGGCCGGGCCGGACGGTGGCTCGCCGAGCAAACCCGTAGGCACGGTATGGCTGGCCTGGGGCGTGGGTGAGCGGGTGTTCAGCGAGTTACAGCACTTTCCCGGTGACCGCGACGAAGTCCGCCGACAAACGGTGAAGGCCGCGCTAGAGGGGCTGCTGCGCCATACCGCGGCAGAAATCTCAAATCAGGGGTAGGCGATCCTCAAGCGCTGTGGAATAATACTGGCTACTTATACAGGTGTTGGCCGTCAGGCCTTATTGATTACGTGAGGACTTTAATGGACGACAACAAGAAGAAAGCCTTGGCTGCGGCCCTGGGTCAGATCGAACGTCAATTCGGCAAGGGTGCCGTAATGCGTATGGGCGATCAGGACCGTCAGGCGATCCCGGCCATCTCCACTGGCTCTCTGGGTCTGGACATCGCACTGGGCATTGGCGGTCTGCCAAAAGGCCGTATTGTTGAAATCTATGGTCCTGAATCTTCCGGTAAAACCACACTGACATTGTCCGTGATCGCCCAGGCTCAAAAAGCCGGCGCGACCTGCGCATTCGTCGATGCCGAACACGCCCTCGATCCTGAGTACGCCGGCAAGCTGGGTGTCAACGTCGACGACCTGCTGGTTTCTCAGCCGGACACCGGCGAACAGGCCCTGGAAATCACCGACATGCTGGTGCGTTCCAACGCGGTTGACGTGATCATCGTCGACTCCGTGGCGGCGCTGGTGCCAAAGGCTGAAATCGAAGGCGAAATGGGTGACATGCACGTGGGCCTGCAAGCCCGACTGATGTCCCAAGCGCTGCGTAAAATCACCGGCAACATCAAGAACGCCAACTGCCTGGTGATCTTCATCAACCAGATCCGTATGAAGATCGGTGTGATGTTCGGCAGCCCGGAAACCACCACCGGTGGTAACGCGCTGAAGTTCTACGCATCGGTTCGTCTGGACATCCGCCGTACTGGCGCGGTGAAAGAAGGTGATGAAGTCGTTGGTAGCGAAACCCGCGTCAAGGTTGTGAAGAACAAAGTGGCTTCGCCGTTCCGTCAGGCCGAGTTCCAGATTCTTTACGGCAAGGGCATCTACCTCAATGGCGAGATGATCGACCTGGGCGTTCTACACGGCTTCGTTGAAAAATCCGGTGCCTGGTATGCCTACAACGGCACCAAGATCGGTCAGGGCAAGGCCAACTCGGCCAAGTTCCTGGCGGATAACCCGGAAATCGCAGCAACGCTCGAGAAGCAACTGCGTGACAAGTTGCTGTCTCCGGCAGTGATCGCGGACTCCAAGGCTTCTGCAGTCAAAGAGACCGAAGACGATCTGGCTGACGCTGACATCTGATTGCTCCAATGACGACCGCCGTACTCGATACACTCGTCGCGGTGCGGCGAACCGCCATGGACCTGCTCGCGCGGCGCGAGCACGGTCGAGTCGAGCTGACGCGTAAATTGCGTCAGCGCGGCGCGCTCCCTGAAATGATCGAAACAGCACTCGACCGATTGGCGGAAGAGGGCTTGCTCTCCGAATCCCGTTACCTCGAAAGCTTCGTTTCCTACCGTGCCCGTTCCGGCTATGGCCCTTTGCGCATTCGTGAAGAGTTGAGCCAGCGCGGCCTGCAACGTGGCGATATCGAACTTGCCTTGCGTGAGTGCGGTATTAACTGGCAGGAACAACTGGAAGACACCTGGCGACGCAAGTTCTCCGGGCACTTACCGATAGACGCGCGGGAACGTGCCAAACAAGGCAGATTCCTGGCCTATCGGGGGTATTCCATGGAAATGATCAGCCGCTTGTTCAGTGGCCGAGGAATGGACGATTAACTGAAACGGCTCGCTATTTCGATAGCGGGCCGTTTTTTTTGTGCCTCACGTAACCTTGGAAGACTCCCATGTGCGCTGTTGTGCCTGAGGCTGGGATTGCGCCCAGTTTTCCGGCAGGTTGATGTAGTCCACCAACTCTCGCAACCGGCCATGGTCACGGGCGTTGAAGGCGAAGGCCAATCGAGCCAGATGGCTGAACTGCGCTTCGTCGTGTTCTTCGCCGCTGTAGGCATGCTGGTGGAAATGATCACTCAGGCACAGATCCGCAAACGACTCTTGCATGTGTTCGAGTGCCCGGTCACTCAGTTTGTGGTTCATGCGGATCAGGAACTGATGCTTGAGCCAGCGACTGGAATGGAAGTTGCTGTAGAACTTGTTGATGTGTTCTACAGCGTCCTCGGCACTGTAGACCAGTTTCACCAGTTTCATGTCCGTGGGCAAAATGTAGCGATTTTCCTCCAGTTGTTCGCGAATGAAGTCCAGTGCCCCTTGCCAGAACTTGCCGCCCGGTGAGTCCAGCAACACCACCGGTACCAGCGGGCTTTTACCGGTCTGGATCAGTGTCAGCACTTCCAGCGCTTCATCCAGAGTGCCGAAACCGCCAGGGCACAGCACCAGTGCGTCGGCCTCCTTGACGAAGAACAGCTTGCGGGTGAAGAAAAAGTGGAACGGCAGCAGGTTGGTTGTGCCGTTGACGGTGGGATTGGCGTGTTGTTCGAAGGGCAGAGTGATGTTGAAGCCCAGGCTGTGTGCCAGGCCGGCACCTTCGTGAGCCGCAGCCATGATGCCGCCACCGGCACCGGTGATCACCATCATGTCCGAGCGTGCCAGCGCGGCGCCCAGCTCCCGGGCCATTGCGTACAGCGGGTGTTCTATCGGGGTGCGGGCTGAGCCGAACACCGTGACTTTGCGTCGGCCCTTGAACTGCTCCAGCACACGGAACGCGTGTTCCAGTTCACGCAGGGCTTGCAAGGTGATCTTGGCATTCCAGCGGTTGTGGTCTTCCTGGGCCATGCGCAGCACGGTCAGGATCATGTCGCGGTAAATCGGGATATTCGGGCTGTTGGGTGAAACCAGGTTGAGTTGCTCTTCGACCTTGCTGATGAGGTCGTGGCCGCTTTCTTCGAAATGACGGCTCAGGAGGTCATTCGGTTGGTAAGGCATTCAACTTCTCCTTCTGCACAGAACCCTCGGCCTCGACAAAACAAGCGTCGAGGCCACGACACTCCTGTGTCGCTGTCTGCCCAAGCCCATGCCTGGGCGATCCACTTGACCCGAATGGTCATCGGGTCATCCATACAGGCTCTGTTTTTCCCTTGGATGAAAGAAACGTTCGCACAACGCAATATGTAACGGGCGGCCCCTTTCCTGCCCTGAACAAGTGAATGTGGATACCCTGAAATCTAGACCCTTGTGGTGATTTGCGCTGCTTTGATCATTGCGCCGCAAAATCTTTCCTGGCAACCGCTTATTGACGATTTGCAAAGTGCTTTCACCGCTCGTCTGACGGCGAACTGCATGTCCTACACTCTGATTTACTAAGTTACAGGTGACACACGACAACTTCGCGTCAACGGCAGGGCGCACGGTACTGGCGGTAGAAGGATTTATCGCTCAACAAGAGCGAGGTGCAAGGAGGCGGGATTGATGGCCAGAGTCATTCTGGAAATAGAGATCGATACGCAACTGTATCGATTACTGAAGTCATCGGCCGAGACTAATCATTTGAGTCTCGAGGAAGAGTGCTGCCGACGACTGGAGGGGGCGGAGCGGCGTTCGCGTTACTTACAGGCATTGTTGGCAGATCTGCGCGCCGAGGATGAACAGCGGCGCGCCAAGTCCAAATAGTTACTACTTCTTCACCGGTGCGGCTTTCGGGCAATCCGATTCCTGGAAGCTTGCCGAGCCAACCGCGCGATTGGTCTTCACCTCGGTGAAGTCGTAACGCATGATCGCACCCTTCTTCATCAGCTTGCGGTAACCCTCGTTTCTGCACACGGAGGCGCCAAGCTGGAAGTACACTGCCTTCGGATCAGCCCGCATCTTGTTGGCATGGCTGCTTTGCACGCTCAAGTGGTTGATCAGCGTATTGCCTTCGACGGTGTAGCCCTGGTCAAGAATGTCTTCGTTGATCGCCCGTGGCGTGCCGACGCTGCTTTGTGCGGCGACGTTGCGCAGCTCTCTGTTCAGATTCTGCTCACTCAAGGATGCAGCCTGAGCGTTGAAGGACGACGCCAGCAGAATGGCAGCGGTGGGAACGATAAGGCGCAGCATGAAACTCTCCTGGTTCAGTGACTGGTGGTTCGACCAGCCACGTGACTGTGCGTTCAGTGGCGGCGAATTATAGGGGAGCCCGTCTGGACGGTACAGGCTTGCGCCGGTGGCTCTGGTAAACTGCCGGTCTTTATTGCCCCCGAGTGCTATTTGTGTCGAGTTCCTCTGTCTGCCGGTGTTGCCCGCGATGAACTATGCCCCCAACGCCGTCGCCCGCCTGCGCGATCAGCGCGAAGATGAAGGCATCAAGCCGATTCAGGCCCGAGGCTGGCGCGCAACCCGTTGCCGAGCCTGCCGTGTGATCGAGAGCCATTGCCTGTGCGCCTGGCGCCCACGGGTCGATACCCGCTCGGGGGTGTGCCTGATCATGACCAGCAAGGAAGTGTTCAAACCCAGCAACACCGGCTGGCTGATCGCTGACGTGGTGCGCGATAACCACGCGTTCATCTGGTCACGGACCGACGTCGATCAGCAGTTGCTGGCGCTGTTGTCCGATCCGCAATGGCAGCCTTATCTGGTGTTTCCGGGTGAGTATGTCGAGCCCGAACGCGTGACCCACAGTGTAGCGGTGGATAGCGCCAGGCGACCGCTGTTCATTCTGTTGGACGCGACCTGGACCGAAGCCCGGAAGATTTTCCGCAAAAGTCCTTATTTCGATGGGTTGCCGATCCTTAGCCTGTTGCCCGAAAAACTCTCGCGCTATCAATTGCGTCGATCTACCCGCAGCGAACATCTGTGTACCGCTGAGGTCGCGGCGTTGTGCCTTGATCTGGCGGGCGATACGCAGGCGGCGTCGGCGCTGGACGCTTATTTCGATGTATTCAGCCAGCATTACCTCGATGCCAAGCGGCAGCTTGAAATGAACGTGGAAACACCGGCACATGCCGAGTTGCTGCCATTTGTGCAGAACACCGCGCCTGTCATGGGCTGATTGTCGCCCATACTGCAAAAGACTGTACTGGCCATCCAGCTTGACCACCCCGACTTCGCTGGGCATGCTTGGCGCCGATTAGGGCGCGGCCGAAGTTTGATACGCCGCTTTTTTACGTGATTGGCGTTGAACGTGCCCTGTTGGTGCAGCTGCCTGGCTGTGCCTCGAGTTGTTTTGGCGCTATCCGAATGCGTCGGGTACCCCATAAAAAACAGGATCATTTGAAAAATGGCCACATACGAAATCCTGATAGCCGATGACCACCCGCTTTTTCGCTCCGCCTTGCATCAAGCGTTGACCCTCGGGCTAGGCCCGGATGTCCGTTTGGTGGAAGTGGCAAGTATTGCCGAACTGGAAACCCGCCTGACTGAAAAGGCCGACTGGGATCTGGTGCTACTGGATCTGAATATGCCGGGGGCGTACGGTTTTTCCGGACTGGTGCTGTTGCGTGGTCAATGCCCGCAGATTCCGGTCGTGATGGTTTCGGCCCAGGAAGAAGCCTCGGTGATGGTCAAGTCCCGTGAGTTCGGTGCCAGTGGCTTTATTCCCAAGTCCAGCGACCTTGGCGTGATCCAGAAAGCCGTGCGTGCCGTACTCGAGGGTGACGTGTACTGGCCACCGCAAGCGTTCGAAGCGGTCAGCGTTTCCGATGAGGCTAAAGCGGCCAGTGAAGGCCTTGCCAGTCTGACACCGCAGCAGTTCCGGGTGTTGACCATGGTCTGCGAAGGTTTGCTGAACAAGCAGATTGCTTATGAGCTGGGCGTTTCTGAAGCGACCATCAAGGCCCACGTGACGGCGATTTTCCGTAAACTGAACGTGCGAACCCGAACCCAGGCTGCGTTGCTCCTGCAACAACTTGAGTCAATTTCAAGCCACTAAGGGTTGGCATCTTCACGCTTTTTTGACTTTGGTTAATCTAGCTTTCCCACTCCATTTTTGGTCAGTTGCCTACTCTATGTCCCCTTTCAAAGGCCAGACCGGCCTGAAACGCATCCTCAATGCCTCGGGCTATTCCTTCGATGGCCTGCGCGCAGCTTTCACCGGCGAAGCGGCTTTCCGGCAGCTGGTTTTGCTCAACGTCATCCTGATTCCCCTGTCGTTCTTCCTGAACGTCAGTCGCGTCGAGCAGGCGCTGCTGATTGCAGTCTGCCTGCTGGCCTTGATTGTCGAATTGCTCAACTCGGCAGTGGAAGCGGCGATCGACCGCATTTCCCTTGAGCGGCACCCGCTGTCGAAGAACGCCAAGGACATGGGCAGCGCCGCGCAACTGGTGGCGTTGACCATGATCGCGCTGGTGTGGGCCGTGATTCTTCTTTAAGCGATCGTCGGTAGCACGATCTCGTCGCTGCGCTGAACCCCGGCGGTGAAAGCGCGGCACAGGTCGAGGAATTCGCGCATCGCCGACGTCTGGTACTTTTGCTTGTGCCAGATGAAGTAGAACTGGCGGGCCAGGTCCAGATCCGGTGTCTCTACCGGCACCAGGCTGCCGCGACGGAACGCGTCCCGCAGCGCCAGCCGCGAGATACAGCCAATCCCCAGACCGGACTCCACCGCGCGCTTGATCGCTTCGGTGTGCTCCAGCTCCAGGCGAATGTTCAGCGCGCGATGGTGATGACGCATGGCCTGATCGAATGTCAGCCGTGTCCCCGAGCCTTGTTCGCGCAGAATCCAGGCTTCATGGCTCAGTTCGTCCATGGTCGCGGTGCCGCGTTGCGCCAGCGGATGCTGCGGCGCGCAAAACACCACCAGTTCATCTTCGACCCAGCTCTGCACTTCGATGTCCGGGTGGCTGCAATCGCCTTCGATCAGACCCAGGTCAATTTCGTAGTGGGCAACCTGTTGCACAATATTGGCGGTGTTCTGTACATGGAGCTTCACTTGGCTTTCCGGGTGGCGCTGCATGAAACCGCCGATCAACAGGGTGGCCAGGTAATTGCCGATGGTCAGGGTCGCGCCCACTGCCAATGAGCCGAAGCCGGACTTGCCGTTGAGCAAGTCTTCGATTTCCTTGGCCTGGTCGAGCATCGCCACCGCTTGCGGCAGCAACTGTTTGCCGAGGGCGTTGAGGCTCAGCCGTTTGCCGGCGCGGTCGAACAGCTGGCAGCTGGACTGGCGCTCCAGTTCGGTGATCGAGGTGCTCGCCGCCGATTGCGACAGGTTGAGCAGGCCCGCGGCACGGGACACGCTTTCCTGCTGGGCGACGGCGACAAATACTTGAAGTTGACGGAGAGTAAATCGCATATCGATATAACCGATAACCCTTATCTTAATAATCCATTTAACAGATATTGACTCTGCTATTAGAATGCGATGCAATTGCGCGCCGCTCACAGCGTGCGGAGCATGCGCCGACAATCTCCAGGAGTCCCCGTACATGAGCAACATGAACCACGAGCGTGTCCTCAGTGTTCATCACTGGAACGACACTCTGTTCAGCTTCAAGTGCACCCGAGATCCGGGCCTGCGCTTCGAGAACGGTCAGTTCGTGATGATCGGCCTGCAACAACCCAATGGCCGCCCGCTTATGCGCGCTTACTCGATTGCCAGCCCGAACTGGGAAGAGCATCTCGAGTTCTTCAGCATCAAAGTGCCTGATGGTCCGCTGACTTCCCAGTTGCAGCATCTGAAGGAAGGCGACGAGATCATCATCAGCAAGAAGCCTACCGGCACGCTGGTGCTGGACGACTTGAAGCCTGGCAAACATTTGTACCTGCTCAGCACCGGTACCGGTCTGGCACCGTTCATGAGCGTCATCCAGGATCCGGAAACCTATGAGCGTTTCGAAAAAGTGATCCTGTGCCACGGCGTGCGTTACGTCAACGAAGTCGCCTACCGCGAGTTCATCACCGAGCACCTGCCGCAGAACGAATTCTTCGGCGAAGCCTTGCGTGACAAGTTGATCTACTACCCGACCGTGACCCGTGAGCCGTTCGAGAACGAAGGTCGCCTGACCGACCTGATGCGCAGCGGCAAGCTGTTCAGCGACATCGGTCTGCCACCGATCAACCCGCAGGACGACCGCGCCATGCTGTGCGGCAGCCCGAGCATGCTCGACGAGACCAGCGAAGTGCTGAACAGCTTCGGCCTGAAAGTCTCGCCGCGGATGCGCGAGCCGGGTGATTACCTGATCGAGCGTGCGTTCGTCGAGAAGTAAGAACACCGCTCAACTGCTTTGCCTTACCTGTGGGAGCGAGCCTGCTCGCGAATAGGATGTACCGGTCAGCCTTGATGTTGACTGACACACCCCTTTCGCGAGCAGGCTCGCTCCCACAGTCGTTTATGGCGTTCAAACCTTTGCGGGAATGACTTCGAGCACCCGGATCATCTCCGGTGTCGGATAATGCCAGCGTACATCCAGATCCCAGAATTGCGCGCCATATTCCCGTTCCGGCGCGGGCGTCTGGTACGCCGGGCGTGGATCCTGCGCCAAACATTGCTCAATCAACTCAATCAGCGGCTCTGCAAGGCGTTGTGCGTGCCTGTGAGCCTGTTCCAGGGCGCTGTCCGTCCACTGCACGGGAATCAGGTGTGGCGCGGCGCTGGCGATGCTGTTGGAGGCGGTATCGATGATATCGGCGTAAGGCACGTAGGGCTTGATGTCGAGAATCGGCGTGCCATCCAGTAGGTCGATGCCGGAAATCCACAAGCGATTGGCTTCAACTTTGTCCAGTTTGACCACCGACTGGCCAATGCCGTTGGGGCGGTGGGTGGCGCGGGTGGCGAATACGCCCATGGATTTATTACCGCCGAGGCGAGGCGGGCGGACTTTCAGTCGTGGCTTTTCTTCCAGCGCCTGATGAAACAGGAACAGCAGCCAGACATGGCTCACCTGTTCCAGGCCTTGCACCGCATCGCCCTGATCGAATGGCGGCACCAGTTCCAGAACACCGCGCGCGGCCGGGGCCAGTTGCGGTTGGCGCGGGATGGCGAACTTCTCCTTGAAACAGGAGTGCACAAAGCCGATAGGGGAGACGCTGTAGGTCATGGTTTGCGGTCGAGGCGGGATTAGGGCGGCATGATAACCCGAGCGGCCGCGAGATCGGTGTTGCCTGTCAGTCCGTCATCGCGGGCAAGCCACGCTCCCACAGGTTTTACGTTGGACACAAATTTTGTGTGCGCTCGAGAACCCTGTGGGAGCGTGGCTTGCCCGCGAAGGCCGCGCCGCCGATCTAGAGACTGAACCCACCATCCAGCGGAATGATATTGCCGGTCATATAAGCCCCGGCCGTACTCGCCAGACTGATCGCCAGCGCTGCCATCTCTTCTTCCCGCCCCCAGCGCTTCATCGGTATCAACGCCGTATCTTCTGCCAAGGCCTGTTCATCATTGCCGATGTGTTGCGTCATCTTGCTCGGAAAACGCCCCGGCGCGATCACGTTGACGTTGATGTGCTGGGTCACCAGTTCTCGCGCCAGAATCCGCGATAGTTGATGCAGGGCCGCTTTGCTCGGTCCGTAGGCATAGGCTTGTTCACCGAAGGATGAAATGCCCGCCACTGACCCGATGTTGATGACCCGCGCCGGATTCGCCGGTGAACCGGCCTTGCGCAGTAGCGGCAGGAATTGCTGGATACAGTTGAATACCGACGTCACATTGAGCTGCATGACCTTTTCCCAGCCCTTGATCGGATAGCTCTCCAATGGCGCGCCCCAGGTGGTCCCGGCGTTATTGACCAGAATGTCGAGATGGGTGAGCTGTTCGCCCAGGCGGGTGGCCAATTGCAGTACACCTTCTTCGGTGGCCAGATTGGCCGCCACACCATGGCAACGTCCGAATGCACGGAGTTCGTCAGCCGTTTGCTGGCAGGCTTCGGCATCGCGGGCGCAGACGTACACGGTGGCGCCCGCCTCGACATAGGCCTTGGCGATCATTTTGCCGATACCGCGGGTGCCGCCGGTCACCAGGGCGGTGCGGCCTTGCAGGGAAAAGTAGGGATGCATGGCGAATCCTGAGGGCTGAGGGTCTTTACACCCTAGTCGTCAGTCGCCGGAAGCGGAGCCACTATTTTTGCGCGGAATGGGGGGCCATTCGGCCCAGCTGCAAGCTACAAGCTACAAGCTACAAGCTACAAGCGGGACACGGTCTGCTTGCGGCTTGTAGCTTGCAACTGCTTTACGCTCTTACTCGAAGAGTAAGCCCCTTGAGGAAGTTGCGCAGCAACTGGTCGCCGCACGGGCGATAGTTGGTGTGGCCGAACTTGCGGAACAGGGCACTCAGCTCAGGCTTGGACACCGGGAACTCGGCGGCCTTGAGGATCGCATGCATGTCGTCTTCCTTCAGTTCGAAGGCCACGCGCAGTTTTTTCAGGATGATGTTGTTGGTCACCGGCACTTCGATCGGCTGTGGTGGACGGCTTTCGTCCTTGCCACGCTTGAAGATCACCAGGCCGTCGAGGAAGTGCGCCATGACTTCGTCCGGGCAGCGTACGAAACCTTCCTCGTCTTCTTCTTTCTTGTCGAGGTACGTCACCAGGTCTTGCAGGCCAACGTCCATGCCGCCGAGCTTGATGATCTCGATGACTTTCTTGTCGCTGATGTCGAGCATGTAGCGCACGCTGCGCAATACGTCGTTATGAATCATGTGTGCAGTCCTGATATTCAGCTGTGGGCGTCGCGACCAGGCGCGACGCCGGAATGTGTGGCGGCGTGAAAAGCCTTAGAACTTCTCTTTGCCGGACAGGTAGCGCCATTGCCCCAGAGGCACTTTGCCGATGGACACGCCGCCGATGCGAATGCGGCGGATGGCCACGACCTTCAGGCCGACAGCCTGGCAGAACAGGGCGATCACGCCCGGTTGCGGATTTTTCATGGCAAAGCGCAGGCGGTTTTCGTTCTGCCAGCTGGCTTTGACCGGCGGCAGTTCCTTGCCCTTGTAGGTCAGGCCGTGCTGCAAACGGTTCAGGCCGTGCTCGGCCATGTCGCCTTCGACCTCGACCACGTATTCCTGCTCGATCTTGCTCGCATCGGCCGTGAGCTTGCGCAGGATCTTCCAGTCTTGGGTGAACACCAGCAAACCACTGGCATTGGCTTGCAGGTCGGTGCTGGCGGTCAGGCGCTGGAAGTGGCCCTTGAGCGGGCGTTTGCCGTAGCGGTGTTCTTCGCTCAAGGTCTCGGCGGTGAGGGTTGCCATGGCGCTGTCCGCGTCCATGCCGGCGGGCACGTTGAGCAGGATGGTCACCGGTTCCGGTGCGGTCGCCTTGGCGTCCTTGTCGAGTTCGACTTTCTGGGTGCCGACCTTGAACTGCGGCTCGTCGATGACTTCGCCGTCGACGGTGACCCAGCCACCCTCGATGAACAACTCAGCCTCCCGACGGGAGCAACCGACGAGTTCGATGAGGCGTTTGGAAAGTCGAATCGGGTCAGTCATGACAGGGCCGTAACAAAAAAGGGGTGGGCATTGTACCTGCCTGGCGCCGGTTAAGCCCGGAACCATTTTGCCACAGGGGCTTATTGTGGGAGCGGCGGTGCGACGATTCGACTTGCTCGCGAAAGCGCATTAACATTCAACATTCATGCTGACTGACACACCGCTTTCGCGAGCAAGCCAGCTCCCACATTTACTTCGTGGTGTGTCAGCCATTGCGCGACAGCTGATGCGCCTGGCGAAAACGCATATGCAACAACGGATACGGTTGCCCCATGCCATCGACTTCCGAGCGGCCGATCACCTCGAACCCCTGCTTGAAATAAAAGCCCAAGGCTTGCGGATTCTGTTCGTTGACGTCCAGTTCATCGGCATTCAAGTGTTCCATTGCATAGCGCAACAACTGCTTGCCCAGGCCCTGGCCGCGATGCGCCGGGTCGATGAAGAGCATTTCGATCTTGCCCGCCGCGACGCCGGCGAAGCCGGTGATGCGCTGATGCGAATCTTTGGTGCAGATCAGCATCACCGCATCGAGGTAGCGGGTCAGCACCAGATTCTTAAGCAGTTCGATGTAGCTGTCCGGCAGAAAGTCATGGGTGGCGCGCACCGATGCTTCCCAGACCTGTGTCAGTTCCTCGTAGTCACTCAGTTTCGGTGTGTGGATAACCGAATGTTGGCGCATGCCCGGCTGCCCCTTGTGTTGTTAGAGAGAAGAATCCATTCCACACAAAACGATAGCCGTAAAAAAGCCCCGCATCTCGTAAAAAAGAGCGGGGCTTTGAATTCAGGGCAACTCATGGGGGAGAGAGCCAGCTCGCGATAGCGTCGGACCAGTCAACATTGATGTCGAATGTGCTGCCGTTTTCGCGAGCTGGCTCGCTCCCACTAGATCTGTTCGGCCCAGAGGTCGTATTCGTCGGCGTCGGTCACCTTGCACCAGACTTTGTCGCCCGGCTTGAGGTTGCTGCCGTTATCGATGAACACGTTGCCGTCGATTTCCGGGGCATCGAAGAAGCAGCGGCCGACCGCGCCTTGCTCGTCGACTTCATCGACCAGTACTTCGATTTCCCGGCCGATGCGCATTTGCAGGCGCGCCGAGCTGATGGCCTGCTGGTGCGCCATGAAGCGCTCCCAACGGTCTTGCTTGACGTCATCCGGCACCACGTCCAGATCCAGATCGTTGGCAGGAGCGCCTTCGACCGGTGAGTACTGGAAGCAGCCGACGCGGTCGAGCTGGGCTTCGGTCAACCAGTTCAGCAGGTACTGGAAGTCCTCTTCGGTTTCGCCGGGGAAGCCGACGATGAAGGTCGAACGGATGATCAGGTCCGGGCAGATTTCGCGCCAGTTCTTGATGCGCGCCAGGGTCTTGTCTTCGAACGCCGGGCGTTTCATCGACTTCAGCACTTTCGGGCTGGCGTGCTGGAACGGGATGTCCAGGTACGGCAGGATCTTGCCGGCGGCCATCAGCGGGATCAGCTCGTCGACGTGCGGATACGGGTAAACGTAGTGCAGGCGAACCCAGACGCCCAGGGTACTCAGGGCTTCGCAGAGTTCGGTCATGCGGGTTTTCACCGGTGCGCCGTTCCAGAAACCGGTGCGGTATTTCACGTCTACGCCGTAGGCGCTGGTGTCCTGGGAGATCACCAGCAGCTCCTTGACGCCGGATTTGACCAGGCGCTGGGCCTCGTCGAGTACATCACCCACCGGACGGCTGACCAATTTGCCGCGCATCGACGGGATGATGCAGAAGCTGCAGCTGTGGTTGCAGCCTTCGGAAATCTTCAGGTAGGCGTAGTGACGCGGGGTCAGTTTGATCCCTTGCGGCGGCACCAGGTCGATCAGCGGGTTGTGATCCTGCTTCGGTGGCACCACTTCGTGCACGGCATTGACCACTTGCTCGTACTGTTGCGGGCCGGTGACGGCCAGCACGCTCGGATGCACGTTACGGATATTGCCTTCTTCGACGCCCATGCAGCCGGTCACGATGACCTTGCCGTTTTCCTTGATGGCCTCGCCGATCACTTCCAGGGATTCCGCCTTGGCCGAGTCGATGAAGCCGCAGGTGTTGACCACCACGACATCGGCGTCCTGATAAGTGGACACGACGTCATAGCCTTCCATGCGCAGCTGGGTAAGGATGCGCTCGGAGTCGACCAATGCTTTCGGGCAACCCAGGGATACGAAGCCAACCTTTGGATTGGCCGGCGCAGGAGTGGTGGACATGTCTAACCTCGGTATTTGTGACGCCTCCAGCCGACAACGGCAAGGCGACAAACGGACACTTGGCGTGCCTCTGATCAAAAAGTGCGCAATTCTAGCGATGGCGGGCGCTCTTGACCAGCTTTATGGAGGGAAATGCGACGAGTGCTGCGCTATGCTTCGCGCCGTTGAGCTTTACCGATTTTTTACAGTCAAGAAAACGTCTGTAACAACAAGTAAAGCGGCGCATGCTGCACTACAAAGCATAGTGCTTCGTTCGAAGAAGCCGGTCTGGGAATCAGGAGTGTTGGATGGGTCAGGCAAGTAGTCACGCGGCGGGCGCCGGGCATTCGGCGGCGAAGCCGATCGGCATGCTGGTCGCGGCGGTCGGGGTGGTTTATGGCGACATCGGCACGAGCCCGCTGTACACCCTCAAAGAAGTGTTCTCCGGCGACTATGGCGTGCCGGTCAATCATGACGGCGTGTTGGGGATTCTGGCGCTGATCTTCTGGTCGCTGATCTGGGTCGTTTCAATCAAGTACATGATGTTTGTGCTGCGCGCCGACAACCAGGGCGAAGGCGGGATCATGGCCTTGACCGCGCTGGCGCGGCGGGCGGCGGCGGGGCACGCCAAGTTGCGTAGCCTGCTGGTGGTCTGCGGGCTGATCGGCGCGGCACTGTTCTATGGCGACAGCATGATCACCCCGGCGATTTCCGTGCTGTCGGCCATTGAAGGCCTGGGGCTGGCATTCGAGGGTATCGACCACTGGGTCGTGCCGCTGTCTTCGGTGGTGCTGGTCGCGCTATTTCTGATTCAGCGCCACGGCACCGCGCGCATCGGCATTCTGTTTGGCCCCATCATGGTCACCTGGTTCGTGGTGCTGGGAGCGCTGGGTGTCCATGGCATCCTCCAGCACCCGGAAGTGTTGCAAGCGGTGAATCCGGTATGGGGCGTGCGCTTCT
This sequence comes from Pseudomonas sp. G(2018), assembly GCF_005502415.1. Taxonomy (NCBI): domain Bacteria; kingdom Pseudomonadati; phylum Pseudomonadota; class Gammaproteobacteria; order Pseudomonadales; family Pseudomonadaceae; genus Pseudomonas; species Pseudomonas sp. G(2018). The sequence continues at coordinate 5,893 of NZ_SCOO01000045.1, read as the reverse complement.
TCATCGTGCACCCGGGCATGGGCGTGGCGATCCTTGGTGCGGTGGTCCTGGCATTGACCGGTGCCGAAGCGCTGTACGCCGACATGGGCCACTTCGGCCGCAAGCCGATCGCCCGTGCCTGGTTCATCCTGGTGCTGCCGGCGCTGGTGCTGAACTACTTCGGCCAGGGCGCGCTGCTGCTTGGCGATCCTGAGGCTGCGCGCAACCCGTTCTATCTGTTGGCGCCCAGCTGGGCGTTGATTCCGCTGGTCGGCTTGTCCACCCTGGCCACGGTGATTGCCTCCCAGGCGGTGATTTCCGGTGCGTTCTCCCTGACCCGACAGGCCATCCAGCTCGGTTACATTCCACGCATGCACATCCAGCACACCTCCAGCGCCGAGCAAGGCCAGATCTACATCGGTGCGGTGAACTGGGCACTGATGGTCGGCGTGATTCTGCTTGTGATCGGTTTCGAATCCTCCGGTGCCCTGGCTTCGGCCTATGGCGTAGCGGTGACGGGCACGATGCTGATGACCACCATTCTGGTGTCGGCCGTGATCCTGCTGTTGTGGAAGTGGCCGCCTGTTTTCGCGGTGCCGTTGTTGCTCGGCTTCCTGTTGGTCGATGGTCTGTACTTTGCCGCCAACGTGCCGAAAATCATCCAGGGCGGGGCATTTCCGGTGATTGCCGGTTTCGCCTTGTTCGTGCTGATGACCACCTGGAAACGTGGCAAGCAGTTGCTGGTGGAAAGGATTGACGAGGGTGGGCTGCCACTGCCGATTTTCATCAGCAGTATTGCCGTGCAACCGCCGCATCGCGTGCAGGGCACGGCGGTGTTCCTTACCGCGCGACCGGACGCTGTGCCTCACGCGCTGCTGCACAACTTGTTGCACAACCAGGTGCTGCATGAGCAAGTGGTGCTGCTGACGGTGGTATACGAAGACATCCCGCGGGTGCCGCCGAACCGGCGCTTCGAGGTCGAATCCCACGGCGAGGGTTTCTTCCGGGTGATTCTGCATTTTGGCTTCACCGATGAGCCGGATGTGCCGCAGGCGCTGAAACTTTGTCACCTCGATGAACTGGATTTCAGCCCGATGCGCACCACGTACTTCCTCAGCCGCGAAACGGTCATCGCCTCCAAACTCGAAGGTATGTCCCGCTGGCGCGAGGCGCTGTTCGCCTTCATGTTGCAGAACGCCAACGGCAACCTGCGCTTCTTCAATCTGCCGCTGAATCGGGTGATTGAGCTGGGGACGCAGGTGGAGATGTAGTCCTGCGTCATCAAAAGCCCCCGCAACCAATGGCTGTGGGGGCTTTTTTGCGTCAGTGACTCAAATCACTCTTCAGCCACCTTGGTCTGACGCTTCTCGATCACATCCACCAACCGCTGGGCCAGTTTCGGGTAGTTTTCGTCGAAATGGTGTCCGCCAGGCAATTTGATGGTTTCTCCCACGGCGGTCTTGTCGGTGCAGCCACTTTCGTCGATTTCTTCTTCGCCGAAGATGCACACCACCTTGGCGGGTGGCAGCTTGGCCATTTCCGGGCCGGTGGCGGCTTCCTTGCCGGCATTGCCGAGCCAGCCTTCGACTTCGATTTCGAAGCTGCCGGTGCGGGCGAAGGCCAGCAGGATGATGGCGTCGACGCGTTGCTGCTCGGACTCGGGCAGGCGGTTGTAGATGGCCGGCAGAACGTCGGCGCCGAATGAGTAACCCGTCAGGATGAAGCGCTTGGTGCCCCATTTCTGCCGGTAGTGCTGCATCAGTTCGGTGATGTCCAGTGCGCTTTGCTCGGGGCTCTTGTGCTGCCAGTAGTAGCGCAAGGTGTCGATGCCGACCACCGGATAGCCGATCTTGGCCATTTCGCCCGCGACATCGCGGTCCAGGTCACGCCAGCCGCCATCACCGGACAGGAACAGGGTCACGGTGTCTTTTGCCTGGCCCGCTGGGACTTCGACCACCGGAATCTGCAGGCCACCCGCGGCTTTGTCGCCGCCGACGAGGATTTTGCGCAGTTCGTTGTTCAGCACTTGCGGCAGGTTGATGTCGTAGTCGCTGATGCTGGTTTCGGCATTGGGTTGGTCGCGCACGAAACCGGCGCTAGTGTCATCCGGGTTGTCGTTCCACGCCACCAGCCAGTGGCCGTGGGCGGCGCTTTTCGGCAGCAAGTGCGTGCAGCCGGGTTTTTCCAGGGCCAGATCCACCGAGACAGCCTGAGACTTGTCGTCTTTCTGCTCGGACAACCAGCGCCAGGCCAGAACGGCGCCGGGGCCGATACCGCTGACCAGGGTCGCCGGGCCCTTGAGTTCTCTGAGGCCCGCTTGCAGCGCCCGGCTTTGCAGCAGGCAGTCCTTGGGCAGGATCACCTGAACGATCTGTGCCGAACCGCTGCGACTGAGGGTCAGCAGTTGTTTGTCGCTGAGTTTCTGGTCTTCGTTGACCGCCACCAGCACCTGGGCGCGCGGGGTGCTGCCAGGGATGACGCGGGTCATTGCAGCACCGTCGGCAGGCGTCAGTTGTTCGAGGGTCGGTTCCGGAGCCGGGCGTTTCAGATACCAGTAGCTACCACCGAGAATCAGGGCCAGCACAACCAGCGTGCCCAGTACATAGCGCAAGGAGCGTTGAATCATCAGCGTTTCACCAATCCAGTCAAGCCGCCCGCGATCAGGGCGGCAGTGTCGGCCAGGGCTACCAGCGGATCGAGTCCGGCGGGCACGGCCATATAACGGGGTTCCCAGTCAGGCTGGAATTTGTCTTTGAAGCGGCGCAAGCCTTGGAAGTTGTAGAGCTGCTCACCACGGCGGAATACCATCGAGCCCAGGCGCTGGGTCAATGGTGCGCCGCGACGGGGTTGCAACCCCGACAACGGCACCATGCCCAGGCTGAAGCGCGCGTATCCGTGACTCTTATAGTGTTGGATCAGGCCGACCATCATGAACTCCATGGTCAGCTTGGGAGCGTCCGGGTGCGCGCGCATCAGGTCGAGACTGGCCAGGTCATGGCCGTAGGTCTCGAGCAGGTTGGCGAACGCCACCGGGCGCCCTTCGAAACGGATCACCGCAATGCGGAAATGCTTGAGGTAGTCATCACTGAAGCGGCCGAGGGAGAAGCCTTTCTCGCGCACGTTCTTGCCGGTCAGCCAGGCGTCGGAAATGACCTTGAGCTCATCCATCGGCGCCTGGCCCGGCTCGAAGATCTCCAGTGACAGGCCATCGCGGGTGCCGCGGTTCCAGGTGTAGCGCAGATCCTTCATCTCTTTGCCCTTGGCTTCGAGATCAAAACGCTTGAGATCGACCCGCGCTTCTTCACCGAGCTTGATCGCGGTCAGGCCGATGTCCATGTAATACGGCAGGTTCTCCGCGCGAACTTGATAAAACACGGGGCGGGCATGGTGGATGTCGCACAGGTCACGGAATTGCCAGATCATTTCTGCTCGTTGCTGGCCCGGACCGATCGGGTCATACAGCGCCACGAGGCTGCGGCCACGACGGGCGTACATCAGGAACGCCTCGTCGTTGGGATGAAACAGCAGCGCCTTGTCACCGGTCAGGGCCAGGCCGCCATCCGGTTGGGCTGAGGCCATGAGGATCTTGCTCGCACGCTCCAGTTCTTCGGGTGTCGGCAGGTGGATCACCGGACGCGCCGTGCGCAGCAACCAGGTCAGGGACACCACCAACAGCAGCACCGCGGCACCCAGCAGCGAACGCAAGCCACGGGGCGCATCGGCGTCGAGGGTGAACTGCCACCAGAGCTGATGGCTGTAGGGAACGTCCTGGTAGGCGAACAACAGCAGCCACATCGACGCACCCAGTACACACAGGCTGGCCACCAGGTACAGCGGCGAAAACGGCAGCTCGGTCAGGCGGCTGGGGCGATAGAACGACCGGCGGAAAACCCCGAGCAGGCTGGCGGTCAGGACCATCAGGCTGGCTTCTTCCCAGTCGAAACCCTTGAGCAAGGAGAGCAGGGCACCGACCAGCAACAGAATAGTGGTCAGCATCCAAGCCGCCGACAACCTGCGGCGCAAGCCTTGGGCCAACAGCAGGCACAGCACGCCGATCAGGCTGGCACCCAAGTGCGAGGCATCGACCAGGCGATGGGGGATCAGGAAACCGATATGTTCCAGGCGGGTGTCGATTTCCGGGGTGGCTCCGGAGAACAGCAGCACCACGCCGGACAGGAACACCAGTACCGCGAGTATAGGTGCGGCCAGACCCGACGCGGCACGCAAGGTCTGGCGTGTCTGGAACAGCCGCTGACCCTCGTTGATCAGCAGCAGCAGGCAAGCCACCAGCATCGGCAGGACGACATAGATCAGGCGATAGAGCAACAGGGCGGCGGCCAGCGGTGCGGCGCCGAGCTTGTCGGAGAACGCGGCCAGTAGAATCGCTTCAAATACCCCGACACCACCCGGCACATGGCTGAGCACGCCGGCGGCCAGCGCCAGCAGATACACCAGCAGGAATGCACCGAAGGGCGGTGCTTCCGGCAACAACAGGTAAAGCACGGTGGCGGCGGCGGCCACGTCGAGGGCGGTAATCACCAGTTGCAGGAAGGTCAGGCGCCGGCCCGGCAGGCGCAAGGTGCGGCGGCCGACCTTTACCAACAGATTGTCGGCATAAGGTTGTTCCGGCAGACGTTGACGGTAAATGCCGATCGCCAGCACGGCAAACAACACCAGTACTACCGCAGCGATGGTGCCCAGCAAGGACTCGGAAAGCCCCAGAGCGACAGAGGCGTCGGGCAGGTTGCTGAAGGTCGCCAGTGCGGCGAGCGGCGGCAGGGCACAGCCGAGGGATAGGCTGGCGAACAACGTCATGTGGGCGACTTCGGTGGCCCCCAGACCGTGACGTGCATAGAGACGGTAGCGAACCGAACCGCCCGAGAGCATTGAAAGGCCGATGGCATTACCGATGGCGAAAGCGGTGAAGCCGCCCAGGGCCAGGGTTCGCGGAGCCAGGTTCACGCCGGCGTAACGACTGGCCGACCATTCGTAACCCAGCAAAATGATGAAACCTGCCACGGTGGCACCCACCGCGCCGAGTAAGGCCGGTTTGGGCACCTCGAGAATCGAATCGTGCAGCGCGTCCAGATCGAGTTCGCTCAGCAAATGTCGACAGGCAATCAGCGCGATCGCAAACAACAGCAGTGTGACCGCCAAGCCGATGGGCTGACGGTATTTGCTGACGCGTTCAAGCAAACGCAGCCGCTCAGCCTTGATCGGTTGTGTTGCTGTGACGGAGTCTTGTGAGTCAGACGAGTTGGCGCGCATCAATCACCTCTTGGATTGTGCGCGACAGGATGGGGGTATCCAGCCAAGTTACCAATCCCTGCAGAAAAAAATAATCACAAATTGTAACGCCTGCCGCTGAGTGTTCGCGACGGCGCCTCCTCAGTCGGAGAGGGCTGGGTCTGCGAATGAGCATAGCCCGGACTCGGCGCATTGGTGACCCCCAACGGCTCACCACACAGTGACAGATCATTGTTGCGAAAGGACTTTTTCAACAGATACAAAAAAGGCCACTCTTTCGAGTAGCCTTTTTTGATGTTTGGTTGCGGGAGCCGGATTTGAACCGACGACCTTCGGGTTATGAGCCCGACGAGCTACCAGACTGCTCCATCCCGCGTCTGTGTGGCGGCATTCTATAGAGATACGCCTGGGTGTCAACCGTTAATCCTGAACCTGGTCAAATAAACGTAAAAACGCGGCAAACGGTCGCAGGCGTGGTTTTAAGTTTCGGAATCTGAACGAATTCTCATTCGTGCAACAGGGAAGAGGGCAGGCGGGTTGAAAAACAAACGCGCACAAAAAAGGCCACTCTTTCGAGTAGCCTTTTTTGATGTTTGGTTGCGGGAGCCGGATTTGAACCGACGACCTTCGGGTTATGAGCCCGACGAGCTACCAGACTGCTCCATCC
>NZ_SCOO01000044.1:0-45985 GCF_005502415.1 Pseudomonas sp. G(2018) | reverse complement strand
ATTTGCTGTCAAGTGATTATTTTTCGAAGCTTTCAAGGATTTCCTTAACAACTTCAACCACTTGCGCTTTCGATCTCTCGTCAGCGGGAGGCGAATTCTACAGCGTTACTCGCCGCTGTCAACACCTCTTTTTCAACTCCCTTTCGGCTTCGATGACCTGAAGCAACCCGCTGTCGAAAACCGCGTAACTCATTGTTTACCAAGGAGTTTTCCGTTTCGACTGCGCCGGAAGTGGGGCGAATTATAGACACCTGAGATCTGACGTCAAGCACTGATTTGGTTTTCTATTAATAAGGCGCAAAAAGCGGGAAGCATCGCTTCTTCTATACAGAAGGAGTCACATCCGAACAGTAAGCACATAGCCACTGCCAATGAATGCGAGGAAAGAGAGACTGGAGAATTATGAAAAGGTGGTGTCCCAGGGCAGGTTCGAACTGCCAACCTTCCCCTTAGGAGGGGGATGCTCTATCCAATTGAGCTACTGAGACACAAATTGCCCGCGAGAATCGCAGAGCGATAGACGTCGTGCATGTTAACGGGCAAGCCCATCTTTGTCATGTCGTCCGTGGGCTTTTTAAGTGTAGGAGGATGCTCCAGATAGCGGCGAAGTTTTCCCGAGCAAAACCAATAGGCGACTCATGACATCTTCCTCACACCGACAGAAACGCCAGACGGACACCATTCGACACCCCCTCCACGCGAGATCCGGCAGCCCTCAATGACAAAATCCCCTGCCATCCATCCTAAATAGTTCTCGCCGCCCATCCACCTCTAGTAAATCGGCCATTTGCCACTATCCTGTAAAGGGCAAGGAACAGTGATCGATTCGTATGACACACCCGTCAGAGATCTTGACGTCGACTGTCAGGCAGAGGACGCAACCGGCAATACGGACCTGGACAGCTTTCCAAACCAGTCCGCATTTCTGATAATTGGTGCTGGCATAACGCCTTTACCCAGTTCAATATTTGTCACAGAATTGACGCCAATGATCTGGCAAGTTTGAGGCATGATGCGCGCCTCTATCAATTCAGGTTGAACATTTGGCCATAGCGCTTGTCGTATCAGACATCCTGCGGCCAATCCCGAGAACCGCTCCCCTGAACTAACCGGTTAAATATATGCGCCCATTGAAACAGGCAATTTATTCCAGCCGTACGGCTGACAAGTTCGTCGTACGTCTGCCAGACGGAATGCGTGAACGCATTGCCGAGGTGGCTCGCAATCATCACCGCAGCATGAATTCCGAAATCATCGCACGCCTTGAGCAGAGCCTTATTCAGGAAGGTGCGCTGGGCGAAGAACTAAGCATGCGCCTGGACAGCCCAGAGCTTTCATTGCACGAACGCGAATTGCTGCAACGCTTCCGTCAACTCTCCCACCGCCAGCAAAACGCACTCGTCTCACTCATTGCCCATGATGCCGAGATGGCCGCTGACGCCTCCTGACTCACATTGAAAGCTCAAGCCAGCCTGATCGCTGGCTTTTTTTTTGCCTGTAATTCAGGCAAAAAAAAGCCCGCTGAGTAGCGGGCTTGACTGCAATAAAACTCAGAGCAGGAAGATCGTGGCCAGCCCGAGGAAAATGAAGAACCCACCACTATCTGTCATGGCCGTGATCATTACACTGGCCCCCATTGCCGGGTCGCGCCCAAGCCGCGCGAGCGTCATCGGAATCAAAACGCCCATCAACGCAGCAAGCAACAAGTTGAGCGTCATGGCAGCAGTCATCACCACCCCCAAAGACCAGCTGCCATAAAGCAGGTAAGCAACAACCCCGATCACACCACCCCAGATCACACCATTGATCAGCGCTACCGCCAACTCCTTACGCATGAGTCGCGACGTATTACCGGTGCTTACCTGGTCCAGCGCCATGGCCCGAACGATCATGGTGATAGTCTGGTTACCGGAATTGCCACCAATGCCCGCAACGATCGGCATCAGCGCGGCAAGCGCCACGAGCTTTTCGATGGAACCTTCAAACAGGCCAATCACCCGAGATGCGACGAATGCAGTGATCAAGTTCACCGCCAACCAGGCCCAACGGTTGCGCAACGACTTCCAGACCGATGCAAAAATATCTTCTTCTTCACGCAGACCCGCCATGTTGAGAACTTCGTTTTCGCTCTCTTCACGAATCAGGTCGACCATCTCATCGATAGTCAAACGACCAATCAGCTTGCCGTTTTTATCGACCACAGGTGCGGAAATCAGGTCGTAACGCTCAAACGCCTGGGCGGCATCGTAGGCTTCTTCGTCCGGATGAAAACTCACCGGGTCACTGGCCATGACTTCAGAAACCTGTTTTTCCGGATCGTTGACCAGCAAACGTTTGATCGGGAGTACGCCCTTGAGGACGCCGTCATAGTCGACTACGAACAGCTTGTCCGTATGACCTGGCAGCTCCTTGAGACGCCGCAGGTAACGTAGAACCACTTCGAGACTGACATCCTCGCGGATGGTCACCATCTCGAAGTCCATCAATGCACCGACCTGCTCCTCGTCATAGGACAACGCAGACCGTACGCGCTCGCGCTGCTGGGCATCGAGGGTTTCCATCAACTCGTGGACGACATCTCGCGGCAGCTCGGAAGCCAGGTCAGCAAGTTCGTCGGCATCCATGTCCTTGGCTGCAGCCAGGAGCTCATGATCGTCCATGTCGGCGATCAGGGTTTCGCGGACCGAGTCGGATACTTCGAGAAGAATGTCGCCGTCGCGATCAGCCTTGACCAATTGCCAGAGCGTCAGACGATCGTCCAGCGGCAAGGCTTCAAGGATATAGGCGACGTCGGCGGAGTGCAGGTCATCGAGCTTGCGCTGCAATTCGACGAGGTTCTGACGGTGAACCAGGTTTTCGACCCGATCGTGATGCGGGCCTTCCTGGCGATGAGTCAGGTCTTCAACCACTCGCTGACGCTGCAACAGCTCAATAACCTGAGCGAGGCGGTCCTGCAAGCTTTCCTGTGTTTTCTTTACTTCAACTTCAGACATAGGCGAACTCCACTCCCAGCAGTGGAACACGCCGGAAGGATCAATCAGTCAATTCATGATTGGAAAAACGTTTTACTGAGTAGCTACTGGGTAAGTCCATGGAGGTATTCCACAAGCCCCGGCGGGGCTGACGGGCGCAATGATACACCGCCTGACGGCTTTAAATGTTAAAAAATCGCGGCTGAAACAAGCGCTTGCAATGCAAACCTGAGCGCCATCCTGATCCTTGAAACTGCGACGACTTATCCTGAAAAGAAAACACACCGCAGCAAAAAAATGTGGCGACTACGCTTGAGAACAACGTCATGGAGGACGCCCGATGCCACAGAGCGCACATTATTATTTACTCATCACCCTGCTCTACCCACCCTGGGCACTTGCCACGACCATTCACCGATGCGAGGCGAACAACGGGCACATCACCTTTACCACGCAGAGTTGCACAGCAGGCGAAAGCTTTTCGCTCCAGGATATCCGCACGCTCACACCAGCTGGCGCAGTGACAGCTCTAATGCCTGAAGCCGAGCGAGGCGATACACCCGGCACGAAAACCCAAAGAAGAGCTCCAACTGTCGTCGGCAAACCAGAAGACAAATGCGGAAATCCGATCAGCGCGAACGAGCGGCGCGAGGCAATCATCAACCAGCGGATTATCGCGGGGATGACTCAGCAAGACGTCGAAAGCGCTCTCGGCAAGCCAGACAAGATCAGCATTCGGAACTCGAACACACGCTATCACTACGAAACCAAACGAGGTCGTGGCGCGAACATTGAATTCGATGAGAAAGGATGTACGAAAGGAAAAGCCAAATCCCAGACGGCAAAAAGCCCGCATTAAATGCGGGCTTTCTGTTGTATGGTGCACTCGACAGGATTCGAACCTGTGACCGCTCGGTTCGTAGCCGAGTACTCTATCCAGCTGAGCTACGAGTGCATTTGTGTTTTTAAACCAGACCACAACTGGTTGAAACAGAGTAGCTCACATTACTGCAAACAACTCTTAAATGGTGCACTCGACAGGATTCGAACCTGTGACCGCTCGGTTCGTAGCCGAGTACTCTATCCAGCTGAGCTACGAGTGCATTTGTTGCCGCGCATTATAGGCCGTTCAATCTGTTTGTAAAGCGCTTTTTTCTAGTAATTTCAACAACTTACCGAAGAAGCCAGATTACAACGTACTACGCAAATAATGGCGGAGAACGGGGGATTCGAACCCCCGACACCCTTGTGAGGTGTACTCCCTTAGCAGGGGAGCGCCTTCGGCCACTCGGCCAGCTCTCCGCAACACGGGGCGTATATTAACCAGCTTCTTCCCCGTTTGCAAACATAAAAAACGATAAAAATTAATGGCTTGGTTCTTCGTCCTTCTCTTTCTTGATGCGCAGGTAAATTTCCTCACGGTGGACAGCCACCTCTTTAGGCGCGTTCACACCAATACGCACCTGATTTCCTTTGACGCCGAGCACGGTCACGGTGATTTCGCCATCACCAATAATCAGGCTTTCTGCGCACCGACGAGTCAGAATCAACATACCTTTCTCCTCACGCCTTACATTTCAGGGACAACAGTCTGCAAAAAAAAGGCACTCGACCTACAACCAAAGCGGTCGCGGCCTACATGCCTGAGTATTGACTAGCGCGAGCAAAAGAACAGCCTCGGGGTCACGCCATTCAAAAAAACAAAGGGCGCGGTCAGACCGCGCCCTTTGGTGAACGCATCACTCGCCCTGGCGGGCCGGTGCGTCCAGATCGAAAGCCGTGTGCAGGGCGCGCACAGCCAGTTCCAGGTACTTCTCTTCGATCACGACGGAAACCTTGATTTCCGAAGTCGAGATCATCTGGATGTTGATGCTTTCCTTGGCCAGGGATTCGAACATGCGGCTGGCTACGCCTGCGTGAGAGCGCATGCCTACGCCGACGATCGACACCTTGGCGATCTTGGTGTCGCCAACGACTTCACGAGCACCGATCTCACGAGCGGTGTTTTCCAGCACGCCTTGTGCCGCCTGATAGTCATTGCGGTGCACCGTGAAGGTGAAGTCGGTGGTGTTATCGTGCGCGACATTCTGCACGATCATGTCGACTTCGATGTTCGCGGCGCTGATAGGGCCGAGAATCTTGAACGCAACGCCCGGGGTGTCTGGCACGCCACGGATGGTCAGCTTGGCTTCATCGCGATTGAAAGCGATGCCGGAAATGATCGGCTGTTCCATGGTTTCCTCTTCATCAATAGTAATGAGGGTGCCCGGACCCTCCTTGAAGCTGTGCAATACGCGCAGCGGAACGTTGTACTTGCCGGCGAATTCCACCGCACGGATCTGCAAAACCTTGGAACCGAGGCTGGCCATTTCCAGCATCTCTTCGAAGGTGATCTTGTCCAGGCGTTGAGCCACGGACACCACGCGCGGGTCGGTGGTGTAGACACCGTCGACGTCGGTGTAGATCTGACACTCGTCAGCCTTCAAGGCTGCCGCCAGGGCTACGCCGGTGGTGTCGGAACCGCCACGACCGAGCGTGGTGATGTTGCCGTGTTCGTCGACGCCCTGGAAACCGGCGACAACCACCACGCGACCGGCCTTCAGGTCGCCGCGAATCTTCTGGTCATCAATCTGCAAGATACGCGCTTTATTGTGCGCGCTATCCGTCAGAATCCGTACCTGATTGCCGGTGTAGGACACCGCGGGCACACCACGCTTCATCAGCGCCATGGCCAACAGGGCAATCGTCACCTGCTCACCGGTGGACACGATCACATCCAGCTCACGAGGAACCGGCTGGCCGTCGCCACTGATTTGCTTGGCCAGATCGATCAGACGGTTGGTTTCGCCGCTCATTGCAGACAGCACAACCACCAGGTCATCGCCGGCATCGCGGAATTTCTTAACCTTGTCGGCGACCTGCTCGATTCTCTCGACAGTGCCGACCGAGGTGCCTCCAAATTTCTGTACGATCAAAGCCATTTCAAAGCCGCCTCTGCCCATGAAGGGCGCCCAAATAATCACTCAAACAGCGTACCGGCCCGCCACTAGACTGCGGGCCGGACACCCTGCCTTATAAACCCTGCTCTACAAATGGAACGGTCAGCGCCAGTGCTGCATCCAGTGCGCCGGCGTCGGTACCGCCGCCCTGCGCCATGTCTGGACGACCACCACCCTTCCCGCCCACTGCCGCAGCGGCTTGCTTCATCAAATCACCGGCTTTGAGTTGGCCAGTCAGGTCTTTGGTTACGCCTGCAACCAGAACGACCTTTTCCTCATGGACACTGCCGAGCAGGATCACTGCGCGACCGAGTTTGTTTTTCAGCTGATCGACCAGCGCCAGCAGCGCCTTGCCGTCCTGGCCGTCCAGACGCACGGCCAGCACTTTCACACCCTTGACGTCCTGCGCTTGCGCCGACAGATCGTCGCCGGCCGCGCTGGCCGCCTTGGCTTGCAACTGCTCGAGTTGCTTCTCCAGCAGACGGTTGCGCTCCAGCAAAACCGACAGCTTGTCGATCAGGTTGTCGCGGCTGCCCTTGACCAGGCTGGCCGCTTCCTTGAGTTGCTCTTCCGCCGCATTCAAGTAGGCCAGTGCCGCAGCACCGGTGACTGCCTCGATACGACGCACACCCGACGCCACACCGCCTTCGCTGATGATTTTCAGCAGGCCGATGTCGCCGGTACGGTTGGCGTGGATACCGCCACACAGTTCGACGGAGAAGTCGCCACCCATGCTCAGCACGCGCACGTTGTCCCCGTACTTCTCGCCGAACAGCGCCATGGCGCCTTTCTGCTTGGCGGTTTCGATATCGGTTTCTTCGGTTTCAACTTCGGAGTTCTTGCGAATCTCGGCGTTGACGATGTCTTCCAGCGCTTTCAGTTGTTCAGGCTTGATGGCTTCGAAGTGGCTGAAGTCGAAGCGCAGGCGCTGACTGTCGACCAGCGAGCCTTTCTGCTGAACGTGATCGCCCAGCACCTGACGCAATGCGGCGTGCAGCAAGTGAGTGGCCGAGTGGTTCAGCGACGTGGCGTGGCGCACTTCGGCATCGACATGAGTCTCGACCGGAGTACCTACGATCAGGCTGCCCGAATCCAGTACACCGTGATGCAGGAACGCACCGCCGGTCTTGGTGGTGTCACGCACGTCGAAACGCGAAGCGCCAGCCTGGAGGAAGCCGCAATCACCAATCTGACCACCGGACTCCGCATAGAACGGCGTCTGATTGAGCACGACCACACCCTCTTCGCCTTCGCTCAGTACGTCGACCGATTGCCCGTCTTTATAGAGAGCAACTATTTTGGCGGAACCGCTGTGAGCGGTGTAACCGGTGAACTCGGTGTCGACGTCGACCTTGACCAGGCTGTTGTAGTCCATGCCGAAGGAACTGGCGGAACGTGCACGGACGCGCTGGGCTTCCATTTCGCGTTCAAAACCTGCTTCGTCGATGGTCAGGCTGCGCTCACGGGCGATGTCGCCGGTCAGGTCCATCGGGAAACCGTAGGTGTCGTAGAGCTTGAACACGACATCGCCCGGCACCACGTCGCCTTTGAGTTCGGCCAGATCCTGCTCGAGGATTTTCAGGCCCTGTTCCAGGGTCTTGGCGAATTGCTCTTCTTCAGCTTTCAGTACACGTTCGATGTGTGCCTGCTGGGATTTCAGCTCAGGGAAGGCTTCGCCCATCTCGGCAACCAATGCCGCGACGATCTGGTAGAAGAAGCTGCCCTTGGCGCCCAGCTTGTTGCCATGACGGCAAGCGCGACGAATGATCCGGCGCAGCACGTAGCCACGGCCTTCATTGGACGGCAGCACGCCGTCGGCAATCAGGAAACCGCAGGAACGAATGTGGTCAGCCACGACTTTCAGGGAAGCCTGGGCGTCATTGGTGCAACCGATGGCCTTGGCCGATGCGTTCAGCAGGCTCTGGAACAGGTCGATTTCATAGTTCGAGTGAACGTGCTGCAGCACGGCACTGATCCGCTCCAGGCCCATGCCGGTATCCACCGACGGTGCTGGCAGCGGGTGCAACACGCCGTCGGCGGTGCGGTTGAACTGCATGAACACGTTGTTCCAGATTTCGATGTAACGGTCGCCGTCTTCTTCCGGCGAGCCTGGTGGACCACCCCAGATGTCGGCGCCGTGATCGTAGAAAATCTCGGTGCAAGGACCGCACGGGCCGGTATCGCCCATGGTCCAGAAGTTGTCGGAAGCGTACGGCGCCCCCTTGTTGTCGCCGATGCGAACCATGCGCTCGGCCGGAACGCCGATTTCCTTGGTCCAGATGTCATACGCCTCGTCATCGCTGGCGTAGACGGTGACCCAGAGCTTTTCCTTCGGCAGGTTCAGCCACTTCTCGGAGGTCAGGAAGTTCCAGGCGTAGGTGATTGCATCACGCTTGAAGTAATCACCGAAGCTGAAGTTACCCAGCATTTCGAAGAAGGTGTGGTGACGGGCGGTATAACCGACGTTTTCCAGGTCGTTGTGCTTGCCGCCGGCGCGCACGCATTTCTGGCTGCTGACGGCGCGGGTGTACGCGCGCTTTTCCTGGCCCAGGAAGCAGTCCTTGAACTGGTTCATCCCCGCGTTGGTGAACAGCAGGGTTGGGTCGTTGCCCGGAATCAAAGAGCTGGAGGCTACACGGGTGTGGCCTTGCTCTTCGAAGAAGCGAAGGAAGGCTTCACGGATTTCTGCGCTTTTCATTAGGTTCTTCCACGGAGGCTGCGGCCAAAGGCCTGTTCGAAACGTCAACAGACGAAACGACGGCAAAGGGCCGCATTATATCGGCCCTGCGCGCGGGGTACAGCGTGTTTATACGATAGAAACGGTCAATTGGACTGCTAACGCTATCACTTACGGGAAAAGTCGACGAATGTCGCGACGACCTGCTCGATTTGCGCAGCGCTGACGTCCATGTGGGTGACCATCCGCAAGCGTGCGGCGGCACTGAGCTTGACCCCGCGTTCGGCGGCAAACGCCTTGATCGCCTCGGCCCGGTCGCCCATGTTCACGTAAACCATGTTGGTCTGAACCGGCTCGACCTCATAACCCGCCGCGCGCAGGCCTTCGGCCAGCAATTGGGCGTTGGCGTGGTCGTCGGACAGGCGCTGAACATTGTTATCCAAGGCATACAAGCCTGCCGCCGCCAGAATCCCGGCCTGGCGCATACCGCCGCCGACCATCTTGCGCAGGCGCCGCGCCTTGGCAATCAACTGCGCCGAACCGCACAACACCGAACCGACCGGCGCGCCCAGTCCTTTGGACAGGCAGACCGAGACGGAATCGAAATGCTGGGCGATTTCCCGGGCATCGACACCCAGTTTGACCGCCGCGTTATACAGCCGGGCACCGTCCAGATGCAGTTGCAACCCGTGTTCACGGGTAAAGCTGCGGGCCCGGGCCAGGTATTCCAGCGGCAGGACCTTGCCTTGCATGGTGTTTTCCAGCGCCAGCAGGCGGGTGCGGGCGAAGTGGAAGTCGTCCGGCTTGATCGCGGCGGCAATCTGCGCCAGGTCCAGCGAACCATCGGATTGCACTTCCAGTGGCTGCGGCTGAATCGAGCCGAGCACTGCCGCACCACCCCCTTCGTACTTATAGGTGTGGGCCTGTTGACCGACGATGTACTCATCACCGCGCTCGCAATGGGCCATCAATCCCAGCAGATTGCTCATGGTGCCGGTCGGGACAAACAGTGCCGCGGCAAAACCCAGGCGTTTTGCCAACTCGGTTTCCAGACGATTGACTGTCGGATCTTCGCCATAAACGTCATCCCCGGTGGCCGCTGAGGCCATCGCGTCGAGCATGCCGGCGGTGGGCTGGGTGACTGTGTCGCTGCGAAGATCGATAACGCTCATGAATCTGGCCTCGGTTAGCAGGGGAAAATCCCTTTCAGGCAGGAATTACTGCGGTCATGCCGACGAATAATCAACCCTTGAAGAGCAAAAGGCTTATTCATTCGACGAAAAAGTCGATAGCAATCATCAGATAGCAGCAATGCACAGGTACGAAATATGTGTTAAAAACGCTGCGCCGCCCAACATTCTGGCGGCAAAACGTTCTCAGGGCGGGGTGCAACTCCCCACCGGCGGTAATTGCGCGCAATGCGCATAGCCCGCGAGCGCTTGGTGACGGCACGGCTTCGGCGGTGCTGGCGGCAAGGTCAGCAGACCCGGTGTGATCCCGGGGCCGACGGTCATAGTCCGGATGAAGAGAGAACGGGATTGGCGCCGCCCAGGCTCTATGCCAAAGCGCCGTCCGCAGGCACTTGTGCCTGCGCACCCTTAAATCCCATTCGATTCATAACGCCCTGTTTTTCACACAAACAGGAGTCAGAACATGCAACCCACCGCAATCGACAGCAAAAGCAAACACCATCAGGGCGAGCGCGTTGCGTTCATCCAGGCCTGCTGGCACAAGGAAATCGTTGACCAGAGCCGTAAAGGCTTCGTCGCGGAAATGATTGCCCAGGGTTATCAGGAATCCGACATCGACTTCTTCGAAGTTGGCGGGGCTTTTGAAATGCCCTTGCATGCCAAGTTGCTGGCCAAGACCGGCCGTTATGCCGGCATTGTCGCGGCAGCCCTGGTGGTGGACGGCGGGATCTACCGTCACGAATTCGTCGCCCAGTCTGTGGTCAGCGGCCTGATGCAGGTTCAACTGGAAACAGAAGTACCGGTGTTCTCGGTGTCCCTGACCCCGCACCACTTCCATGCCGGTGAAGAGCACCAGAAGTTCTTCTTCGAGCATTTTGTGCATAAAGGCCAGGAAGCGGCGAAGACTTGTGCGGATACGTTGAGCAAGGTGCGTGCGTTGCGTCGCACTGAGCCGCGTGCGGTAGCCGTCTAAACACCAAAAAATGTGGGAGCGGGCTTGCTCGCGAAGACGGACGGACAGTCAACAAATGTGTTGAATGTTAATCCGCTTTCGCGAGCAAGCCCGCTCCCACATTGGTTATGTATTGATATCAGGCCAGGTTTTCGTCGGTGGTCGGCACGATCAGGATGCCGGCGCGCAGGCCGTTCTTCACCTTGGGGTTAGGGAAGATGATCCGGGCGCCCTCTTCCTCGATGATCCAGCGGGTATTGGCGATGTCCTCAGCCAGCAAATAACCCACGTCCAATTCGGAAAAGTTCTCGATGTCCGCCGGCAGGTTCAAGCGGAAGCTGTCGCTGTGCTTGATGATTTCCCGCGCCACGCTGAACAGCTGCAACCCATCAAGCGCTTGTTCAGTCGACTCCGGCTCGGTGCCTTCGATGATCTGTTTGAGACGGTTTTCCAGCCGGGACACGTTGACACCGTCGTTCTGCCCGAATGGTCGCGCCTTGCCCAGCTCGAGGGTGAAAGACTCGGCACCGAGTTTGTCGTAGGTGTAGGAACTGAAGACGATGGACGGTTTGTTCTGCAGCAACACCGCTTCCATGCCGGCGGCGCGCAGACGAGCCAGCTCCAGGCGCGAATGCTGGCGGTCTTCTTTCCATGGGTACAGTGCGAACTGCTCGATTTTCGAGCCGCGGATCGCGGTGTGCAGGTCGTAGTGCAGACGCTGGCGATCCGGCGGGCTGAAGAAACTGGCGGCCAGCCGCTCCAGTTCACAGGCGCGCAAGGCTTCGGAGCCACTGCTTTGTTCGTGACGGCCATTGAACAGCCGATTGACGTCCTGCTCGACGAAACGCTCACCCTTGCGAATCGCTTCGGGGTTGCCGAACAGGAACAGAATGCGTGCGCGCGGCTTCAGATCGCCGCGAGCGATGTCATGCAACAGTCGATCAAGCAATTCGATCGGTGCTGTTTCGTTGCCGTGGATCCCCGCTGACAGCAGCAGATCCAGGCCATTGTCGCGCGCTTCGGGCGGCCGGACTTCCAGCGCGCCCTCGCTCAACCAGCGCATGCGCACGCCTTCGACAGTCAGTTGAGTCTTCTCCGCCGGTTCGCGGCCGGCGAGGGTCAGTTCAAGCAGTTTGCCGAGGGCGAGCATAGAGCGGTTTCCTTAGTGGTCGTGGTTGCAATCCGGGCCGTGAACGTGATCCTCGTCGTCGCCGAGGTCAGCCGGTTCCATCTCCAATTGCAGACTTACCAGATTAGTCGCCAATGGGCGCAACAGCAGGTTGGCGTATTCGGCGTCTCCTTCTTCGACGTCCACGCCGATCAGCAATTGGCCGCGGCCGTCATGCTGGATCCACAGCTCTTTGCCTTGCCACATGACCGCGACGCGGGTGCAGGAAGTTTCCAGTTGCGTGCCGTCGGTGTCTTCAAGGATCAGCTGCAGTTTGTCGCTCATGTAATTACGCTCTCATTGGAGATGAAGCGACGCGCTGTCGTGCCCGAAAGCGCGCCGTCGATCAATTGATCTGGAATGGATAAACCGCGCCCAGTTTAAGGATTTGCGTCAGTTCATCCAGTGCCGTCCGGCACTCAAGCAGCAATTGCGGGTCCGCAAGATCGTTTTCGGTCATGCGGTCGCGGTAGTGCTTGTTAACCCATTCGGTCAATGTGCCGTACAACGGTGCCGTCATGATAACGCCTTGATTGACCGCCGCCAGTTCGGTTTCGTTGAGTGCGACACGCAACCTCAGGCAAGCCGGGCCACCGCCGTTCTGCATGCTTTGCTTGAGATCGAAAACTTTCACTTCCCGGATCAGGCCGCCGGAGCTGGTCAAACCCTGCAGATACTGCCAGACACGCTCGTTGCCATGGCATTCTTCCGGGACGATCAACAGCATGGAGCCGTCAGGACGCGACAGCAGTTGACTATTGAACAGGTAGGACCGAACCGCGTCTTCCACGGTTACCGCGGAACGCGGTACGCAGATTGACTGAAATTTCCCACCGACCTTGGCGAGTTTGCTCTGCAATTCAGCGAGCATCTGTTCGGTCTCGAGGAACGCGTCCTCGTGGTAGAACAACACCTCACCGTTACCCACGGCGATCACGTCGTTGTGGAACACACCTTGATCGATCACCGATGGATTCTGCTGGGCATAGACCACGCCTTCATCCTTCAAGCCATGCAGACGCGCCACGGCCTGGGACGCTTCCAGGGTCTGGCGGGCCGGGTACTTCTGCGGAGCCGGGTAGCGGTTATCGAACGCACTGCGACCGAACACGAAGAACTCGACACCGGCTTCGCCGTATTCGCGGCAGAAACGGGTATGGTTGGCCGCGCCTTCGTCACCGAACTGGGCCACGGCCGGCAGGGCCGCGTGGTGCGCAAAGTGCTTCTGGTCGGCGAACATTGCCCCCAGCACGCGGCTGGTGGTCGGGTGCTCGATGCTGCGGTGGTATTTGCAGTTGAGGTTAGCGGCGGTGAAGTGCACGCGGCCATCCGCAGTGTCGGCACTCGGGCTGACGGTGGCGGCGTTGGCAACCCACATGCTCGACGCCGAGCAACTGGCGACCAGCAGCGGCATCGCGTCTTTTGCCGCGCGTTCGATCACTTCAGCGTCGGTGCCGCCAAAGCCCAGGCGACGCAGTGCCGCCACGTCCGGGCGCTCCTGTGGCGCCAGCACGCCTTGCTGAAAGCCCATGTCCATCAGTGCTTTCATCTTCGCCAGGCCTTGCAGCGCTGCTTCCTTCGGATTCGAAGATTGTTGGCTGTTGCTCTGGGATGCGACGTTGCCGTAGGACAGGCCGCCGTAGTTATGGGTCGGCCCCACTAGACCGTCAAAATTGACTTCATAGGATTTCATCAGCGAGGCTCCACGAGAATCTGTTGTTATGGCTTCAGTAACGAGATTTGAGACCGAGGCGCGGCCATCGCCAGCAGGCTGGCTCCCACAGTGATAGCGTGGTACACAAAATGTGTGAACACCACTGAACCTGTGGGAGCCAGCCTGCTGGCGATGGGCATCACGCCATCTTCACGCCAGGTGTAAGCGCTGCGGGCAACACCAGGCTCGGGGTTTCCAGCGAGGCCACTGGATACGCGCAATAATCCGCCGCGTAGTAGGCACTGGCGCGATGGTTGCCCGAAGCGCCGACGCCGCCGAAAGGCGCGCTGCTCGCAGCACCGGTCAGTTGCTTGTTCCAGTTGACGATACCGGCGCGGCTTTCCAGCCAGAATTGCTGATAACGCGCTTCGGAATCCGACAGCAGCCCCGCCGCCAGACCGTACGCGGTGTCGTTGGCTTCAGCGATCGCTGCTTCAAAATCAGCGTAGCGGATCACTTGCAGCAACGGGCCGAACAGCTCTTCGTCCGGGCGTTCGGTCACGGCGGTCACGTCGAGGATGCCCGGGGTCAACAATGCGGCCTGAGCCTGAGGTTGGGTCATTTCCAGCAAGGCCAGCGCACCGTTGGCCAACAAATGCTCCTGGGCTTCCATCAATGCTTTGGCCGCGCCAAGGGAAATCACCGAGCCCATGAACGGCGCCGGTTGCTGATCGAAAGCACCGACCGAAAGGGTCGAGCTGACCGCCACCAATCGCGCCAGCAACGCGTCACCCCACGCGCCTTGCGGTACCAGCAAGCGGCGCGCACAGGTGCAGCGTTGACCGGCAGAAATGAACGCCGACTGGATGATGGTGTAAACAGCAGCGTCCACATCGGCGACCTGATCGACCACCAGCGGGTTGTTGCCGCCCATCTCCAGCGCGAGGATCTTGTCCGGGCGACCGGCGAATTGATTATGCAGGTGATTGCCGGTGCGGCTGGAACCGGTAAAGAACAGACCGTCGATGCCCGGGTTCGCCGCCAAAGCGATACCGGTTTCGCGGGCGCCTTGCAGCAGGTTCAGCACACCGGCCGGCAGACCGGCCTCGATCCAGCATTTGACCGTCAGCTCGGCGACTTTCGGCGTCAGCTCGCTAGGCTTGAACAACACGCTGTTACCGGCCAGCAGCGCCGGCACGATATGCCCGTTGGGCAAGTGGCCAGGGAAATTGTAAGGACCAAATACCGCTACAACACCATGTGGCTTGTGACGCAATACGGCGGTGGCGTCGCCCAGCGGGCCGCTCTTCTCGCCAGTGCGCTCGCGGTAGCTCTGTACCGAGATTGCAATCTTGTTGACCATGCTGGTGACTTCGGTCGCCGATTCCCACAGGGGCTTGCCGGTTTCCTCACCGATGGTGCGGGCCAATTCGTCAGCGTGATTTTTCAGGGCGGCAGCAAAGGCTTCCAGCACCGAGATACGCTCCTCCAGAGTCCGGCGAGCCCAACCCGGGAACGCCTGACGCGCCGCTTGCACCGCCGATTCAACCTGAGCGGCCGTGGCGCCTTGACCGGACCACAGCACTTGCTGGGTCACCGGGTTCAGCGACTCAAAGGCTTCGCCCTGACCGGCCAGCCATTCACCTGCAATGTATAGCGACTTCATTATTTCGACTCCCGGGCTGCGGACAACGGAACGGCGCGCACCTGATCGCCGGCGTTGAGTTGAAGACGTTTGGCGGTCAGCGGGTCGACCACCAGCGTGCCGGCGGCGAAGCGTGCGGGTGCGGCAGTGATGCGGCACTCTTCGCGCTTGCGGTTGTGGATAATGAATGGCGTGGCGTCGTCGCCCGGCGTGCCGATGGCCAGCACCAGCGCCTGGCTGTCGCGCACGGCGCGGATCTTGCCGGTTTCGCACTCGATCGCCGGGCCTGCGTCGAAAATGTCGACGTAGCCTTGGTAGCTGAAACCTTCGCTCTTGAGCATCGACAGCGCAGGCTCGGTATCAGGGTGCACCTGACCGATCACATTGCGCGCATCCGGCGACAGGAAGCAGGTGTACAGCGGGAATTTTGGCATCAGTTCGGCGATGAACGCCTTGTTGCCCACGCCGGTCAGGTAATCGGCCTGGCTGAATTCCATCTTGAAGAAGTGGCGGCCCAGGCTTTCCCAGAACGGCGAACGCCCGGCATCATCGGACACACCGCGCATCTCGGCGATGATCTTGTTGCCGAACAGTTGCGGGAATTCGGCGATGAACAGCATCCGCGCCTTGGACAGCATGCGACCGTTAAGGCCACTGCGGAAATCGGCGTGCAGGAACAGCGAGCACAGCTCGGAGTTGCCGGTCAGGTCGTTGGCCAGGAACAGCGTCGGGATTTCGCGATAGATGTTCAGCTCTTGCGAAGCGCTGACGGTCAGGCCGACGCGGAAGTTGTACCAGGGCTCACGCAGACCGACCGCGCCAGCGATGGCGGAAATGCCCACCACCCGACCGTCGTCATCTTCGAGTACGAACAGGTAGTCCGCATCAGCCCGCCCGGCTTCACCGCGAAAGGTCTTCTCGGCCCAGCCAACCCGATGGGCCAGACGTTCTTCGTTGGCCGGCAAAGTGGTCAGGCCGGTGCCGGTGCTGCGGGCCAGGTCGATCAGAGCGGGTAAATCGCTGCTGCGTACGGGACGAACGATCATGCTATCTCCTCAAACGGGCCGCTTGCGCCACCCGTGAAACTCGCTGCTTTTCAGGCATTTTTTGAAGCAGGCGTTAAACCGCCACCAGGCGTACGCTCGCACCTTCACCGACACCCAGGGCTTCGGCCGCTTCCAGGTCCAGGGTCACGGGTTTGCCTGGCGCGTAATCGAGCTCAAGCATGACGGCGCGGTAATCCTGCAACTGCGCGTTGGCCACCAGATACTGTCGACCGACACCTTTGACCGGCTCGCCGATTTTCACCGGCACCACGCGGCTCTGGGCGATCGAACGGATCCCCGAGACGCGGGCATGCAAGGTCGGGCCGCCGTCGAAAATATCGATGTAGTGATCGGTCTCGAAGCCTTCGCGCATCAGGATGTCGAAGGTGATTTGCGCTCGTGGATGCACCTGGCCCATCGCTTCTTGCGCGGAGTCCGGCAACAGCGGCACGTAGATCGGGTAATGCGGCATCAGCTCGGCCAGGAACGTACGGCTCTTCAGGCCGCAAAGACGCTCGGCTTCAGCGTAGTTGAGGTCGAAGAAGTTGCGGCCGATGGCATCCCAGAACGGCGAGTCGCCATTTTCATCGCTGTAGCCGACGATCTCGGTCACCACGGAATCGGCAAAGCGCTCCGGATGGCTGGCCACGAACAGCAGGCGTCCACGGGAATTGAGCTCGGCCCAGGGCGAACCCACCAGCTCGCGCTGCACGTAGAAACTGGTCAGCAGGCTGTTGCCGGTCAGGTCGTGGCACTGGGAGAGCACATGAATCTTGTTATGAATCTTCAGCTCGCGAGAAGCGTGAACGAAGGTTTCATTACGGAAGCTGTAGAACGGTTCGGAATAACCGGCGGAGGCAACGATTGCCGAACAGCCCACCAGCTTGCCGGTGGCGGTGTCCTCGAGGACGAAGAAATAGCTCTCTTCGCCGTTGAAGCTCACTTCGGCGGCGAACGACGCTTCGCTCGCGGCGATCTTGTCGCTCAGGCGTTCAACGTCATCCGGCAAGGAAGTGACACCAATCGGGCTGTCCGCAGCCAGACGCTGTACCTCGCCCAGATCAGCCATTTGCGCGGGGCGCATCACCAGCATGGTGTCACTCCTTAATCTCAGAACTTACAGAAGAAAAATCCCGGGCCATCCCTGAAACAACTCAGAGTCAACTGTGGGAGCTAGCCTGCTGGCGATATCGTCCTGTCAGGCAACAATGATGTTGGCTATCAGGCCCTCATCGCCAGCAGGCTGGCTCCCACACTTTTGATTCAACCCGAAACAAAAATTTGGTTCGACGCCTGAACGGTCAGGCGCCGAGGGGCTATCAGGCTTGCGTCAGTTTTGCCGCGGCGCGTTCGAAGCGGTCCAGACCGGCATCGATATCGGCGTCTTCCACCACCAGGCTCGGGGCGAAACGCACCACGTCCGGGCCAGCTTGCAACACCATCAGGCCTTCTTTTTCAGCGGCGTTGAAGATGTCCTTGGCCTTGCCTTTCCAGGCGTCGGTCAACACGCATCCGATCAATAGGCCCAGGCCACGCACCTTGGTGAACAGGCCGTACTTCTCGCCGATCTGCTCCAGGCGCGCCTTGAACTTGTCGTGCTTGGCGTTGACGCCGGCCAGCACTTCAGGGGTGTTGATCACGTCGATCACCGCTTCGGCGACCGCGCACGCCAGTGGGTTGCCGCCATAGGTGGTGCCGTGGGTGCCGACGACCAGGTGCTTGGCCAGGTCTTCGGTGGTCAGCATCGCCGCGATCGGGAAACCGCCGCCCAGGCTCTTGGCGCTGGTCAGGATGTCCGGGGTCACGCCGTAATGCTGGTACGCAAACAGTTTGCCGGTACGGCCCATGCCGGTTTGCACTTCGTCGAAAATCAGCAGCGCGTTGTGCGCGGTGCAGAGTTCGCGGGCGCCTTGCAGGTATTCGAGTTCAGCCGGGATCACACCGCTTTCGCCCTGGATCGGCTCCAGCACCACCGCGCAAGTCTTGTCGGAAATGGCGGCTTTCAGCGCGGCCAGATCGTTGTACGGCACGTGGCTGATACCGGTGATTTTCGGACCGAAACCGTCGGAATACTTCGACTGGCCACCGACGTTCACGGTGAACAGGGTACGACCGTGGAAGCTGTTGAGGGCGGCGATGATTTCGTACTTCTCGCTGCCGAAGCGATCGTGGCCGACGCGACGGGCCAGCTTGAAGGCGGCCTCGTTGGCTTCGGCGCCGGAGTTGCAGAAGAAGGCACGCTCGGCAAAGGTGGCATCGATCAGCTTATGGGCCAGACGCAGGGCCGGCTCATTGGTGAACACGTTGGACACGTGCCACAGCTTGTTGGCCTGCTCGGTCAAGGCACCGACCAGCGCCGGGTGCGCATGGCCCAATACGTTTACGGCAATCCCGCCAGCGAAGTCGATCAGCTCGCGACCGGACTGGTCCCAGACGCGGGAACCGGCGCCACGCACAGGAATGAAAGCGGCAGGCGCGTAGTTGGGAACCATAACCTGGTCGAAATCGGCGCGTTGTACCGCAGCGTGCTCAACGGACATCGGAGTCTCCTGAAGAGAAAACACTCGCCTGAAACTGGCGAGCGATGGGGGGATTGTAAGGACAGTTTTCAGCCCGGCCTTGCCGCCAAGCGACAACTTCTTATAGCGCAAACCCCGGATTTTCCCGGGTTTACGGCAATGCGACATATAGGGTCGCAAAGGCGCAGTTTAACTGCCCGGCAGGGTTAGCGGCAGAGTTGCCGGGATTTGATTTGCGCAAATTGCGCCAGCGGTCAGCCGCGCTCGGACGGTACCGACGACAACTCGAACGGACTGCTGCTACGTCGCTGGTTACGATCTTCCCGCGGCGTGGCGCCGAAGAAGTTGCGGTAGGCGCTGGAGAAATGCGGCCCCGAGGAGAAACCGCACGACAGGCCGATCTGGATGATCGACTTGCTGGTTTGCATCAACATCTGCCGGGCCTTGTTCAGGCGCAGCTCCAGGTAGTACTGGCTCGGCACACGGTTGAGGTATTGCTTGAAGATCCGCTCCAATTGTCGACGGGACACGCACACATGCTGGGCGATTTCGTCGGTGGTCAGCGGTTCTTCGATGTTGGCTTCCATCAGCAACACGGCCTGGGTGAGCTTCGGATGGCTGGAGCCGAGGCGATTCTGCAATGGAATGCGCTGACGCTCGCCGCCTTCGCGGATGCGCTCGACCACCAGCTCTTCCGACACCGCACCGGCCAGCTCCGCACCGTGATCACGGGCCAACACCGCCAGCAACAGATCGAGTACCGACATGCCGCCACATGCAGTCAGGCGATCGCGGTCCCAATCGAACAGATGACTGGTGGCGATGACCTTCGGGAAGCGTTCGGCGAAATCATCCTGCCAGCGCCAGTGCACGGCCGCGCGATAGCCATCGAGCAAGCCGAGTTGCGCCAACGGATAGACACCGGCCGACAGGCCACCGATCGCACACCCGGAACGCACCAGTTGCTTCAACGCACTGCTGAGCGCCGGCGCCAAAGTGGTCGGCGGTTCGTCGGCGAGCAAGAACAGTTTCTGGAAGTTCTCGAGCTTGCCGGTCCAGGCTTCGCCGGGCAATTGCCAGGCGCTTTCGGTTGGCGGTTCGGCCTGCAAGAACG
This sequence comes from Pseudomonas sp. G(2018), assembly GCF_005502415.1. Classification (NCBI taxonomy): domain Bacteria; kingdom Pseudomonadati; phylum Pseudomonadota; class Gammaproteobacteria; order Pseudomonadales; family Pseudomonadaceae; genus Pseudomonas; species Pseudomonas sp. G(2018). The sequence goes on along the minus strand of NZ_SCOO01000044.1, from coordinate 26,049 downwards.
ACAGTTCGTAGACCACGTCCGGATGCACACGCTGGGCAACACGCAAGGCCTCCTCAGCCAGCGCAAGCGTCAGTGCTTTAGTGCTGGGCCAAATCAGGAAACCAATTCGATGGGCAGTCATGGGTGGGCAATCCGAAACGAAGAACAGTGATGAAGGCATGGGCCAATGCTAGCCCGTAAATGAACACAAATCTCAAAACCAACAGCGATCCCTTGTGGGAGCTGGCTTGCCAGCGATAGCGGTCTGTCTGTGCCAGAGATGCAAACTGACCCACCGCTATCGCTGGCAAGCCAGCTCCCACAGAGATCGGGGGCCGGCCTTTAGTTTGCGAAGCATGCACTATCGCGGTGCACAACGGCAGTCTTGATTACTTGAGGCTGCCCGAGAGGAATTGCTGCAAGCGCTCGGATTGTGGGTTCACCAGCACTTCACGCGGGTTGCCGCTTTCTTCGACGACACCTTTGTGCAGGAACACCAACTGGTTCGACACTTCACGGGCGAAGCCCATTTCGTGGGTCACCACCACCATGGTCCGGCCTTCCTGGGCCAGGGCCTGCATGACTTTCAGCACGTCGCCGACCAGTTCCGGGTCCAGTGCCGAGGTCGGCTCGTCGAACAGCATCACCTCGGGCTCCATCGCCAGCGCACGGGCAATCGCCACGCGCTGTTGTTCGCCGCCGGACATGTGGCCCGGGTAAGCGTCCTTGCGATGCGCCACGCCCACCTTGTTCAGGTAGTGCTCGGCTTTCTCGCGGGCTTCGGCCTTGGATACACCGAGTACGTGCACCGGCGCTTCCATGATGTTTTCCAGCGCGGTCATGTGCGACCACAGGTTGAAGTGCTGGAACACCATCGACAGGCGCGAACGCATGCGTTGCAGCTGTTTCGGGTCAGCGGCCTTCAGCGCACCGTCCTTGTTCGCCACCAGCTTCAACTCTTCGTTGTTGAGCAGGATCTTGCCCGCGTGCGGCTGCTCCAGCAGGTTGATGCAGCGCAGGAAGGTACTTTTGCCGGAGCCACTGGAGCCGATGATGCTGATCACATCGCCAGCCGCCGCTTTCAGGGACACGCCCTTGAGCACTTCGTGACTGCCATAGCGTTTATGCAGGTCTTGGACTTCAAGTTTGTACATGCGGTCGGTTCTCACAAAAAGCAGTCAGTCAGTCGTTGAGCAAGCGCCCGTGACGCAGCGCTTCGCGCCCCGCCACCTTGGCCAGCCAGAAACCGGGTTGGGCATAACGCAGCCGTTCAATGGCAAACAGCACCCCGGACGTACCAGCACACACCGTGCTGACCCGATCCGCCAGCGGATCGATCACTTCAAAAATCTCATCACCGGTCTCGATCCACTCGCCGGGTCTACGCAGAAAACTCACCACGCCAGGATGCGGCGCGAACAGCAACTCAGTGCCTTCGAACGGCAAGCCCTCGCAAGGCTCATGCGCTGCATTTGGCCAGTCGCCGCTGATCAGGCCTTGCTCGGCGAGGAACGCCAGAATGCCTTCGGCGTGCACCTCAGTCTCAGCGCGACCGGTGTCGGCCTGACCACCTAATTCAATGGTAGTCGCCAGGCACGCCAGCGGAATCTGCGCGTCCGGGAACAGACGCGACAACCGCAACCACGGCAGCGAACAGGCTTCGTCGAAGGAGCTGCCGCCGGAATCTTCCGCCAGCAGGCCGACCCGCACATTCAGGTGCGCGGCCAGTGAACGCCACTGCGACCAATGCTGCGGCAAGGCGTACATGTGCAGCGCCGCTTCGCAATCGCAGTGCAAATCCAGCACCACATCGGCGGTGCAGGCATGGCTGAGCAAGACACGCTGCATGCCCTGCAACTGGCTGGTGGCCGGTGGCAACGCGGCCAGCAGATCGCTCATGGTCTGGCGGATCAAACGGATATTGGCGTGCGGATCATCGCCCAGATGCCCATCGAGCTCAGCGGCCACTGGCGCACTGAGTTCGACGAAATCGCGGTTGAAATTCTTGCCGCTACCCGCCTCGAAACGCCCTTGATGATTGCCCTGCAGCAGTTGACCGAGGCCCAGCGGGTTGGCCACCGGCACCAACTCGATCACACCGTTGAGCAAGCCCTGGGCTTCGAGTTCGACCAGGCGCTTTTTCAGCGCCCAGGCCGTGCGCATCCCCGGCAGTTCATCGGCGTGGAGACTGGCCTGGATGTAGGCCTTGCGCTCGCCTCTGCCGAAGCGAAACACCGAGATCTGGCGCTCGCTGCCCAGATGGCTCCACGGCAATGCATGATCGATGCGTTCCATATCAGTGCTTCCGCGGGGCCAGGTAGCCCAGCCAGCGACGCTCGGCCAGCTTGAACAGCTTCACCAGAATGAAGGTCAGGCACAGGTAGAACACGCCGGCGGTGATGTACGCCTCGAACGGCAGGTAGAACTGGGCGTTGACCGTGCGCGCGGCACCGGTGATGTCGATCAGGGTCACGATGGACGCCAGACTGGTGGTTTGCAGCATCATGATCACTTCGTTGCTGTACTGCGGCAGCGCACGGCGCAGGGCCGACGGCAGCAGGATGCGCTTGTACATCTTGACCCGCGACATGCCCATGGCCTTCGCCGCTTCGATCTCGCCGTTCGGCGTGGCCCGCAGGCTGCCGGCGATGATTTCGGCGGTGTAGGCGCTGGTATTGATGGCGAACGCCAGGCACGCACAGAAGGTGGCGCTGGACAGCCACGGCCACAGGAAGCTCTCGCGCACGGCCTGGAATTGCGCCAGACCGTAGTAGATCAGGAACAGCTGCACCAGCATCGGCGTGCCGCGAATCACGTAGGTGTAGAGCCATGCGGTCAAGTTGACCACGGCGTTTTTCGAGACCCGCATCAAGCCCAGCGGCAGCGCGCACAGCAGGCCGAAGAACAGCGACAGCGCGAGCAGTTTGAGGGTGGTCACCAGGCCGCCGAAGTACAGCGGCAAGGACTCCCAAATGACGTTGTAGTCGAAGATCATAGATCAGCCGCCCTTACGCCTACCGAGTAGCGCTTCTCAAGGTGACGCAATGCCAGCAACGAGACACTGGTGATCACCAGGTACAAAGCCGCCACTGCGAGGAAGAAGGTGAAAGGCTCACGGGTGGCATCGGCCGCCTGCTTGGCCTTGAACATCATGTCTTGCAGACCCACCACCGAAATCAGTGCGGTAGCCTTGGTCAGTACCAGCCAGTTGTTGGTGAACCCCGGAATCGCCAGGCGAATCATCTGTGGCACCAACACCCGGAAGAACACCTGAAAACTGCTCATGCCGTAAGCCATGCCGGCTTCGGCCTGACCTTTGGGGATCGCCATGAACGCGCCACGGAAGGTTTCCGACAAGTACGCACCGAAGATGAAGCCCAGGGTGCCGATACCGGCGGCCAACGGGTTCAGGTCGATGTATTCGTCGTAGCCCAGCATCGGCGCGACGCGGTTGAGCAAGTCCTGGCCGCCGTAGAAAATCAGCAGGATCAGTACCAGATCGGGAATACCACGGATCACCGTGGAGTACAGATCGCCCAGCCAGGCCAGCCAGCGCACCGGCGACAGACGCAGTGCCACGCCGATCAGGCCCAGAACAATGGCCAGGGCCATGGACGACAAGGCGAGCTGAAGCGTCAGCCAAACGCCATCGAGGATGACAGCCCCGTAGCCTTTCAACATGATTCAGGTCCTCGAGAGTTGGGATGAAAAAATGGCGCAAACCGCAGAGACCCTGTTGCTTGCGCCATTTCGGACTTGTCGCCGAGACGTGTTACTTGCCGTAGATATCGAAGGCGAAGTATTTGTCCTGGATTTGCTTGTACTTGCCGTTTTCGCGGATGGCAGCGATCGCGGTGTTGATCTTGTCTTTCAACGCGTCACCCTTGCGCACCGCGATACCCACGCCATCGCCGAAGTATTTGACGTCGGTGAAGGCCGGGCCTACGAACGCGAAGCCTTTGCCAGCGTCGGTTTTCAGGAAACCGTCATCCAGCAGCGTAGCGTCTGCCACGGTGCCGTCGAGGCGGCCGGCGGCCACATCCAGATAAATTTCGTTCTGCGAACCGTATGGCTTGACCTCGGCACCCAGCGGAGCCAGGACTTCGCGGGCGAAGCGCTCGTGGATCGAACCACGTTGCACGCCGATGTTCTTGCCTTTGAGCTCGGTCAGGTTGTCGCTGACCTGAGTGCCAGCCTTCATGACCAGGCGCGCCGGGGTGTTGTAGTACTTGTTGGTGAAGTCCACGGACTTCTTGCGGTCTTCAGTGATCGACATGGACGACAGGATCGCGTCGATCTTGCGCACTTTGAGTGCCGGGATCAGACCGTCGAACTCTTGCTCGACCCACACGCACTTGACCTTCATCTCTTCGCACAATGCATTGCCGATGTCGTAGTCAAAACCAACGATGCTGCCGTCCGGTGCTTTGGAGGCGAACGGAGGGTAGGCCGCTTCAATGCCGATTTTCAGAGGTTTTTCGTCGGCGAAGGTTGGCAGGGACAGCACGGAAGACAGTGCCAGGGCGCCAAGCAGCACGAGTTTCTTCATCTTGGGACTCCATCGGAAAAGGGCTAAAACGGCAGAGTGAGCGACAGCCCAATATGCGAATGAGTGGAACCGGAAAGCGTTGCTGCGTCCTACATTGCGTGTGCGAAATTTCAACACAGGCAACGACGAGCGAATGATCGGCATTCTAACGACAGGCCCGAAGCCGATATTTCTTCAATGCGACAACTAGTTACAGAAGCACCAAGAAAGCCGTTTGGGCACGTTGACAGCCTTGCAAAATCATGCAAGAGCAAAAGACAGTAAACCGATCTATGCTGCAAATTGCGGGCCTATTATTGGCAAACCCTTCTAATCCGGCAAGCGCAGCGTAGGGTCTTATTTTTCATCGGTGGTTTTGAGGCCCTGATACGGGGCTTGGCGTTTCCCAACGCCCCGCACTGGCGCGATGCGGTTACACATTCAGTAACCTGAAAGAACGCGGGTAACAGTAGGAAAATGCCGACAGGGGAACCCGATAATTATTGGTAGATGTTGCTGTTGCGCCTGCCAAACCGCCTTCGCGGGCAAGCCCGCTCCCACAGTTTTTTGTGGTGTGGCTCAGATCACAAAAACACCATCAATCCCTGTGGGAGTGGGCTTGCCCGCGAAGAGGCCCGCCCAGACAACACAAAACCCACAGGCAATAAAAAACCCCACCGGACTCACACCCGGCAGGGCTTCAATGACGCCAAACGCTACTTACGCAACATTCATCGTCTTGTGCGTATCAATCAAATGCTGCACCACACCCGGATCGGCCAGGGTGGAGATATCGCCCAACCCTTCGTATTCAGCGGTCGCAATCTTGCGCAGAATCCGGCGCATGATTTTGCCCGAGCGAGTCTTCGGCAGCCCCGGCGCCCACTGGATGACATCCGGCGAAGCAATCGGGCCGATCTCTTTACGCACCCAGTTTTTCAGCTCCAGGCGCAATTGCTCGCTCGTTTCTTCGCCAGCGTTCAGGGTGACGTAGACATAAATGCCCTGCCCCTTGATGTCGTGCGGCACACCCACCACTGCCGCTTCGGCGACTTTCGGGTGAGCAACCATCGCGCTTTCGATCTCGGCGGTGCCCATGCGGTGGCCGGAGACGTTGAGTACGTCATCCACACGACCGGTGATCCAGTAGTAACCATCGGCATCGCGACGAGCACCGTCACCGGTGAAGTACATGCCGCGGAAAGTCTTGAAGTAGGTATCGACGAAACGGTCATGGTCGCCGTACAGCGTACGCGCCTGACCTGGCCACGAATCGAGGATCACCAGATTGCCCTCGGCCTCGCCCTCAATGATGTTGCCCAGATTGTCCACCAGGGCCGGCACCACGCCGAAGAACGGACGTGCCGCAGAGCCTGGCTTGAGGCCATGAGCCCCCGGTAGCGGGCTCATCATGTTGCCGCCGGTTTCGGTCTGCCACCATGTATCGACGATCGGGCAACGGGACTTGCCGACATTCTTGTAGTACCAATCCCAGGCTTCCGGGTTGATCGGCTCACCCACCGAACCGAGCAGGCGCAGGCTGCTGCCATCGGCGCCTTCTACGGCAGCAGTGCCCGACGCCATCATCGCGCGGATCGCGGTCGGCGCGGTGTAGAGGATGTTGACCTTGTGCTTGTCGACGATCTTCGCCACACGGGTAATGTCCGGATAGTTCGGCACGCCCTCGAACAGCAGCGTGGTCGCACCATTGGCCAGCGGGCCGTAGACGATGTAACTGTGGCCGGTGACCCAGCCGACGTCAGCGGTGCACCAGTAGATTTCACCCGGGCGGTAGTCGAACACGCGCTCGTGGGTCATGGCCGCGTACAACAGATAACCGCCGGTGGTGTGCTGCACGCCCTTCGGCTTGCCGGTGGAACCGGAGGTGTAAAGGATGAACAGCGCTTCTTCGGCGCCCATCTCTTTCGGCGCGCAAACGGTGCCAGCCACTTTCATCAGGTCTTCGTACCAGATGTCGCGGTGCTGGTTCCACTTGATATCGCCACCGGTGCGCTGGCACACGATGACTTTCTGGATGCTGCTGGTTTCCGGGTTGGTCAGGGCGTCGTCGACGTTGGCCTTGAGCGGGATCTTCTTGCCGGCACGAATACCTTCGTCGGCGGTGATCACCACTTTCGAGCGGCAGTCGATGATGCGGCCCGCCAGGGCTTCCGGCGAGAAACCACCGAACACCACCGAGTGAATCGCACCGATCCGGGTGCAGGCCAGCATGGCGACCACGGCTTCGGGAATCATCGGCATATAGATAGTCACCACATCGCCGCGGTGCACATCCTGGCCACGCAGGGCGTTGGCGAACTTGCAGACTTGTTCATGCAGTTCGCGGTAGGTGATGTGGCGGCTTTCGGAAGGGTCATCCCCTTCCCAAATGATTGCGACTTGATCGCCGCGCTCGGCCAGATGACGGTCGAGGCAGTTGTAGGAAACGTTCAGGGTGCCATCGGCGAACCATTTGATGTCGACATGGTGATCGTCGAAGGAAGTCTGCTTCACCGTGGTGAAAGGCTTGATCCAGTCGAGGCGCTTGGCTTGCTCGCGCCAGAAACCGTCCGGGTTGACGACCGACTGCTGGTACATGGCCTTGTAGGTCGCCTCGTCAGTCAGCGTATTGGCCAGAACCTCGGGACGAACGGGATACAGAGAAGCCGCACTCATCTTTCTTACCTCGGTGGAATAGTTGTTTTTGTATGGCCCCCGTTTTAGCCGGGCCGGCGCTATAGAACCATTCGACGATGGTAGTAACAAGGCCCTACAAAATGTCGTGGATATCCCTTCGCCAGCGGCCAAAACATCACACAACACCTGTAGGAGCGAGCTCTGCTCGCGATGGTCGTCAACGATAACGCGCCAAACCAGACACCCCGCAGAGCCCTCAGATTCATCGCGAGCGAGCTCGCTCCTACAGAAATGGAGGCTATTCAGGGATTGTTACAGGATCTGTCAAAAGTGTTTATCAGAACCACATCTATATGAACGTATCCCCCCCCGCCTAAAATTCGCCTCGCCAACCCGGCAACCTGAGTTAACCCAGTTACAGCCCCCACGAAGGCCGTTAACCCAAACCAAGTAGTGCAGTTCCACACGCAACCCCAAAAAGGTTGCGTGACCCCATTCGACCTTAAAAAGGTAAAAATCAGATGAAAGCTTTATGGGTACTGGCCCTCGGCAGTCTGTGCTTAACCGCCATGGCAGACGAGGTCCAGACTGATGTCGCACAGCAACAACCGCCTATTGAGGATTACACCTACTCAATGCACCTGGACATCGCCAACGTTATTTCCATGAGCGAAGTGCCCAATGTCTGTGAAGTTGTCCCAATGAAAATGGAATACGACGACTCCAAAGGCCAGCGCCATATTCTGCGCTACAGCGTCATGGGCAATGGCTGCTCCAGCGGCTGATCAGACTGCACCGAATCGCACCCTTTTCAGCGCAACGCCCAGGGTCGATTTCAGCCCGGCTTCGGTCGGGCTCAGTTGTGTCTGGAGTCATCGAAAAGCGTTTCGAAACACAAGATGTAGTGAAAAAAGGCGCTTTTTGATCACTTCTTGAGCAAATCCGATATCAAGCTTTTTTTCTGAAAAAAAATCTGCACCCGGCAAAGCCCTATAATCCCTAGCTCCGACCGAAAAACCCTGCTCATCGACCGCTCCATGCGCGGATTCGCCCCACCACGGCCGTAAAAATTTCCTTATAATGCCGCCTTAAACGGGCCTGCAATATTCCCTTACAGGGATGACAGCCAGTCTGAAGCCCACGCCGAAGTCGTCACCGACTTTTGCGCCCGTCAGAGGCTCTCAGTACCCGTACAAAATTATGTTTATTTGCCTGCGTGTACCGCTGCAAAAAACGCTATCAACGCGGCCAGTACGGCCGTGTGAAAAACCAGACCATCCATTTTCACACGGGCACACTGGCCCTCACGCAGGAGACGACACGTCATGCTGAGCTGGGACGAATTCGATAAAGAAGACACGGAAGTAGCGGCCAAGAGCGCCAACGCCGGCCACGCCACCGAAGCCAATATGGACCGTCTCGACAGCGCCGGTGGTGCCGCCGCCCTGGAAGCCCGCGCCGTGACCGCCGCTGACTCCGCCGCCGTTGCCCGCGCCAAAGCCGCCCTGGACTCCCTCGACGTCGCCGAAGGCCTCGCCGAACTCGAAGGCGCCTCCGCCCGTGTCGCCGTTGACGAAAAGCGCATGATCAACTGCCGCGCCGACCTCAACCAACTCGTGCCCTTCAAGTACGACTGGGCCTGGCAGAAATACCTGGACGGCTGCGCAAACCACTGGATGCCGCAAGAAGTCAACATGACCGCCGACATCGCCCTCTGGAAAAACCCGGAAGGCCTGACCGACGACGAGCGCCGCATCGTGATGCGCAACCTCGGCTTCTTCTCCACCGCCGACTCCCTGGTTGCCAACAACCTGGTCCTGGCCGTGTACCGCCTGATCACCAACCCGGAATGCCGCCAGTACATCCTGCGCCAGGCTTTCGAAGAAGCGATCCACACCCACGCCTACCAGTACTGCATCGAATCGCTGGCCATGGATGAAGGCGAAATCTTCAACATGTACCACGAGATCCCATCGGTCGCGAAAAAAGCCACCTGGGGCCTGAAATACACCCGCTCGATCTCCGATCCGAAGTTCGAAACCGGCACCGTCGAAACCGACAAGGAACTGCTGCGCAACCTGATCGCCTACTACTGCGTTCTGGAAGGCATCTTCTTCTACTGCGGCTTCACCCAAATCCTCTCCATGGGCCGCCGCAACAAAATGACCGGCGTCGCCGAGCAGTTCCAATACATCCTGCGCGACGAATCCATGCACCTGAACTTCGGCATCGACGTGATCAACCAGATCAAAATCGAAAACCCACACCTGTGGGATGCCGAAATGAAGGAAGAAGCCTCGCAGATGATCCTGCAGGGCACTCAACTGGAGATCGAATACGCCCGCGACACCATGCCTCGCGGCGTGCTGGGCATGAACGCGGCGATGATGGAGGACTACCTCAAGTTCATCGCTAACCGTCGCCTGTCGCAGATCGGTCTGAAGGAAGAGTACCCAGGGACGACTAACCCGTTCCCTTGGATGAGCGAGATCATGGACTTGAAGAAAGAGAAGAACTTCTTTGAGACTCGGGTTATTGAGTATCAGACTGGTGGGGCGTTGAGCTGGGATTGATTCCTATGCTCGCTCAAAATCACTAAAGCGTGAAAGTTTTTCAATAAACGCAAAATTGAGGCACCAAAAAGGGCTGTCCAATGGCAGCCTTTTTTTAATTTCCGGCCTCCTGAATTTCATGGTCAATGCGCCACACACGACGACGGCGTCTACAGCTCGCAAAATCGGGCAAGCAAGCAAAATGAGCTGTAAGAACTGAGGTGACTAATTTGAGGTCACCGTTTCAGCCCCAGCAAGCCCTGCGCGCCAATTAACAAGCTGCACCAGATTGAGAAATACAGACCATGCAATGGATCGCCCCCTCCGAAAAAGACGCTACCGCCAACTCGCTTGAAAAACGCCTATGGGATGCCGCTGACCAGTTCCGCGCCAACTCGGGTTTGAAGGCACAGGAATACTCCGGCCCCATCCTTGGATTGATCTTCCTGCGCTTTGCAGAGGCGCGCTTTGCCTTGCTGCGCAGCAAGCTTGAAGCGGAAAGTGCTTCAGCGCGCAGGGGTAGCCGGGTAGATGTGCCGGAGGCTTACCATGCGGAAAGCACGCTGTACCTAAGCCAAGAAGCGCGCTTCGACCACCTGCTAAACCTTCCCGAGGCATCCGACATCGGCGGTGCTGTCAACACCGCTATGCGTGAAATCGAGAAGCACAATCCCAAGCTCGCTGGCGTGCTGCCAAAGACCTATAACCTATTCACCAGCACCCTACTCAAGGAGCTGCTGAAGAAGGTCTCCGAGATACCTGCCACACTCGACTACGACGCCTTTGGCCGCATTTACGAATACTTCCTCGGTGCCTTCGCCATGAGCGAGGGCCAGGGAGGTGGCGAGTTTTACACCCCTAGCAGCATTGTGCGCCTGCTCACCGAAGTGATTGAACCCTTCCATGGCCGCATTCTTGACCCCGCCTGCGGCTCTGGCGGCATGTTCGTACAGTCGGCGCGCTTCGTGGCCGAACACCGAAAAAATCCTGCCGCCGAACTCTCCATCAGTGGCGTCGAGAAAACCGATGAAACCGGCCGTCTGTGCCGCCTCAACTTGGCGGTGCATGGTCTGGAAGGCCAGATAAGCCATGGCGGCAACATCAATAGTTACTATGACGACCCGCACAACGCCGTCGGCCAGTTCGACTTTGTACTTGCCAATCCACCGTTCAACGTTAATGCCGTAGACAAAGAGCGTCTGACCGAGATGGTTGGCCACGATGCGCAAGGGAAGTCACGCCGTTACCCTTTTGGCTTGCCGCGCACCGACAACGGCAACTACCTGTGGATTCAGCTGTTCTACTCGTCATTGAACAAGCAAGGCCGCGCAGGCTTCGTCATGGCCAACTCGGCCTCAGATGCGCGCTCCTCCGAGCAGGAATTACGGCAGAAGCTGATTGAAGCACAGGCAGTGGACGTGATGGTCGCGGTTGGCCCCAACATGTTCTACACCGTTACCCTTCCCGTAACTTTGTGGTTTCTCGACAAGGGCAAGGCCAACACCCCGCGTGCCGATACCGTGCTGTTTATCGACGCCCGCCACATCTACCGCCAGATCGACCGCGCTCACCGTGACTGGACAGCCGCGCAGATCGGCTTTATAGCCAATTTGGTACGTCTGTATCGCGGCGAAGCACTCGACCTCACTCTTGGGGGAGCGGATACCCAAGGCAAGCTCAAGGAGATCTTCGGTGACCAGCCCGCATATACAGATGTGCTGGGACTGTGCAAAGCCGCCACCCTTCAGGAAATCGAAGCCCAGGGCTGGTCGCTCAATCCCGGCCGCTATGTCGGTGTTACGCCAGGCGAAGAGGCCAGCGACGAAGACTTCAAGGAGCAACTGGAAATTCTGAATGAGGAACTGGAATCTCTGAATGCCCAGGCGCGGAAGCTGGAACAGACCATTGCCACTAATGTGGCGGGAATTCTAAGCGCATGACGAATAATTCCTTTAGTCAGACCACCTTAGATGCTATTGCCGACTTCACAAACGGAGGTGCTTGGAATCAAACCGAGTACTCCGATGAAGGCGTGCCCGTTGTTCGCGTCACCGATATCAAGAACGAAACGGTTGACCTCACTGCCTGTAAGTTTCTACCAAAGTCTTCGTTCGAAAAGTACTTTAGGCATAGGTTGCGTAAAGGTGATCTCGTTATTTGTACGGTTGGCTCTCACCCAACCCAGCCTGGATCGGTTGTGGGGCGGGCTGCAATAATTCCGGCCAGTGCGGACGGCGCTCTGCTCAACCAGAATGCAGTGTGCATCCGCTCGTCATCGCCTGACATTGACCAACGCTGGCTTGGCTATCTTGGTCGTAGTCAAGAGTTCCATGAATACATCATCAGTTGCGCACGAGGGTCAGCAAGTCAGGTCCGAATGGCGATTGGGTTACTCAAGGTCATGCCCGTTGTAGTACCCCCCCTTCCAGTCCAGCAACGCATCGCGGGCATTCTATCGGCCTACGACGAACTAATCGAAAACAGCCAGCGGCGCATTAAGATTCTGGAGTCGATGGCCCGTACGCTCTACCGCGAATGGTTCGTTCACTTCCGCTTCCCCGGCCACGAGAACGTGCATCGCATCACTTCCCCCCTCGGTGAGATTCCACAGGGGTGGGAGGTAAAGAAGCTCGGTAACATCTCGTCATATATCAACCGAGGGATAACGCCACGATATGACGAGGAGGGTGATTCAGTCGTAATCAACCAAAGGTGCGTCCGTGACCAGCGACTAAACCTTGAACCCGCGCGCAGGCAATCCAAAGCTATACCAAGCGAAAAGCAGATTTGTTTCGGCGATGTGCTAATCAACTCAACCGGTGTCGGCACACTTGGGCGTGTCGCGCAGGTTTATGAATGTCCTGAAAAATGCACGATCGATACCCATGTGACGATTTCCCGTGCGGCATCCCACATTGATCTCGACTTCTATGGCTGCTGCCTGCTCAGTCTTCAGGAGACCTTTGAGCGCCTCGGAACTGGCGCGACTGGACAGACCGAACTTGGTCGTGCGGCTATTGCAGACATTGATCTGGTAGTGCCTCCAACCGTTCTGCAATGTCAGTTCGGGTCTGCGGTCAAGGGAATGAGATCCGCAGCAGAAACCTATAGTAAGCAAATCAAAAACCTCCGCCGCACCCGCGACCTATTGTTGCCGCGCCTGCTCTCCGGCCAGATCGACGTAGAAACATCCGCATGAGTATGAAAAAGAACCTGTGTAAGCTGGAGCGCGTGCCATTGCATGAGGCATGGAAACATGAAGCGAACGATTTCACACCGTGGCTGACTGAAGCCAAAAATTTGAACACGCTGGCGGACGACTTGAGGCTAAGTGAGCTGTTGCTTGGAGCTTTGGATTCCGGGGCAGCGGCCAAGCAGCAGTTCGCCAAGCTCTCTAAATAAAAAAGGAAATCGAAGACAAGTTAGAGATTGAGCTGGATTGACTGGAATTACCCATTGCCATGACTCGTCGGGTCGCAACCTAGTATCCAGATTCACCCATTGAAGATGAAGGGAGATGGGATGAGTATCTGGACTGACTCACGCAACGGCTGGTAAGGATTGACCAAGTGCTAAAACTTAATTATTAAAGCCTTAAGATGACAAAGCCTTTTCAGCCCCGCGACCCACTGCTACCGCGCTAGCCATCTGGTTAGATTGACCTCAAGGACGACCGAGAAATGAGCGCTTACGCCTACAGTGAAGACCAGCTCGTCGAGCAACCTGCCATCGGATTGTTTGCTGATCTCGGCTGGCAGACGCTGTCGGCGCTGGAAGAAACCTTCGGCCCCAGCGGCACGCTGGGACGCGAAACCAAGAGCGAGGTTGTTCTGGCTGCCCGCCTGCGCGCGGCACTGTGCAAGCTCAACCCAACGCTACCTGCTGAAGCCATCTCCGCCGCCATCGACGAACTGGCCCGCGACCGCTCCGCCATGCTTGCGGAAGCCGCCAATCGCGAGACCTATCAACTGCTCAAGGAAGGCATCACGGTGTCCGTGCCCGACCATGAACACGGTGGCCAGAAGATTGAGCGCTTACGTGTGGTGGACTGGGAGCAGCCGCAGAACAACGACTTTCTGCTGGTCAGCCAATTCAGCGTGACCGGCGCTCTCTATACCTGTCGACCCGACTTAGTGGGCTTCGTCAATGGGTTGCCCTGGGTGGTGATCGAGCTGAAGAAGCCCGGAGTGCCTGCACGCGCTGCATTCGACGAGAATCTGACGCACTACAAACAGCAGATTCCTGGGCTGTTCTGGTTTAACGCACTGATGATTGCTTCCAATGGCACGGACAGCCTGGTTGGCTCGCTGACCGCCGACTGGGAGCGCTGGGTCAGATGGAAGCGTATCGAACGCGAAGATGAGCCGCGCCGGGTGTCGCTGGAAGTGATGCTGCGAGGTACATGCGACCCTAGTCGCCTGCTGGACCTGGTGGAGAACTTCACGCTTTTTTCCGAACACAAGGCCGGGCTGGTCAAAATCATCGGGCAGAACCACCAGTTTCTCGGCGTAAACAATGCCATCGCCTCGATGCTGGAAGCGCGCAAGCTGGGCCATGGGCGCGGCGGCGTGTTCTGGCAGACCCAGGGCAGCGGTAAGAGCTTCTCGATGGTGTTCTTCGCCCAGAAGGTGCTGCGCAAGCTGGTCGGTAATTGGACCTTCGTGGTCGTTACCGACCGGGTGGAATTGGACGAGCAAATTGCCAAAACCTTCAAATCTACCGGCGCGGTAAGTGAGGCCGAAGGGGATGAGTGCCATGCCGCCAGTGGCGCTCACCTGCGCGAACTGTTGCGCGGCAACCACCGCTACGTGTTCACCCTAGTGCATAAATTCCAGACACCGGAGATGCTCTGTGACCGCTCTGATGTGATCGTACTCACCGACGAGGCGCATCGCAGCCAATACGACACGCTGGCGCTGAACATGCGTGCGGCATTGCCCAAGGCGATGTTTCTGGCCTTTACCGGCACGCCGCTGATTACCGGCGAAGAGCGGACCAAAGAAATCTTCGGTGACTACGTTTCGATCTATGACTTCCAGCAGTCCATCGAAGACGGCGCCACCGTGCCGCTGTTCTACGAGAACCGCACTCCAGAATTACAGCTTATCAACCCGAACTTGAACGAGGACATCTACCAACTGATCGAAGATGCCGAACTCGACCCGGACCAAGAAGCCAAGCTGGAGCGCGAACTAGGTCGGCAATATCATCTGATCACCCGTGATGACCGACTGGACACCGTGGCGGTCGACATCGTGCGTCACTTCCTGGGTCGTGGCTTCGTCGGTAAGGCGATGGTGGTGTGCATCGACAAGGCTACTGCGCTGCGCATGCACGACAAGGTTAAACAGTACTGGGCTGGTGAAACCGTAAAAGTACAGAAGGAACTGGGTGAACTCGCATACCAGCCCCGTACCGGGGAAATGACCCCAGACCAGGCAAGACGCGATGCGCGCGCAGCCGAACTGAAACAGCGCCTAGAGGTGCTGACCAGCACCGACATGGCGCTGATTGTTTCACCAGGGCAAAACGAAATTCAGCAAATGCAGAGCCTTGGGTTAGATATCGAACCACATCGCAAAAGGATGTTCGAGTCGAATCCGGGATTGGATGAGAAGTTCAAGGATACGGAAGACCCGCTGCGCATCGCCTTTGTTTGCGCCATGTGGCTGACCGGCTTCGACGCACCAAGCTGCTCGACGATCTACCTCGACAAACCGATGCGTAACCATTCGTTGATGCAGACTATTGCGCGTGCCAACCGTGTTTTCCCTGGTAAACACAGCGGTGTCATCGTCGATTACGCCAACGTCTTCGCCTCCCTGGAAAAGGCGCTGGCCATCTATGGCGCAGGTAAGAACGGCAAGAAGCCGGTAAAAGATAAGCAGCAGCTGATTGAAGATTTGCGCAATACAGTTGCTGAAGCGACCACGTTCTGCGCCGCTCATGGCGTGATATTGGATGAGATCGAGGCAACACCCGTTGGTGGCTTAGAGCGCTTGCAGTGCATCGCTGACGCAATGAACGAACTGATCTCACCTGATTCATTGCGCCGTGATTTCTTTGCGCATGAAAGGCTGGTCAGCACGCTGTACCAGGCAGTCAAACCTGATCCGTCTGCGCTGGAGTTTGCCAGTCGTGTTGCCTGCATATCGACGCTGGCTGATTGTATCCGCACCAGTCTGAGCCCGAACCCGCCTGACATTTCGCTGGTAATTAATAACATCAACAATTTGCTGGATGACTCCATCACCGGGCATGCCATCCGCGAGGAAGGGCCTCCAGCGCTGGATCTATCAAAGATAAACTTCGAAGCATTGGCCAAGCGCTTCAAAGAAGCCAAGCACAAGAACACCGACCTTGAGCAACTCAAGGCGGCGATTCGCGCCAAGCTTGAAAAAATGATTCAGCTGAACCGCACTCGTGCCGACTTTGCCGAGAAATTTGAAGCGCTGATTGAGAGCTACAACGCTGGCAGTCGCAGTATTGAAGAGCTTTATCAGGAGTTGTTAGACCTAAGTAACAACTTGAATCAGGAGCAGGAGCGGCATGTCCGCGAGAACGTGACTGAGGAAGAGCTAGTCATCTTCGACATCCTCACTCGTCCTGCCCCAGACCTCAGCCCGGAAGAGCGTACTGCGGTCAAGAAAGCCGCCCGCGAACTGCTGGCCCGCCTCAAGGAGTTGCTCGTCATCAACTGGCGACAGAAGTCCACAGCGCGCTCACAATTGAAGTTAGCCATCGAAGACACTCTGGACCTCGGTCTGCCTCGCGCCTATACACCTGAACTCTACTACCTGAAATGCTCAGCGGTGTTTGAGCATGTGTATGAGAGTTATCCGGAGCGTAATTCGGGTGTGTACACCTCGGCGCATTAGATAACTTGACCGCAGCAGGAAAGACATCGACCAGCTGGCCTACTTCCGGTCGACCAGCGACCGGGGTGTTGGCCACCAGTCCCCATTGGGACTCTCCCCAGACATGGGTGACATGAGGGGGTCGATTGACCATAATGCCCAATTACACCCAGCGCAGGCCGACATTGCTCCGATGTGACGCCATTAGAACCACACGCCCATCAATTGCTGCAAAGGCCACCCCACCGAACGGGATCAGCGCCAGCCCGTTATCTCTGGCGCGGGTCGAATCACCTACGACCGCGCCACCAGGCCTTAACTCGGGCGAGGCAGGCCGTTATCAGGTCGCCCCATGTGAACCCTCTGTCGCCCGGATCTTGATCTGTCGGTTGATGAACGTGCCCCTGCGCGTCTGCCTTTTGGGCATTCACCCTTGCAATATGCAGATCAATGTCACGGCGATCACGGGCCTGCACGCGCTTGATCATCTGGTCGCTGAACGCCCCCGCCCAGACAATTTGATTACGCCGAATCCAGTAGTGCGACCGGCAGGGAAATGTCCAGTTGCCAATGGAGGGGGCCAAGGATACTTTCCCGCCGTCTCGCATGACCTTCCAGCCAGAAGGTTTGAGCGGGGTGACCACTTCCTGCCCACAGCCACAGCAGCATTTGTGCAGCGCAGTGCCGTACCTCTCGCTGATGTACAGCACGCCGTCGACCAGCTTATCTGGGATGATCTCGACGAACTCTGGAGTGATACTGGCCTGCCTCATTCAGTGACACCAAATTCAGAGCGTGCGAGCGATTGGAGCGCAACCGTAAAGGTCTGATTGTGGGCTAGCTCTTGATCGGAGTAGAACCCGCAATGCTGCTTCCAGCGGATCACGGCCAATGCTGCATTGAGCGCGTTCATGTCAGCGACCTGAATATTGCTCCGGTAAAGCGCATCCCCCTGCTCAGGCTCAATATCAAGCAGCCTCTCCAGGTGATCGTTCTTCTGGACGGTTCCCAATGTCACCCGGCATGTACCTCGCAGGCTTGAGGTCTCGTCCTGCTTGTTGATGGCCATCCCAACATCGATGAACGGAATGCCGGCATGTCGCAAGTGCCCGCAGATCAGTCCGCGCGCGGGGCCATCGTCTACGCACACGAACACGAAACTGAATTGCTCCAGCTCGCCGATATTAGTCGATGTCAGATGGTATGGGTGGGCAACTACGCCTTTGTGCATGTGGGTGTAAATGCCGTGCAGGTAATCAACCTTTGCCGGACGGGTTTCCAACATTTCCAGAGTTGCCGCGCCAGGAGCGCGGAAGGCGTTGTGCCGTTTGAACTCATCCTCATCGAACAGATGGATTTCACGCACCGGGGTCTTCGCCACCAAATCCAGTATGTAGCTCCCCGTACCGCCAGCACCGACAATCGCGACCTTGGCCAATTGGAGTTTTTGCGCGATTGCCGTGATGCCCGCCCGTGACGATGCTGAGTCGCCGTAACGAAAAACCGAGTCTACGTCCCGCGAAGGAAAGGCCTTACCGGTCTTAGGGTCGGCATCGCAGTCGATAACTCGCGCTTGGGCAGCAAGAACCTCAGCGTAGTGGCTGATTTTCTCGTGGTAAGTGTTTGGGAAGGTAGGGTTCGATGCCGGCTTGTTTGAGAAGTAGTGGTTAACCTTGAACTGGTCAAACAGCACACACTCATTCGAGTTATTGATGACCTCCGCCAAGGGTTCGCCACTGGCCTTGCAAGGTGTCGCGCCCGCAAACCATACGGTGTGATCGTTCGGCCGACCAGCTACGCCTGGCGTGCCTGAATAAGCGCAAACCAGCGTACCCAGTTTAATTTCCCGTTCAGGCGTGACGTAGGGTACGGAGTGGATCAGCAGGAAGCTATGCAGAATCTCTACTTCGTAGCCCTCTTCTATGAGCTGCTGAACCGCTGAATCAAGACCTGTTGGTTTTGGAGACATCGAACTTCATCCCGTTATAAACCTTCATGGTCTGGCCTTCGGCAAGAGTGCCGTCAGGGACGTGTGGCCCGGTGTATTGCACGGTGTAGAAGGCCTGACTTGGGTCCGAGCCATCGGAGCCCATGGCCACGATCTGGGCGTAGGAGACCTGATCACCTTCGACTGTGCGCGGCCGGCCATTGACGATGATGTGGGTTTGATTCGGCTTGCCGTGATCCGGGTTCGCGGGATCGTGCGGGTGTTCGGGCTTGTCAGGCTGGCTCATTGAAATGCTCCTACATAGCGAAGGTGAAACCAAGGATTGGGGCGCCTAGACGAAATCTACACTTGTCCAAACCAGGCACCACAGCCATGACTATACGCCCAGACCAAGAAAATGCAAATACTTTTTATCACGTAATTCTTTTTATCACATAATATTTTTTATTCTGTCACTTTTTTTATGCTCACCTGCTAAACTGAAAAATTCTACTCATGCGAAATTAAGCTAAGCCAACATATGGATCAGCAACGAGACATCCAGCGCGAACGACTGTTCTACATTGAGTTCCTCGCCTTGTTCACCGGCCAGGTCAGTCGAAAAGATCTAGTGTCCCGTTTTGGGATCAGTGAACCAGCGGCCACGAAAGATCTGTCCCTGTACTCAGAGTTGGCTCCCGATGTACTGCGTTATGACCTGCGGCAAAAGTGTTACGTCCTGTCCGAAGGTAAACCCCACTTCCAGCATGACGTTGATCAGGCGCTGTTCTCACTCGTCGGTGAGCGAGCAATCGCCATGGACTCAGAGCATGCCAAGCGTCTACCTGGCTGGATCAGCTCCAGCATCAAAAGAAAGATTCCGTTATCCCTGGTGAGCACGATTACACGTTGCATCTACCTGGGCCGGAAGATGACGGTTGAATACGGATCGATGAGCAGTGGACACCGAGAGCGCGTGTTGTCCCCACTGGCGATGGTGCATGACGGATTGCGCTGGCATGTACGCTGCTTCGATCATGCTAAAGAAGACTTTCGGGACTTCAACCTCTCGCGATTCACTTCCGCCCACCCTGGAGATCATTCAGATGCCAAGCTCGATAACGACGCACATTGGACAGCTGACGTTCGCTTGAGGCTTGTTCCGCATCCAGCAGCCGAGCATCCTGACACCATTCGCCTTGATTACGACATAACAGAAGAGGCCAAGTATGTTGAGCTAAAGGCATGCCTCGTCGGCTACTTTCTCCGGCAGTGGAATATAGATGTCACTGACTCAGCAACCGGCAACCCAAAGGCTCAACACCTTTACCTTGAGAACAAGCACGAGCTTCTCGCAGCCGGTGTTCCTGCTTGGTCGTTTGCCCCATGAGCAGAGTCACTCTATCAGCGCGCAGCCCTCAAGCCGTTCGATGAGCCTCGGAATGACCTCAGCCGGAAAGGCTCAATTGCGATACGCCGGTTTGTAGTACCCACCTAGCTGGTATGCCATGGTTTTGAGCAGATCTCTAATTTGAGGACTGTAGACAAGTGAGCGCACCACCAGAGACCCTGATGGCAACAGTCGTGCTGTTACCTACATTCCTTGGATGGTGTAGCTCTGTCAGCAGGGGTTTTGCCAAGCGAAATCATTCGCCGCCTATCCAATCTGTTTATTGAGGCAGGGAAGGCAACCATGTGTTTTGACATGCACGGTATGTAGGTACACCTCAACCATTGATACAAGCTCGGGATCAGACACTGTCACCACCCCCAAAAAGGCATCACCTCCGAGGATACAAGCCGTTTGCTCAGGTGTATAAGAGTGCTCACTGAACCCATGCTTTGGAAAAGTTCGTCTGCCATCAAGCTCGACCTGCGGGGTTTTCACATGGCCCCATACTCGGTGATGCAGATTGTTTTTGGTCGCCTTGCCGATATAGATAATCTCGCCCTCCGGCGAGCCAAAAAAGTACACCCCGCTCTTGGAACCAACGCCATCACCGGTCGCGAGGAGGCCTAAGTTTAGTGGATCTAACCAGTTCCCTATGGCTGGTCTATTTTCGCCGAACGCGAAATTGACCGTGACATCTGAAAAGAGGCTAGGGAGGCTATGAATCAGGCTTTCTAGGGCGGCATAAGCTTGTTGAAAATTCAACGATTTCTCCAGGTGATCAGTCCAGGGCTGAGCGAAAGTGGCGTAACGATTCCGCGCCCATAAATGCCATTTTGCGAGACCGTGCTCCAACCTGTTCCACAGAGAGCAACGCGCCACGAGAGGTCGGAATGCCTACCTCTCGGTCAATTTCACACTCACTCACATCACTCAAGCATTTAGAAACATCACCACTTCGATGGCTCGGAGCGGTGACACTGGGTAACCCATTTTTTCGTTGACCGAAGAGTGAAGGCCTGGAAACCGTCCGTCTTTTCGAAGCTCACTCAACTGGCCCAGATATTTCAAATAAGCCTCCGTATTGTTCACTCTGTACTGATGAGCCGCATGACCATGAGTAAAGCGATAGATCTTCGAATCCCAAATGGCGAAAGCATCGGGATTAACAAAGTGCAGCAGCTTGGACGCCCCTACCACCGAATTGTTGACTAGAGCCGCCAGCTCGGCCAATTCGCATTGATTCAAAACTCCATTGACACGCGCTTTGTTGAGTAAGTTGGCTCCCTGCTGCAATGTCCGTTCAGCCGTTGGGTACAGATCCAAGATGGTCGGCATCCAGCCGTAAACGATGTGCGCTCCGCAGACAAAATCTCGCTCGGTTAATGCCGACCCTGTCTGTAATTGCGCGAGAATATGTGGGTAAGATCGAATGTAGGACTTCTTACGGTCTACCTTCGTTTGAGGCTCCAACAGAAATATGTCCTGCATTGGTTTGGGCTCCTGATTAACGTGAGTCGTGTTTAGATAAAGCGGGCTTCGAAGGGCAAGTCAGCACGAGTCGCAAAAAATCAACCGCGACACAGGTTGTCGTCAAACGGCTTAGGCTAGGAGATCAACAAACAAGGAGCCTCACCTGATGAAAATCTATTCAGCTTTTATGCAGCGCGTGGTCGCCAACGCAGGCCCCCAGGCCAACTTCAGCATCACGGTGCAAGCCGTGACCTCAAACATGGCTAAGATCACCGCCGAAGCCCAGTACCCTGGCTACAAATGCATTAACGCACCGACGCAAGTTCGCTGAGAGTACTTTTCGAGCAAAACTGCGCCGCCCGTTGGAGCGGCGCACCGTCAGCTCTACACTCTGTCGCGCGTCATTGATCCACTTTTAACTACCTTACAAAGTGTATTTACCAGCGACATCTCCTCTGGTGTCTTGCAGCGGATGGCCGTCAAGGCTGGACTGGCTATCACACAAGCCAAGGTTTTGGCTCGACTGACCGCTACATTCAAGCGGTTTTTCGAGTAGAGGAAACCAATATCCCGAGGTAAATAGTCTTCATTCGAAGTTGCCATCGATACAATCACAATTTCGGCTTCTTGCCCCTGAAACTTGTCCACCGTCCCGACTCGGGCGCCGGCCGGCAGCTCCCGTTTGAGCAATTGCACCTGAAGGTTATACGGTGCGACAACCAAGATATTGTCCACGTCGACCCGGTGCACCTCGCCATCCTTATCTACATAAGTTTGCCCTAGGAAATAGCAGTAGAGGTCGCGGACGACAGCGGCTTCCTCCTCTGAGCTTTGGCTATTGGCGTCGTGCTCCACCGCACAAAAATACAACCCGCAATCGGGTATCTCAGGACGCTCGCCATCCAGCACCAGTACTTGTCGCTCGGTTCCCGGGGCCGATGTTAATTGTCCGTCGTACACCGCATCGGAAATAAAGGAACACACCTCAGGGTGCATACGCCATGTCTGCGCCAGGAATACCCCACGATCCGTGGGAATCGTGGCCACGTCATCAAGCAGATAATCCAGGATCGAATCTCCTGAGCGCCCTGGATGCGTCCCCTTAATCGGTTGCGATAATTGCATCTGATCGCCCATCAGCACCAAACTGCGGGCTGACATCCCCATCGCCACGAGGTTGGCCACACTGACCTGACCAGCTTCGTCAATGAACAGGTAATCCAACGCTTCGCTAAATGCATCATCCGCGAACAGCCAAGCAGTACCAGCGACAAGACGTGCTCCCGAGTTCCATGCGGCCAACAATTTCGTTTTGTCATCTTGGGACGTGATGCAGCGCCCGGCAAAACGACTCTCCTCAGCCCCCTGAGTGGATTTTTTCAAGCCGACGAAGTTGAAACCAGACGCCTCAGCACAGGTTTCTATCGCAGCAAGCAAGTTGTTGATCGCGTGATGAGAGTTAGAGGTAATCCCGACCCGCTTGCCAGCTTGCAGCAGATCAACTATCAGGTGAGACCCCGTATACGTTTTACCAGCACCCGGAGGCCCCTGAATGAACAGCACACTATGGTCGAGGTTACGCACCACCTGCTTGACTGCATCGAGAGGATCCAGTCCAGCCGCTAAAAGGGCCGTCCCGGCTTCCAAGCCAATCACTCTGGGTGAGCGACGAAACAAAAAGTCTTCCACCGCTTGAAAATGCCCACCACCTGCCAGAACCGCATCGGCGTAGCGGAATAATGCTTCGCGAATAACGTTGCTATTAATTGGCCCACCGGGTCCCATATCAAAGTCTTCGGGAGGTTGCCGTTCGGCAGTGGCCTTAAAGGTCGCCAATCGGTTTTCCATGTCCAATTCATGCAGAGTAATCGCGCTCAGTGTTTCGACCACCATTCCCTGCGACCCGATACGCAGCTTGGTCTCCTGCTCGGGGAAGCGGTATTGATAAAGGAATGAGCGCTTTTCCGGTACGGGTGGCTGTGTTGTGCGTGTCAACCCAGCCAGGCTCTCGATATCCTCAAGAAGCTCATCCCTCGCCATGTCCTGACGCTTGAACATATCCCACCACACCGGCTTCTCGGTGCGCCGATGAAAATCAAGCAACTGAAAAATCAACGCCTTAACAAGCGCCTCGTCATCCCACTGCGATTCATCCTCCGGCAACTGACCAATAAGGCGCTGACGATAACTTTCCAGGCGAATCTCCTGTTCGCTGGCCCCTACGGCAACAGGATCAACTTCGACGGTCCCCACATTCGTCGCGGCAAAATTGCTGCCATCGGGGTTGATCGCAAGCAGCCAGTTACGCAGCAAGTAAGTGGAGCGCACATCATCCTCGTTGTAGCGCTCAATGGTTTCCAACAGTTCAGGATCACCGCTCTGCTTCCAACGTTCATAAAACACGATGCTCGCGCCGGCACTGGTCACCTCGCCAACCCGTCTTTCCATGTAGAAATGTTCGATGTACTTGATCGAGTAGCTCGGTTCGGAAACGCGTATCGCCTCCCGCACCACCTTATACAGATCGATCAGCTTGCCGTTCCGCAGCAACCAGTCAACTTGAGTCTCACGGGTGCCGTGCTGGCTCATCAAACGCTTGATCGCTGTCTCTTCGTAGCTGGCGTAGTGATAGATGTAGGCTTGCGGATAGCGCGCCAAATGCGCCATCAAAAAATCGATGAAGGCTTCGAACGCTTGTTTCTCTTCTGTACGAGAGTGCCCCCAAAAAGGCAGGAAGCGTTGGCTCCCTGCCTCATCAATGTACAAGCCAAACAAATACTCCAAACCGCCCTCTTCAAGCGGATCCCCCTCCATATCAAAAAAAAGATCGCCTTCCGCTGGCTCAGGCATACGGCCGAATCCACGCAGCCCAGCCTGCGGAGGCAACAGTTCGTAAATTGGTGCATCGCTATGACGGCCCAGGTGTTGCAGACGGGCTTGATGCCTCAATTTACTCAAGGACTCGCCGTTAAGTTTGGGAATGGAAATACGTTCCGGAATGTTGGCCAATTGCTCCAAGGTCTGAACACCGGCGCTTTGCAATTTTTTGATTTGGGACTTGCTGATATTCGCGACCGCAGACAAATGATCATCTTGCTCGCGTTGAATGGCACAAAGGTCGCGCCACCCGCAAAAGCGGCAATGATCACAAGGATCAGGATAGGTGGTTGACGGCTGTGGGGCAGAGACAAAAGCATCGAAGCGCTGAAGAACCTGATCGAGATAATCTGCGTAATCTGCCACACGAAATGGCCGTTCGCTACGCACTGCATCACCGAGCACAACATGCATGAAGTGAGGACGAACACCTTGCAATGGAACCAGCAGCTGGGAGTACAGCGCTAACTGGACAATGAACTTTGCTTTGGGCGTTTTCGCCAGCTTGGTATCGATCACCTCGTAGCTGTAATCACCAAGATCTGAGGGCAGTGCAACCTTTCGGAGAAAGTCGGCATGACCAATAAAAACATCGTCCTGTAACGTCGCCTGGAAAATGATATCGGCACCGGCCTGCATCGCTTCCCGTGTCAACTCGACCTTCTTTGAGATAGACCGCGCGCCACTCGCAGCGATATCCACCACTACTGGATACTCAAGCTTCAGCCGTTCAAGGTAGGCCGCCTCATGCTCAAGGCCCTTTTCCTGAATCAGGCGATTTTCCTCAGTTTCTGGTGCCCTCTCCATAGGCGATACAAGGTGGGCCATGTCGAGAGCCGTCAGGTGCTCGCATTCTAGAAAACCGCAAAGATCTGAAGCGGAGTAAAGCCGGTTACCATCGACGATTTGCATGCCTACGTTTCCTTGTATTGACTGCCCCAGCACGGCGAGGCGCCCATCGCATGGAGTACCGGGTGGCTCCCCACAAGTCCATCTACAAACCTAGCGTGACGTCACGGGACGTGCGATAGCTTTCCCACATGTAGCTCGAAATGGGCTCGTTCAGCCCCCAAACTACATGTCATTCCATCCTCTCCAACCACAACTCGAACGACTCGGCCGATATGGTCCAAGAGGCCACGCAGTTCGATCCACTTCTTTGCTCCAATACGGGCGGCCAATATTTACCAATTGATAGCATCAGCCATGCGAAAGCGGGTCCATGTGGATTTGCACCTCGTAACCGTCACCCGCCGTTCGGGCCAAGGTCAACATAAGCGAACAACGGCAGGTCATACAAATCACCGAACAGCTGATAAATCTTCGCAGAGGCGTTGATCAGTTTTTTTACGCTGCCAGCGTGATGCGTCAGGTTTATACGCTTGTTGTGGTCTCGGTTCATCGCACTTAACGCATCATAGACACGAGCATCCGGCACACAGCAGAACTCACCTGGAATCGATGGATAAAGCTGACAACGCAACTCTCGCATGACCAGAGGGATCTTTATCAGCATGCTTTTCTCGCCGGTCCCCAAGCCTTTCAATGAACGCATATAGTCGAAGAACGCTACGTATTGGCGAGTCGTGATCATGACCTCGATCTCACGTTTGATGCCGTCCCAGTTTTGGGCAAGGACCCCCACACTGGCGTAGACATCCTGCCTGAAACTCACCTGCTTCCGAGTTTGAGGATCTAGGCACCGACCTAAGGTCTTGAACGAGCCCCATGAAAGACAGGACACCGTTTCCCCCTTACGATAAGGGATAGGCAAACGGTTATGTTTATGACTAAAAGCAACGATAAGAGTGGAGAGCTTTTGGGCCAGG
>NZ_SCOO01000043.1:0-48727 GCF_005502415.1 Pseudomonas sp. G(2018) | reverse complement strand
GGGCCGATGATGGCGATCAAGACCGTCAACGCCCTCTCCCACTACACCGACTGGACCATCGGCCACGTACATGCCGGGGCCTTGGGCTGGGTGGCGATGATTACCTTTGGCGCGACCTATCACATGGTGCCAAAGATTTTTGGTCGCGAGCAGATGCACAGCTCGCCGCTGATCAACGCGCACTTCTGGCTGGCCACCATCGGCACGGTGCTGTACATCGCTTCGATGTGGGTCAATGGCATCACCCAGGGCCTGATGTGGCGCGCGATCAACGACGACGGCACGCTGACCTACTCCTTTGTTGAAGGTTTGCAGGCCAGCCATCCGGGCTTCGTGGTGCGCTTCGCCGGGGGCGTATTCTTCCTCGGCGGCATGTTGTTGCTGGCTTACAACGTCTGGCGCACCGTCCGGATGGCCGATGCGGCTATGGCTGAGCGCGAAGCGCAGATTACCTGAGCAGGAAAGCTGCTGCTGGCCGCGCCTCGAAGATGTTAGTGCCCAACGCAACACTGAGGGTTTTACCCCGCCGCGCCCCATGAGCTGACAGAAACCCATCGCGAGCAATTAAACAAGAACTTGCTGGTGTTCTGCGTAGCTGACTGCCCCCCCCAACGACTGGAGATAAAAATGTCCAATAAATTCCTTCCCATCATTGGCCGACGCTCTTTTGTAACCGGCGCGATGATCGCCGCAGCCGCCTCCGCGCTGCCCTCCTTTGCCGACGACAAACCGGCGACCTCACCCAAAGAAAAATACGCTGACCCGAAAAATCCGGCGCTCCCCAAGTCGTCAATGAAACTAGACATCGCCCACGCGGCTCTGGTTGTCATTGACCCGCAAATTGACTTCATGAGCGATAAGGGTAAGGCCTGGGCCGTGGTGGGAGAAAGCGTGACCGAGCAAAACCTGGTGGCCAATTTGCTACGCTTGTTCAAAGCAGCGAAAGCAGCGGATATCACCGTGGCCATCTCGCCGCATTACTACTACCCCCACGATCACGCTTGGCAGATCCAGGGACCAGCTGAGCAATTCCAGCACGACATCAAGATATTCGATCGCCCAAGCGCCCTGAGCCTTGAAGGTTTTCTCAACTCCGGGAGCGATTTCATGCCTGAATTCAAACCCTACATCGAGGACAACAAAACCATAGTCTGCTCACCCCATAAACTGTACGGCCCGCAAGTCAATGACTTGACCCTGCAACTACGCAAACAGCATGTCGACCAAGTGATACTGGTAGGTATGCTCGCCAATCTCTGCGTCGAATCACACCTGCGCGATTTACTTGAGCAGGGCTTTGAGGTTGCGGTGGTACGCGATGCCGTAGCAGGGCCAAAACTGCCCGAAGGCGATGGATATCAGGCCGCGCTGATAAATTACCGCTTCATGGCCAACGCTCTGTGGACCACAGACGAAGCCGTAGCATTACTCGGAGGTAAGGCCTGATCCCCTTCCGCCGTATTTAGCGAGGGCCGTTAATGAAGTTGTCCCAAGGGACGCCTGACAGGTTTCGCGAGTGAGGCAATTTGTGAAGCAATTGCCTGGCGGTGCGCAGATCAACGGAGTCGAAACCCTCGCTGAATCGTCGGTAGACTTGCCAAATCAACTCGTAGGCTTCGCTGTTGCGCCCCTGCAAAACGCGCAACTTTGCCAGTGTGATAGAAGCACGCAATTCCCACCCCAAAGCAGTCTGACGGCGCGCGCAATTCAACGATCGTTGAATACAAGCCTCTGCTCGCTCGAAGTCCGGCGTAGATTGCGTCGAGTATATCTCTGCGGCAATACGCAGCACCTCTGGGGTATCAAATGTTTCACCGTTATCTTCGACCATGCATTGTGCGCCAACGATCATCTGCCGGGCTTTGTCGAACTCGCCCCGCATTGCCAGCCCCTCTGCCAAGCTTTTCATGAACATCGTACTGAGGACTTGATGATTTTCCTCATTTAATACACTCAAGCACTGTTGCAGCAAAACCACACCGCAATCCACACGGCCCTGACGGATCATTAAAATACCTTTAAGCCCCATACCAACGGCCTGATCCGGATTAAGTGCATTTTTGCTGGCGTTGAGCATCAGTTTGTCGATAGTCCTTTCAGCGGTAACCCAATCGCCCACCCAGAGAAACACCGTCGACACGTAAATCAAGGAAATGCAGATGGTCACCGGATGTTTTAGATTCTGCGCATCCTCCAGCGCCTGGCGGGCAATCACCACCGCCTGATCCGGGTAACCTCGCAACCACAAGATTCTGGCCAGGGACACCAGCGCACGAATCTGATGGTCGTAGCCGAAATAAATAGCATCGCCATGCGGTTGTGACGACACCATGTTCAGCCCGGCCGTACATAGTTGCTGAGCCTGCGCCTGCCGACCAACAAGATGACAAGAAACCCCCAGCATCCATTTCGCCATGGCGATACCCGCAGGGCCGGACACTCGCGTGCTGACTTCCATATTCTTGTGGGCTATTTGAAGCGCTTTCTGAAAATCTCCCGCCCGTGTCAAAAAGATGTTCAACCCCGCCAACAAACGCAATTGCCGCGGTGCATCATTGAGACATTCACCTAGCTCTATCCCGCGAATCAAAGCCCTGTGCACCGCCAAAGAGTTGCCGTGAGTGAACATCGAGGAGATGGCAGACGCTTCTTGCAGAATAATCTCTTGCGAACTGCCTCCTGTGTTGTCCAGCGCGGATAACGCCTGCTCACTCCAGCGCAGGCACTCATTGAGCATCGATAGCCCCAAAAACAGCGGCACCGCCGCCGCGGCAAGGCGAATACCAATCTTCAGGTTTTCCGTTTCGGAAAATGACCACTCCAGCGCCGCGCGTAAATTACCCAGATGTTCAAGATAACGGTGAGCGTGCTCATACTCCAGAAAGGAGACCGAGTTCACATCAAGTCGCTCTAACAGTGCAATCTGATGAAGCGCATGCCGCCTGGCCATTTCCCCAGCCTCGCCACTCTGCCGCAGTTTATCCAGGGCATAGACTCGCGTGGTGTCGAGCATTCGATAACGCATGGAACGGCCTGTGGATTGTGCCGAGAGCAATGACTTCGCCACCAACCGCCCAATCATATCGATGACCTGTGTCTCGTCAGCACCGGAATCCAGTAGCACTTCTGTGGCCGTGATGAGAGAAAAAGCTCCACTGAATACCGATAGCCGGCGGAGCACCATCGCCTCCATCGAGGATAGGAGGTTGTAACTCCAATCGAGCATCGCGTTAAGGGTCTGGTGTCGCGGAAGTGCAGTTCGCCGACCACTCCAGAACAGGCTGAAACGACTGTTCAACAACTCGGCAGTACCCTGGATGCCATAGGCGTCGACCCGGCCCGCACCCAACTCGATGGCTAACGCTACGCCGTCGAGTTTGCGGCAGATATGCGCGACAACTGGCGCATCCTCGTCACTCAGAATTAGGGGAGTACCACCTGTCGAAGCCCTTTCTACAAACAATTGAACGGCCGAAAACCCTAAAGCAGTCGCCGCAGACAGATCACTTTGCTCTGGGGGGCAAGCCAATGGACACAAGCGGTGAACGTTCTCACCTTCAGCTTGAAGAGGTTCACGGCTGCTGGCGAGAATGTGCACTTGCACCGCCTCACCGAAGAGCCTTTCTGTCAGCGCAGCAACTGCGTCGATCAAATGCTCACAACTATCAAGCACCAGGAGCAAGCGTTTACTCTTCAAAAACACCACGAGTTCACGGGTGTTATCGGTGCCTTTGCAGTTGGCACCAAAGGCCGAAGCCAATGTCCCCACCAACAATGCCGGATCGGTAACGGAGCCTAGATCGAGAAAGTACACAGCCCCCTCGAAGTGCGACAGTAATGTGTGCGCAACTGCAACAGCCACGGTGGTTTTACCCATTCCTCCTGGACCCGTAATGGTGATGAATCGCTGTCGTTTCAGGCTATTAGCGAGATAACAAACCGTGTCATCTCGACCGACCATTCTCGCTAGACGCGGAGGCAACCCTTCGCCGGACCATACTTGCAAAGGCAAAAGTTGCGTTATGGAGCCCGCGGAGCTGGGCAAAATGACAGGAGCAACAAAGCTATAGCCTCGACCAGGGGCATTGACCACAAAATGGGCGTCCGACTCACCGCATGACAGAGCCTTGCGCAGGCCACAAATGTGTACTCGCAAGCTACTGGTTTCAACAACCACCTCCTGCCAGACGATCCTGATCAGTTCCCGGTTGCTTACCACTTTTCCAGCGTTGGCGATCAGGACAAGCAGGATATCGAGCGCACGACCACCGATTTCAACGCGGCTCCCTTCTTTCAGCAGCAACCGTTTGGTGGGGAAAAACTGGAAATCGCCGAAACGGATCTCGTCCGGAACGAGACGCTGCGCATCTTCAACATCAAGACTCAGTCTATCCATCTTGCAAATACTCATTGCGCAGAAGATAAAAAGTCTGAGAGAAGGCATTCAAGTGGACAGGACTGGGGTGGATCCCGCCGTTATCGAAAGCGTCAGACAATCGATTGTTCGGATCCGTCGAAAATGAACCGCTCAAGATTGCAGTGTAGGGCAGGAATGCTACGACCATTACCCGAGCAAAGGTAGGGCCACAAGACCAAGGGTCGAGAAGCTGAGTTAGACATCGCTCAATACTGCCGTTAACGACACCTCAAGTGAGTAGCGAGTGAGGGCCGTCAGCATCGAAAAAAATGCCGGACTCTGTGGGCCATGCAGAGATTTGGCCAGGAATTGGTGATGTAGACACATTGCGTGATTACGCGGGTGCTCAAACGCCTCTGGCACGCAGAGGCGTTGTACTCTCGCCTAGCCAGCCACCGAACGACGTTGCTGCATGGTACTCCCCAGCGCGCCTTCGGCCATGTGCTGTACCAGATACTCCGCGTCCCGCGCCACGCCTGAAAAACGCCCCGAACCCCAAGTGTATAACCAGGGCAACCCCAGGAAGTACAGACCAGGCTGCGCTGTCACTCCACGTTGGTGGCCAGGATGACCACGACCGTTGAACACCGGAGCCTCGACCCAGGTAAAGTCCGGGCTGAAGCCGATGCACCAGATGATGCTGGTAATGCCCTCGCCTTGCAGATCCAGCTCGCTGCGCTCTTTCCCAGGCACCCAATCTGGCTCATAACGCGCTCCTGCCGGAGCATCAATCGAGTGCTGTTCGATGTACTTGTCGATGGATGCATTGATCCGGTTGTAGACCGCATCGGCATTGTCGAGACTCTCGACCAGATTGTTGGCGAACTGCATGACTGTGCCCTGCAATCCATCGAGACGACCGAACAACTCCATGCCTTCGAGGGCGAATTTACGCAGGTCGATATCACGCCCACCATCACGTCCGGTGACATAGTGGTTGGTGTTGTCACGCACACCTTCACGCAGCGGGTGCGTGTCGACGCCAATCTCGTAGTAGCCCATTTCTGCCAGCCAATCGACCACGTCCTTGCCACGGTAAAAGCGCGCACAACGGGGCGCATCACCGACGGCCAGATAGACCTTGCGACCAGCCAGATGCAAATCTTCAGCAATTTGCGCACCCGACTGTCCGGAACCGACCACCAGCACATTGCCGGCCGGCAACGCTTGGGGATTGCGGTATTGTTCGGAGTGAATCTGATGAATGCCGGCCGGCAAACGCTCAGCCAGACGCGGAATGATCGGCGTGTGATAGCCGCCCGACGCAACAATCACCTGATCAGCGGTGAATTCACCCTGAGAGGTGTGCACCTCGAAACCACCGAGGCTGCGTGGCACCACGCGTTGCACCGTGACCCCTTCACGGGCCGGGGCGTTGACCGATTTGACGAAGCCCGCCAGGTATTCGTTGATCTCGTCTTTCTTCATGAAGCCGTGAGGATCGCTGCCGCCGAATCCTTCTGTATAGGTGTAACCCGGCAATGCACACTGCCAGTTGGGCGTCACCAGACTGAAGGCATCCCAACGCTGGTTGCGCCAGGTGTGGGTCAGGCTGTGCTTCTCCAATACCAGATGCTCGATGCCCTGCTGTTGCAGGTAGTAGCTGGCAGATAAACCCGCCTGGCCACCGCCGACGACGATCACGCTGTGGTGTGGAGGTTTGATTGAAGTGAGGTGACTGGTCATCGGGTGCTCCGGTACTGGGTAACGAAAAGGGTTAAGGGAAAAAACGATGAATCAGAAGGAACTCCAGCCGGCGCCGACCACCTGTCCGGCGCCCTCGGTTCGCATGCTGAGAACGTCAACCTGGCCGTCAATGTGGGTGGGTTCGCTCAAACAACTGGCCTGGCCCTTAAGCGAGCTCAAGGTGTCCATCGCCGAACTGCAATAGAAGCCCTTGACCTGCTTGACCCGCTCCGAGGCATTGCTCAATGCGCTTTCGATGCGTTGCAGAAAGTCCGCCAGCGGGTAACTGGCGCCCTCCTCCAGGTATTGATAAATCACGGTCGAGGGTGAATAACCGGTCGCTTCCCGGCCATTGGGCCAGCGGATTTTGAAATTGACGGCGGGCATGTCAGTACTCCTGTTGATCAAGGTTCAAGGGGGTCAGATCGAGATGGGGGTAGCTGAAACCGGTAAATGGCTGCTCGCGCAGGTTCCAGAATTCGCCGTGTTGCTCACCGAACCGGACGTTCAGCACACCGCTGGAATTGACCTGCGCGATGCGTTCACAGCGCACGCCTTCAACGGCAAAAGCAGCCTGCACCTGCGCCCAGTCACGTTCCTGGAGCGTCAGCAAAAAGCCGTAGCTGGGGAACACCTGTAACCAGCGAGCGAGGTCGGCATCTTCCGGACACGGCAGTGCGGCCAAATCGATCGTCGTGCCACAGCCGGTGGTTTCCAGCAGCATCAACAGACTGCCGAGTACCCCGGCGTTGCTGATGTCTTTGGCCGCTTGCAGCAGGCCGGCTTCGGCCAGGCGCGGCAGCACTTCGAGCTTGCTGCGCAGGCGCTCGGCGGGTACGCCTTCGAAGGCTTTCCAATAGGTACTGTCGGCATGCCAATGCCCTTCAAGATCAACCGCCATGGCGATGACCTGGCCAGGCGCAACATGCAGTGTGGAAAGCAATTTTTGCGCAATACCGGTAATCGCCACCGCCAGTGCGGCGCGATTGCCCGCCGCCAGGCTTGTGTGCCCACCGGCAAGCAATAATCCGTAGGCCTCGCACGCGGCGCGGATGCCTGCCAGCACCTGTTGCGCGGCAGCGTTATCGTGATGCCAATAGGCGTTGACCACTGCCGTCGCGCGACCACCCATGGCCGTAATGTCGCTGACATTAGCCATCACCGCCGACCAACCGGCAAACCACGGAGCCTTCTCGACGAACGCCGGCAACATGCCTTCGATGGCCAGCAGCTGAAAATGATCGCCAGTGGCAATCGCTGCCGTGTCATCACCGGGCAATGCGTAAAGTTGCTCGCGACTCAGGGTTTGTTTCGGGCTGCCGATCACGCCGGCAGGTTGCTGAATCGCCTGTTTTGAACGCATCGCGGGCGTGCTGCGCAATCTGTCGAGCAGTGCCGTCAAATCAGCCGTTTCAATCATGGCGTGCCACCTTCAGTGCTCGCAATGAAACCTGTCGCGGCATCAGCGGGTAGTTCGGCAGGTCCGCCTGCATCAAGCAATGCGGCTGGCCATGCAACTCCATGTGTTCGAGGGTTTGCCAGTGCAAGGCATGAAAATAGGTTTCGTTCTGCGTCTGTACCGTGGCGCGAAACACCTCACACCCCAACTCCTTGGCCCGCGACACGGCTTCATTGACCAGCGCTTTGCCAATCATGCTGTGCCGCCGATACGCCGGGGCCACGCACAATCGCCCGCCAATCCAAAGCCCCGGCTGCGGCTGATAGATGCGCACCGCACCCACTACCTGATCGCAGATCCCGCAATTGCCCGCCAGGGCGACGATGGCAATAGCTTGAAAATCATGGCTGTCCTTGTCCTGGACCAGCAGTTGTTGCTCATCGGAAAACACCGAGCGCCGCAGGGCAAAATAGGCTTGTTTCTCCCAGTGTTCACTGGCGGGCTTGACCAGCAGTTCACCCGCGCGGAACGGTTCGAAGGTGCTGTCGACCAAAGCAAAGGCGAGATTCGACATGGGCGTTCTCCGGTTTATTCGTAGCTTTTGAGGGCCGAGCACGCGCCACATTTGGCGCAACCGGCGTTGATCTGATCAGAGTGCAAACCGTGACGACGCAGGCTCGCGCCGATCTGCGGATAGAGCCTGGCCATCATCGCGCTGTCGGGTTTTGGGTGATTAGCCAGCGGTGTGCCGTCGATGGGTACGAACGGCACTACGAACGGATACACACCCAGCGCGCACAAGCGCTCGCTCATCTCGCTGATCGCTGCTTCGCTGTCACCCAGGCCTGCGAGAATGTAGGTGCTGACCTGGCCCCGACCGAATACCTCAACCGCCGCACTGAACGCTTCGAAATAGCGACTCAGCGGAACCTCGGCCTTGCCCGGCATGATCCGTTGGCGCACGTCATCAGTGACCGCTTCCAGGTGCATGCCCAGAGACACCACGCCGCTATCGGCCAGGCGCTGGAACCAGCGATCGTCGTCCGGCGGTTCGCACTGGGCCTGAATCGGCAGATCGACGGCTGCGGTTACGGCGACGGCAGACTCACACAAAATCGCCGCGCCGCGGTCCGGGGTTTGCGGGGTGCCGGTGGTCATCACCATGTGCTTGACACCATCGAGTTCCACCGCCGCTTTTGCCACTTCAGCCAGTTGTTGCGGGCGTTTGCGGGCGATGGTCTTGCCCGCGGCCAGCGACTGGCCAATAGCGCAGAACTGGCAGGAGCTGCCGCGATCATTGAAGCGAATGCAGTGCTGCAACACCGTTGTCGCGAGTACATCGCTGCTGTGCAGCGTGGCGATCTTCCAGTAAGGAATGCCATCGGCGGTACTCAAACCGTAGAACTTCGGGACACCGGGCATCTGTACCTGACCGACCTGCAACCCCTCGCGAAAGATCAGTGCCTGACTGCCATCGGCACTGGGTTGTGCTTGATAGGGCGAATCCTGCGAGGCCTGATTGAGGATCGGCACCATCATCGTTCGGCTGCCGAAACTCAGCGCCTTGTGATCTGATGGCCCCGCGCCACCCTGTCGAGACAAGCCGTTTTGCGCGGCAGGCCAACGCACGCCATGGCATTGCAGTTCGGCCAGCAACTCATTGGTGTGCATGATCGAACTCCTCGCCGGCAACCGCCACAAGGTGCGCGGCGCGTTCATGCACATGCGCCGTGGGCGTGCGGTCGATCAACAGGCTGAGCAGTTCAGGACGGCTGTAATGCCCGACCGAATCCATCATTCGTTTGCGCTTGTCGATCAAGGCCAGATCGAGATCGGCAATCACCACGCCTTCGCCAGAACGCTGCGGCTCGCCGAGCAGTTTGCCTTCGGGAGAGACGATGGCCGTGAAGCAACCGCCCGAAATCGGGCTGATTCCACAACCGGTGTCCTGCATGATCTGGCCTTGCTGATCGGCATCCAGCCACGCTGTGGCGTTGACCACAAAGCAACCCGACTCCAGGGCGTGATGACGAATGGTGACTTCGATTTGCTCGGCGAAAATATCGCCGACCAGCGAGCCGGGAAACATCGCGGCGTGGATCTGTTCGCCGTCCGCCATCAAGGCGTATCGGGCCAGCGGGTTGTAATGCTCCCAGCACGCCAGCGAACCAATGCGACCGATTGCGCTGTCGATCGCACGCAGGCCTGAACCGTCGCCCTGCCCCCAGACCATGCGCTCATGGTAGGTCGGCGTGATCTTGCGTCGATGCTGAATCAGGCTGCCGTCGGCATCGAACAGTAATTGCGCGTTGTAGATCGTGCCGCCATCGCGCTCATTCACCCCGATGGAAACGACCATGCCGGCTTGCTTGCAGGCTTCGCCAATCGCCAACGTGGCGGCGGACGGCACCGTGACAGATTGGTCGAGCAGCTTGAGGTGTTGTGCGCCCATGGCAAAGGCTGGCTGCACAAACGAAAAGTAGGGGTAGTAAGGCACCACCGTTTCCGGGAACACGGCGAACTGCACGCCTTGTCGACCGAGGGCGATGATCTGTTGGCAGACCTTGTCCACGGTGCCTTCGCGGCTGTAAAGCACCGGGCTGATCTGTACGGCGGCTGCGCGAATGATGGCCATGAGGGGTCCTGAGTTCGTAGTGATTTGTATGTTTCACATCAGTCCTGTGGGAGCTGGCTTGCCTGCGATGCGGATTTCACGGTGTGTCAGGCACACCGCCATCGCGAGCAGGCTCGCTCCCACAAAGGTTTGTGCTGTCAGGCAGTCCAGGTATCGATGATCATCGCGCCCTCACGGCGCATCAGTAGCCGCAGGTCCATCACGTCCAGCGGGTTGATCGGGCGGATGCCTT
This sequence comes from Pseudomonas sp. G(2018), assembly GCF_005502415.1. Lineage (NCBI taxonomy): Bacteria > Pseudomonadati > Pseudomonadota > Gammaproteobacteria > Pseudomonadales > Pseudomonadaceae > Pseudomonas > Pseudomonas sp. G(2018). Next base: position 38,358 of record NZ_SCOO01000043.1, on the reverse strand, counting down.
CGATCAGGGCTTTTTCGGTCTGGCCGTACAACGCTTGCAGGGCGAACCGGCAGGCGTAAACCTCACCGCCTTCTTCCATGAATTGAATGAGTTGCTTGTTCACCGCCAGGTGACCGGGAAATGCTTCAGCCCCCAGGGTCGGGAAACCACGCTGCACACCCAGCTGCACGCCTGGCCCGTACAGCAGGATTTTGGTTTCAAAACCTTTGCGCAACAGGCGCTTGGCCTGAAGCATATTGACCAGGCCAATGGAGCCTTCGAAAGCGATGGTGTGGAAGGTGATCAGGACTTTTTCGCCGGGCTCGGCCTTGATGTCCTCAAAGACTTTCTCTTCGTAATTGACCAGGAAGTCGCCGTCTTTGTAATGGGGAATATCCACGGTTGGCATAGTGTCGCTCTCCAGTTTCTTCGTGCTTGAACGTCAGCCAGTGTTGGCTGCCGGGTTGCAGGAGATAGAGCGAACGCCGTGCCAGGAAATAAAATTATTTTCCGCATCATCGCAAGTCGTTGATTAATCTGAAGATGACAATCTGATCCGGTTTTTCATGGCGTATCTGACGCTATCGGTGAATCACGCATTCCCGTAGAAATACGAATATTCGTAGCGGCCAACAACGAGATCTCGTATCCATGAACGAATCAGACTCACTCAACGGCTGGGCCGACCTGGCGTACTCGTCACGGCACATGGTGTTCGAGCATTGCGCCGAAGCCATCGCACTGCTCAATCCGTTTTCCGATCGACTGGGCGACCTGAACATCGCCGCCTGCAAGTTGCTCGGCTACCCACGCCAGGAATTGCTGGAGCTGCCGGTCAGCAAGCTGTTCGGCCATCAATTGGCGGACCTGATCGTGTTCACCCAGGCCGTGATGGACAAAGGTCGCGGCTGGACCGAAGAGTTGAGCTGCAACTGTAAAAGCGGCGAACGTATCGAGCTGGAAATATCCGCCACGACGTTGCAAATCAAGGGCGAGCAGCAACTGATTCTGGTGCTGCGTGAGTTGAGCCATGAGAAATACCAACGCGACCAGGCCCACACTGAGCGCACCATGCGTGGCGGGCTGATTGAGTGGCGCAACATCCTCAATCTGTTCCAGGAAAGCGAGCGCGATAACCAACTGCTGCTCAGTTCCGTCGGCGATGGTATCTACAGCATCAACAGCGAAGGCCTGGCTACCTTCGTCAACCCGGCTGGCGCGCGCATGCTGGGCTGGGAACCACAGGACATGATCGGCAAAAACATTCATCGCATTCACCACCATACTCATGCAGACGGCAGCCATTATCCGGTCGAGGAATGCCCGATCTACAAGGCCGTGCGCGATGGCGTGGTCCACGAGGGACGCCAGGAGGTGTTCTGGCGCCGCGACGGCAGTTCGTTCCCGGTGGAGTTCACCAGCACCCCGGTGATCTCCGATGGCCGCATCGTCGGCGCCGTGGTGGTGTTTCGCGACATCACTGAGCGACGCAGTACCGAAAACCAGCTGCAAATCGCCCTTGAAGAACTCAAGGTACTCAAGGATCGGCTCGAAGAACAAAACGCGTACCTGCAGGAAGAGATCCACATCGAGCACAACTTCCGCGAGATCGTTGGCCAGAGCGAGCCGATCAGCAAAATAATCAAACAGATTGACGTGGTCGCGCCGACGGATGCCAGCGTGCTGATCAACGGCGAGTCGGGTACGGGCAAGGAACTGATCGCCCGAGCGATCCATCAGGCGAGCCGCCGCAATGCCAGTCCGCTGATCCGGGTCAATTGCGCGGCCATCCCGGCGGAACTGTTCGAAAGCGAATTCTTCGGCCACATTCGTGGCGCCTTTACCGGCGCTGTGCGTGACCGCGTCGGGCGTTTTGAACTGGCGGACGGCGGCACGCTGTTCCTCGATGAAATCGGAGAAATCCCCCTCGAACTGCAAAGTAAACTGCTGCGGGTTTTGCAGGAAGGCCAGTTCGAACGGGTCGGCGAAGAGCGCACCCGCAAGGTTGATGTGCGGATCATTGCCGCGACGAACCGCGATCTGCGCCAGGAAGTCGCTGCGAAGCATTTCCGTGAGGATCTGTACTTCCGGCTCAACGTTTTCCCGATTCAGTCGCCAGCATTACGTGAACGTCCGATTGATATTGCACCTCTGGCCGCCCATTTCCTCAAGCAGACCAGCACGCGTTTGAACATGCCAGGACGACGCCTGCGCAACCGTGACATCGAGCGGCTGCAACGGTATTCATGGCCGGGCAATATTCGCGAGTTGCAAAACGTCATCGAGCGCGCACTGATCACTTCCGTTGGCGCGGATCTGAACCTGGATCTGCCCGACGAACCCAACCCCGGTCCCTGCGCGCCACAGCGGCCCTCCTCCACGACTGCAATCATGACTGACGCTCAGATTCGCGAACTCGAACGCAGCAACATGGAAGCGGCGCTCAAGGCTGCGGATGGCAAGTTGTTCGGTAAAGGCGGTGCCGCTGAACTGCTGGGGCTCAAACCCACGACACTGGCTTCGAGGTTCAAGCGGCTTGAAATCAAACTGGGGGAATAATGTTGTTCCGGTGGGCCACGTAATTTCGTGACATCCACTACGAGAATTCGTATTTCTACGAACTCACGTAGCGCCTCGATACCGCCATCGCCCACCCACCAACCAGAAATTATTATTGATAATCATATAGTTAGAACCATCCTAGAGAACTGCTGTAAATCGGCACGCCTTTCGCAATCGGGAAATCAGCCCCGTCACTTCCCCGTGACGGCTAGACCGCCCTGCGGGGCGAAATGACGGATTCCTGCCATGCCGACATCCTCAGCGTTCACCGCCACCCGTTCAGAAACCTACCTGGCTTCGATGCCCAACCTGGCCTACACCGGGTTGTCGGAAAACTGGTTGTTGAAAGAATGCGGCCATCAACACTGGCTCGCGCTAGCCCAATTGCATGATCGGTCTTTGCCGGATTTTGTCGATGAGCAAGGTCGCATCGCCTATGCCGCGTTCACTGGCGTAAAGCTGTGGAATCTGAAACTGGAAGCGATCGTCGAGAATCGCCCGTTCCAGATCCGTACCCGGATCGGGCGCGGTGGGCAAGCCCGGCATTACAGTGAACATGAAGTCAGGCTTGGCGAGCGTATCGTGGGGCAACTGGCATTGCTATCCACCTTCGTCAGCCGTCACGTACCCGGCGACAATCGCAGCGTCAGCAAAGCATGCCTCAGGGACACTCAAGCACCTGTGACACAACCACCGCAGGTGTTGCAGCAACTGCACGCCGACAATCGACGCATACGTGGCGGTGACTGGCACAGTCATTACGGCATCGATCGCCAGTCAACCGAGGCGCGCGTACTGGACTTTACGCCCTGCCCTGACATCGACTTCAACGGTGCCGACCTGCTGTACTTCGCCAACTTCCAGGCCATGGTCGAGCGTGCGGAATGGGCCTTGTTGGGCTTGCGCCGCCCCGGCCTCATTCGCCAGCGCGAGCTGCATTTCTACGGCAACCTGAACATCAACGACAGCTTGCAAATCCGGCTGCACACGGGACAGCCAGGCCAACGAGAGCCACACTGGTGTGAGGTATTCCGGCGTAGCGACTTCTTCAAACTGGCGGATGTTTTTACCCACAAACACCATCTCACCAAGTGCAGCCAACCATGAGCCACCCTCCTCTCTGGCGGCCGGAAGGCCTGCGGCTCAAACCGCTGTATCACTGCAGTGACCTGGAAGGTCTTGAGCACTTGCACAGCCTGCCCGGCAAGGCACCGTTTGTGCGTGGTCCCTATTCGAGCATGTACCCGGAAAAACCCTGGACGGTGCGCCAGTACACCGGATTTGCCGGTGCCGATGCCAGCAACCAGCGACTGCGACAACGGCTGGCCGAAGGCGCGAAGGGGTTGTCCCTGGCCTTCGACTTGCCGACACACCGTGGCTATGACTCCGACGATCCCCAGTGGCAAGCCGATGTCGGCAGGGCAGGTGTCGCCATCGACAGCGTCGAAGACATGGTGGAGTTGCTGGATGGGATTGCCCTGGACCAGGTGTCGGTGTCACTCACCATGAACGGCGCGGTATTGCCCGTGCTGGCGGCCTTCATCGTTGCTGCACAAGAATCCGGCGTCGCTGCAGAGCAGCTCAGCGGCACGATCCAGAACGACATTCTCAAAGAGTTCACGGTACGCAACACCTACATTTTTGCGCCACAGCCCTCGATGCGCATCACCCTGGATGTGATCGGATACTTGAACGAACACATGCCGCGATTCAACCCGATTTCAGTGTCCGGCTACCACTTTCAGGAGGCCGGTGCCGACGCTGTGCTGGAGCTGGCGCTGACCTTGGTCAATGCCAGAACCTATGCCGAACAGGTACAAAAGAGCGGCCTGAACCTGCAACGATTCTGTGAGCGCATCAGCTTTTTTTTCGGCATCGGCAGCGATTTTTTCAGCGAAGTCGCCAAGTGTCGCGCGGCCCGCCTGCTCTGGTCCGAAATAACCCGAGACCTGGGCGTCAAGAGTGAAAAAGGCCAGGCGCTGCGCATGCACTGCCAGACATCAGGCTGGTCGCTCAGCGCTCAGGACCCGCTCAACAATGTCGTGCGCACAACCGTCCAGGCCATGGCCGCGGTATTCGGCGGCACGCAGTCCCTTCACACCAATGCCTGGGACGAGGCCCTGACACTACCCAGTGAAGACTCATCAAGATTGGCCAGTAATACCCAACACATCCTTCAACAGGAAACCGGACTTTGTGATGTGGTGGACCCTTGGGCGGGGTCCTACATGATGGAATCCCTGACGGCACAAATGGCTGCGCTGGTTCGCCAAAAGATGATCGAAATAGATGCCCGGGGAGGCGTGTTCCAGTCGATAGCGTCCGGCTGGATCAGTCAGGCCATCCACCTCCAGGCCATGTCAACCCAGGCCCGTCTTGATTGCGGGATCCAGCGGCGTGTTGCTTCAAATGAACCCGCGCAAGCAGCGCAGGCGCCTGCGTTACCCGTGGACAGCCAGACACTGCGCGCCCGCCAGTGCCGACGCCTCAGCAGCCTGCGCCTGAGGCGCGACACTGCCCGTGTCGAAACCCTGCTGCAGGCAATCACCGAATGTGCACGCTCAGGCCAGGGTAATCTGCTGGACAAGACCATGGCTGCCATCAGGGCGCGGGCAACACTCGGCGAATGCACCCAGGCCCTGGAAAAGGTGTGGCCACGCTACAGGCAAGACCTGAGTTTTCACGCCGGCCACTATGGGCCCGCCGTGAATAACCTCCCCGATTGGACCCTGGTCGGTACGCGCATTTGCCGCTTTGTCGTTGACCATAATCGGCCACCCAGGATGCTGCTGACCAAGTTGGGCCAGGACGGGCATGACCGTGGTATTCGATTGATAGCCGCGGCGCTCGTCGATGCCGGCTTCGAGGTGCGTCTGCTACCCCTGTTTCAAACACCGATTCAATTACTGCAATCACTGGAGGAAGAAGGCCAGGTGGATCTGATCGGAATTTCAAGTCTGGCCGGGGCGCACAACGAATTACTCGCTGAACTGTTGAGTCTGTTGAACGATCGTGAACTCAATATTTCGGTGGTCGTGGGAGGAATCATTCCGGACGCCGATGTACAACAGCTACTGCGCCAGGGGGTCAAGGCGTGTTTCGGTCCGGGCCAGGAGGTGATTGAGATCATCGAGCAGTTGGTCGGGCTGCTCCAGCTCCCTGATGCGCAGGTCCTTGCATCTACGACACTGGCCAGGGCAAACGCGATTTCCGATGGCTAGCCAGTTAAATCTGAGCGTCGCGTTCAATCATGACCGTACGATGAGAACCATTGCTCAAAATCCCGGCAAGACAGTGGCGCTGAAAAAAAGTTACCTTGCCCGATCTTGTAGCCTTGGGCTTTGAGAATCTCACACTGAATAGCGTGCTCAATACCTTCAGCCACTACGTGCAACGAAAGCCCTCTGCCTATTGCAACGACGGATTCGCTTAAAGCGCGGCAGGACATATCGTGTTCCAGATCGTCGACAAAGCTCTTGTCCAGTTTCAGCTCGCTGATTGGCAGGTGCCGTAAATACCCGAGGCTGGAATAACCTGTACCAAAGTCATCAATGGCCAGTCGTACCCCCAATGCATGCAAATCCCGGATGGCTTGCTCGGCCCCAAGACTGTCGCTCAGCAACACACCCTCGGTCACTTCCACGCATAAATTGACGGGCTTCAAGCCGCAACGTTGCAGTTGTTGAGCAATCAGCGTCGCCAGGTTCAGGTTGTGAAAATTGATGGGCGAGAGATTGATCGACACGGATGGCACTTGCAAACCTTGCTGCTGCCACTCGGCAAGCTGTTCACAGGCCTCCCGCAACACCCATTGACTCAGGTCATTGATCAGCCCGCATTCCTCGGCAAGAGGAATAAATTGCATTGGCGAGATAGTACCGAGTGTTGGGTGTGCCCAACGCGCCAGTGCCTCAACACCGACCAGACGCCTGCTGTTCAAGTCGATTTGTGGCTGATAATGCAGTTCCAGGCCACTGTCAGTGAGCGCTTTGCGCAGTTCTGTTTCCAGCATCAATCGCCCTTGAGCGAGTCGGTTCATCTCTTCAAGAAAGAAACTGAAGGTCCCCCGCTCGGCCCGTTTGGCCTGGTACATGGCAATGTCAGCGCAATGCAACAGACTCTCCATGTCTTGACCATCCCCCGGGAACAGGCTGATGCCGATGCTGGCGGAAACAACGATAGAAGTGCCCGCAATCGTCGTCGGAGCCTTCAGGATCATCATCAGTCGCTCAAGAAAGATCGTGACCTGTGTCGCATTCATCCGCGGCAGTACCAACACGAACTCATCACCGGATAAACGCCCAACGAAATCAGAATCTCGAAGCACGCTGCGTAACCGTTGGGCCATGACTCGCAGCAACTCGTCTCCCGACGCGTGCCCCAAGGCGTCGTTGACCTGTTTGAATCGGTCCAGATCGATAAACAGAACGGCAAGCTCTGCAGCTTCTCGAGTCATTTCAAGAATGCATTTGTGTGCTTGGGAAAGCAGGAAATTTCGGTTGGGCAAACCGGTCAACGCATCGTAGAAAGCCATTCTTCGAATGGATTGACGCGCCTCCTCCCGTTCAAGTGCCAACATGCACAAGTGCGTCCCTGCCGACACCAAGTGAGCGTGCAAGGGGTCGGGGCCGCGGCTTTCCCTGAAGTAGAGCGCAAAGGTCGCCGCAATCCGTCCCGCCCCGTTGCGCACAGGAATAGACCAACAAGCCCGCAGGCCTGACTGTTTCGCCAGCCATTTGTACTCAGCCCACAGCGGGTCATTATTGATGTCCGTTACCAGAACCGGTTCGCCCCGATAGGCGGCCGTGCCGCAGGAACCCGCCACAGGACCGATGGATAATCCCTCAATGGCCCTGGAGTAATCGGTGGGCAAGCCTGGACTGGCTAACGGGTGCAAGATCCCCTCCTCGTCCACGCTCAGGATCGAGACAATGACTTCGGGGGCGATGCGCTCAATTTCGTGGCACATCATGGTTAGCACGCTCTCCAGGGGCTCCTCTTTCAGCAGTGCACCAATGACCCTTTCCTGTAGGACCTCATGCAGTTTTGACTGGGTAATGTCGGTCAGTACGATCACGACATTTTCGAGCAACCCTTGCGTGTCGAACACGGGCGTTGATGAGACGTGCACCCATAGTCGTTGACCGTTGCGCTTGCTGATCAAGGCGCTTACATCATGAGGTTGACCACAGAGAATGCCTTCCAGCCCTGGTTCCGCAGGCGCTTGCGCAGGAACATCGGAGACAAAGAACATCAGCGGTGACTGCCCGATCATTTCCTCACGGGAATAGCCCAGCAGCCGAATGAGCCCATCGTTGACATAAATAAGGCAAGAGTTCGCGTCAACGATACAGGTGGCCGAGCTGGTGACATTGACCGACATCGACAGCAAGCCGCGTTCGATGTCGTTCAAGCGTAATTGCGTTATATCCTTGAGGAAGGCCGCGTACAGGATTCGGTCATGAAGAGCGATTTTCGAGATAGACATAGAGCCCCAGCGCTCCTCGCCACCCTCACGCTCGATCCGGACATCCCGACTGACGCCCACAATTTTATTGATCCCAGTCTCGCGGTTAGCACTGATATAGCCATCATGATGGGCGCGTAAAGTGTGAGGGACCAGGGAGCTGACATTTCGACCCAGCACTTCAATCCGAGAACAGCCCCAAAACGTCTCGGCAGCGCTATTGAAAAACACCACCCGGTTGTGATCATCAATGATCACAACCGCATCGATCGCCTGCTCCAGTGTTTGTATGAAAAAGTCTTCCGCCTCTGCGTCACTCGTCAGTCCGACTTTTGCATTCATTGCTGCTACTTTCCATACGGCCACCGGGCTTTATCCTTAAAGGCCTTGTGGAGCACCAAAAGAGCCCTCTTCACTAGAGGGTGAGCGCAACATTCAATACTGGATCCTGATGTCAAAAAACGCGGTTCTGCCTGCCCCTGCACACAAGATCACAACAGTGCTCAGTCTCAAAGACTCAGGATAGCTCTGAAGTCTTTCCCGGTCGCACATGACTGATCACAATCGACCTGCCGAACGACCCACGGTCGTAACAGTGACAGCACCGGGCAAGGCAATTACAATTTGATTAACATCTAGCGATTGAGTGATTGAATACCCCATGGAAAGCAAGACTGCGCGCCTCACAGTGCTCATTGATCCCATCAAGAAAAAAGCGTTCGAGGAGCTCTGTGCAGCACAGGATTTGACGCCTTCGCAGGTGGTCCGCCAGCTGATTCGTGACTACCTGGACGCCCACGGCGCCAGTTATTCGACCAAAAGCAAGCACGCCACCAGCACCAAGCCATAACCCGGCACGGACCGTCAGCGTCTAAAGAGTCGATGTCTCCTCTGCGAGACTGACAGCTTCAGCCAGTGCGGTGTTGAAGTCGGTGTGGTAATGCTCCGTGCCGATTTCTTGCAAGATACCCACCCTTTCGAGCTTGTTACGCACTTTCGTATTCGCCTCGCAAAGTTTCACCACGATATGCCGCTTGTGCAGCTGCTGGATGACCTCCTCCAGCACCTGTAAGCCTGTGATATCCATGAATGGGACGCGCTTCAAACGGATAATCAGCAGGCGTGGGTCGGTATGGGTCTGAGCCAGGACTCGCTCGAAAGTCTCGGCCGCGCCAAAGAACAACGGCCCTTCAATCGTATAAATCAATGTCCCGGGCGGCAGGCGAGCATGCCCGTTGGCCCTTAGCTCTTCTTCCAGCTCGTGCTCGACGACCTGTTGCACCTCCACGGATGAGGCCATGCGGCGCATGAAGTGCAGCATCGCCAGAATGACGCCAATATTCACGGCGATCACCAAGTCGCTGAACACGGTGAGGCTGAAGGTGATGAGCAGGATCGATACGTCCGCGCGCGGGGCTCGCTGGACCATGCGCTTGAAATGCTTCAATTCGCTCATGTTGTATGCGACCACGAAAAGAATAGCGGCCAGTGCGCACAGCGGGATGTTTGAGGCCAGAGGTGCCAGAAACAGAATAATAAGCACCAGGGTGACTGCGTGCGTAATGCCGGCCAGCGGGCTTGTGCCGCCATTACGGATATTGGTTGCCGTGCGGGCAATGGCTCCGGTAGCGGCAAAGCCGCCAAACAAGGGCGTGACCAGGTTGGCCACTCCCTGACCGATCAGCTCCTGATTGGAATCATGCTTGGTACCTGCCATGCCATCGGCCACCATCGCGGACAGCAGTGATTCGATTGCTCCAAGCATGGCGATCGTGAACGCCGGACCAATCAAATCGATGACACGCGACAGCGTGATTTCAGGCAGGCTCAGCGTTGGCAGACCTTGAGGTATGCCCCCAAATGCACTGCCAATTGTGGCGACCCCCTCGAAGTGAAAGGTTGACTGTATCGCGGTAGCGACGGCCATTGCGATTAGCGGGCCAGGTATCCGTTTGAGTCCGGGAATTCTGGACGCGCTTATGACCAGGAAAAGGCTGATCACCGCCAACAGGGTTGTGGCGATATGAAGATCCGGCAGGGCCTGGAGCAGATGCCAGAGCTTTTCATGGAAGTGCTCTCCACTGACCTTCGGTAAACCGAAAAAGTCTCTCCACTGCCCGACCCATATGATCACGCCGATGCCCGCAGTGAATCCGACGATCACCGGATCGGGAATAAACTTGATGATTGCACCGAGCCGGGCCACCCCCAGCAATAGCAGCATGGCCCCCGCCATCATCGTGGCGATTTGCAGACCGTCAACACCATGCTCGGCTGTGACGCCCGCCAGAATCACGATGAACGCACCTGTCGGCCCGGCAATTTGCAAGCGGCTTCCCCCAAAGAGCGAAACCAGCAGACCACCGATGATTGCGGTGTAGATGCCTTGTTCAGGCTTGACGCCAGATGCGATGGCAAACGCCATTGCCAGAGGGAGCGCCACGACCCCTACGATCACGCCAGACACTATATTGCGAAGCCAGTGCCCTCGCCCCAACAGCCCCGTCTTCCACGCCTCACCTATCGCAATCACGGCTAGCCCCTCAGTGGATGCATGTGCATAATATTAACATACAGTGATAATTGAAATGCCCTGGCTCCACTGCTTCGTGCGGCTGGAGATGTTTATGGTGAAAGCTCAGATGGAGCTGGGCGGGCATGCACTGCCAATAGAGAATTTTGAGAACGCGCGTAGCGTGGTGACAGACATGAATCGTAAAGCTGTGAAAACCAAACATGCCGAAGGCGTGTCCTTCGACACCCATGTGATCGCAAACCCGACCAACCCCAAGGAGTGGATTGTGTTTTTCAAGAAGGACGCCGGGAGAAGTTATTTCCTGGTTGATGACAACGAAGAGGTCGAGTCTTTCGGGCATTTGGATGACTTGATCGCCGAGCTTCGAGACTTGGGCCTCAAGACTGCTGAAATCCACTTTTAACCCTTGGGTCACCCTCGATCATCAGGTATCTGGTTGCTTTCCACGTACTGGAGCTTTTGTATCAGGCACTCCGGCATTCTGGTGCGATAGGCACCATCGTTGCGCAGTACTCTGACGATTCGAACGTATCGCTCCATAAAGCTGTAGGGGGAGTTGAAGGTAGCCCGGCGTCTTGAATTTGGGTCCGGAATTCGGACGCAGAATCAATGCAATCAATAAACCAATCAGTTGTTGAAATCACTTGGTCGAGCGGTACGAAACAGCCGTACCGCTACTTTGACTAAACCAGCCTTGATGGATCAGACCAACGCGCTTCTTCGCTTGAGTTCAGTATTGAGAATGAAATCATTCTCCGAATAATCCACGGGGCAATCGATCACGTGCACGCCCGGTTCGCTGATGCAGCGTTGCAACAGAGGCAGGAAATCTTCGGCACTTTCCACCCGGTGGCCGTTGGCGCCATAGCTTTGCGCATACATGACGAAATCCGGATTGCCATAGTCCAGGCCGAAATCGGTGAAGCCCATGTTCGACTGTTTCCAGCGGATCATGCCGTAGCCGTCGTCGCGCAGGATGATGACCGTCAGGTTCATTTTCAGGCGCACGGCGGTTTCCAGTTCCTGGCTGTTCATCATGAAACCACCGTCGCCGCACACGGCCACCACAGGGCGATCCGGGTAAACCAGATGCGAGGCCATGGCCGATGGCAGGCCTGCGCCCATGGTCGCCAGAGCGTTGTCCAGCAGTACGGTGTTGGGCTTGTGGGCCTTGTAGTTGCGCGCGAACCAGATTTTGTAGATACCGTTGTCCAGCGCGACGATGCCCTCGGATGGCAAGGCGCGACGCACATCAGCCACGAAGCGCTGAGGGTAGATCGGGAAGCGGTTGTCGTCCGCGCCCTCGATGATCTGGGCTTCGTTGGCTTCGCGGATCGCCAGCAGGCGGCTGAAATCCCAATGTTTCTGAGTTTTCAGCGCCTCGCCGATCTGCCACACGGCATTGGCGATGTCGCCCACCACTTCAATCTGCGGGAAATAAACAGGATCGACTTCTGCAGAACGGAAGTTGACGTGGATCACTTCGGTTCCGCCACGGACCATGAAAAACGGCGGTTTCTCAATCACGTCGTGACCGATGTTGACGATCAGATCGGCGGCCTCGACCGCGCGGTGGACGAAGTCGCCGGCAGAGAGTGCGGCGTTGCCGAGAAAGCGTGGATGGCGTTCGTCCACCACGCCCTTGCCCATTTGCGTGGTGACAAACGGGATGCCGGTTTGGTCGATCAGTTGTTTGAGGACCTTGGCGGTCATTTTTCGATTGGCGCCGGCGCCGATCACCAGGATCGGGCTGCGGGCGGCCTTTAGTTTTTCGACGGCACCTTCGATGGATTTGTGTTCGGCCAGGGGGCGACGGACCAGGCTCGGCGGGATCGGCATGCTTTCGGTCTGTTCGGCGGCAATGTCTTCAGGCAATTCCAGGTGCACGGCCCCGGGCTTTTCTTCTTCAGCCAGGCGAAAGGCTTCGCGTACGCGCGAAGGAATGTTGTCGGCAGACGCCAACTGATGGGTGTACTTGGTCAGCGGCTGCATCATGCCGACGACGTCCAGTATCTGGAAACGGCCCTGCTTGGACTTCTTGATCGGTTTCTGCCCCGTGATCATCAGCATCGGCATGCCACCGAGGTAGGCGTAGGCACCGGCCGTGACCAGGTTGGTCGCGCCTGGGCCGAGCGTCGACAGGCTGACGCCGGTCTTGCCCGTGAGCCTGCCGTAGGTGGCGGCCATGAAACCGGCGGACTGCTCGTGGCGGGTCAGTACCAGCTTGATGGTTGATTTGCGCAGGGACTCCAGCAAGTCAAGGTTTTCCTCGCCAGGAATGCCGAATACGAACTCCACGCCCTCGTTTTCCAGACATTGCACAACGACATCTGCGGCCTTGGCCATTTCTCTACCTCGATATCTGTGGGCGCTCACGCGCGTTTGCGATGTTCGATCAAGTGGCAAGCCTGACAGCGCCGGCCGCTACCTGCCCCAGAGGCTGACGCACGCCTGCCGTCGTATCCAATTCCTTTTCGAAATAAGGACCCCCTGCCCCTGCAGTCGATTCAGCATCTCAAGCTACGCATGCATTGGACGCAGTCCCCGAAAACAGCGCTGATCGGTCAACTACACTGACTCGACACACGGCTGCACAGAGACTTCGGGCATGGCGACCAAAACTGCAATCGTATTCGCTGGCGGTGGCAGCCTGGGGGCTGTCCAGGTTGGCATGTTGCGGGCCCTGGTCGAGGCCAATGTTCGATTCGACTTGGTGGTGGGAGCTTCGGTGGGGGCCATCAACGGTGCCTACTTTGCCGCAAGACCCGATGCCGAAGGTGTCGAGGCGCTCGCCGGTTTCTGGCGCGGCTTGCGTAAAACGGACATCTTTCCCCTGTCCTGGCTCGATACCTGTAGAGGATTGATCAAACGGCGGGGTTTTCTGTTGCAGCCGCAAGCCTTGAACCGACTGCTGGGGCAAGCACTGCCGATCCACCGCATCGAGGACGCGACGCTGCCCCTGCACATCGTCACCACCGACCTGCTCAGCGGTGCCGAGACCGTGCTGTCCAAGGGTGAACTCAGGCAGGCCTTACTGGCCAGCGCAGCCATCCCGTTGGTGTTCCCCTGCGTACAAATAGCCGATCAGTTCCTGATTGACGGTGGCGTGGCCAGCAATACGCCTATTTCAACGGCCGTAGCCCTGGGCGCCACCAACGTCGTGGTCGTCCCCACTGGAATGAGTTGCGCCCTTTCTCAACCGCCCCGAGGCTTGATCGCCCTGGCCTTGCATACCGTCAACCTGATGAGCATGCGTCAGTTGGTGAGCGACATCGAACACTTCCGCACCCTCACCAGCCTGCACATCGTCCCGCCTTTGTGCCCCGTGGATGTCTCGGTGTTCAACTTTGCCCAGACCGAGTCTCTGTTGCAGCGCGCTTATGAGCAGACCCTCAGGTGGCTGGACCGTGGCGGGCTGGAACGCACCAAGGTTCCGCATTCCCTGATCACCCATTCACATGCCCATGAGCATTGAGTGGCTGCAGCCAGGCGAGCCTCAATCGGCAGGCCTGGCCTGAGGAAGAAAAACCTGAAAGTCGCTCAGGCGGACTTCAGGGCAAAACGCGAATCCGGGCGATTCAGGCCGTAGTGCTCACGCAGCGTGCTCCCCGCGTATTCATGACGGAACAGGCCGCGCTTGCGCAGGATCGGCAGCACTTCATCGAGGAACACTTCAAAGCCCTCGGGGAACGCCGGCGGCATCACGTTGAAACCATCGGCGGCGCCACTGCGGAACCACTGCTCGATCAGGTCGGCAATCTGCACCGGCGTGCCCACCGGCACCCAATGCCCGCGCGCACCGGCCAGGCGATTGATCAGCTGGCGCAGTGTCGGTTTCTCGCGGTCGACGATGTCGATGATCAGCTTGAAGCGGCTGGACTGGCTTTCGCTGCTGTCGAAGTTGATCAGGTGGCGCGGGAATGGCGCATCCAGATCCTGACCGGACAGGTCCACGCCCAACATGCGGCGTAGCTGGCCCAGGGAAATGTGCGGCAGCACCAGTTCGTTGAGCTCGTCGAATTTGCGCTGGGCTTCGGCTTCGGTGCTGCCAATGTACGGGCTGATGCCCGGAAGGATTTTCAGCTGGCGAGGGTTGCGCCCCACTGCCTTCGCCCGCGCACGGATATCGTTAGCGAATTCGGTCGCGCTTTGCAGGGTCTGGTGCGCGGTGAAAATCGCTTCAGCATGCCTGGAGGCGAAATCACGGCCATCTTCGGAAGAGCCGGCCTGCACCTGCACCGGTCGCCCCTGAGGCGAGCGCGGCGAGTTGAACGGGCCTTTGACTTTGTAGTGAGCGCCCACGTGGTTGATCGTATGCACCTTGTCATTGTCGGCAAACACCCCGGAGGTCTTGTCCAGCACCAGCGCATCGTCCTCCCAGCTGTCCCACAGGTCACCGACCACTTGCACGAATTCTTCGGCCTGGGCATAGCGATCATGGGCCGATGGGTGTTGGTCCAGGCCGAAGTTGGCGGCTGCGGCGGCCATGGAAGTGGTGACGATGTTCCAGCCCGCGCGGCCCTTGCTGAGGTGGTCCAACGCACTGAACGAACGGGCCAGGTTGTAGGGCTCGCTGTAGGTCGTGCTGGCCGTTGCGATCAGGCCGATGCGTTGGGTCACCGCGGCAATTGCCGCTAACCAGGTGATGGGTTCGAAACGAATGCGCAAACCTTCACGTCCGCTTTCGGCCAGTGATGGCGAATCCGCGAAGAAAATCGCATCAAGCTTTTCGTACTCAGCGCGTAACGCCAGTTGCTGGTAATAGCCGATATCCATGGAAGATTCCGGCACCGATTGCGGGTGACGCCAGGCGGCTTCGTGATGGCCGTTGGGGTAGATGAAGAGGTTAAGGTTGAGTTGGCGTTCGGACATTTTCCGTTCCTTGAAAAAGAGTAAGTCTGAAAAATATGAGCCACAGAGGCTCAGTGCAGCTCGGCGAAATCGCTCAGCACATCGTCGCGCAGAGCGATGAAACGGCTGTCACTGCGGTTGCGCGAGCGCGGCAGATCGATGTCGACAATGCGCCGGATCCGGCCAGGGTTGGGCTGCATCACCACCACGCGATCACCCAGGAATACCGCCTCATCAACATCGTGGGTAACCAGGATCATGGTGATTTTTTCCTTGGCCCAGATGTTTTGCAGTTCGCCCTGCAGGCGCGCACGGGAAAAGGCGTCGAGGGCACCCAGCGGTTCATCCAGTAACAGGATGCTCGGGCGATTGACCAGGCCGCGGGCTATGGCCACGCGTTGCGCCATGCCGCCGGAAATCTGATGCGGGTAGGCATCGGTAAAGTCTTGCAGGCCGACCAGTTCGATGTGCTCGCGCACGGTCTCGCGTTTCTGCCCGGGGCTCAGGGGTGAATTCTTCAGCCCGACAGCAACGTTCTGCTCGACGTTGAGCCAGGGAAACAAGCGGTGATCCTGAAACACAATGCCGCGTTCCAGACCAGTGCCTTCGATGGGTTTGCCATTGAGCAGGATGCGCCCGTCGTATTCTTCGTCCAGGCCAAGTATCAGTCGCAGCAGCGTGGATTTGCCGCAACCACTGGCGCCGACGATGCTGATGAACTCGCCAGGTGCGATGTCGAGATGGATGTTGTCGAGTACTTGCAATTGAGTCGAACTGCCCGGTCGGGAAGCGAATCGCTTGCTGATGTTTTGCAGGGTCAGGCTGTTGTTGAGCATGTTGCAATCCTTATGAAAGTGCCGATCAACGAGCAGCGATGCCATACAGGCGCTGCATCCGCCGCTCGAGTGTCCGGGCCAGGGCATTGAGGCCCCAGCCCACCAGGCCGATAACCACCATCCCGAACAACACCAGGTCCATCATGAAATGTTCGCTGCCATCAATAAGCGTATTGCCGATCCCCTCCCCCGATACCAGCAGATATTCGGCGCCGATGGTCGCCAGCCAGGAATAGACCAGCGCCAGGTAAAGTCCTGTGAAAATCGACGGCAAAGCGGCGGGCAGCATGACCCCGATGATGGTTTGCCAGTGGGTGAAGCCATACACCCGCGCCACTTCCAACAGATTGGGCGGGACGTTGCGCAAACCGTCGCAGGTATTGACCACCACAGGCACCAGTGCCGCCAGTGACAGGAACACCACCTTGGCCACGTCGCCCAGGCCGAACCACACCGAGATCAAGGGGATCCAGGCGAACAGAGAGATTTGCTTGAAGGTATTGAAACTCGGACCTACAAGACGTTCGAAATACCGCGACAGGCCCAACAGGCAACCCAATATCAGGCCCAGCGTGGTACCGATAAAAAAGCCACTGAGGTTGCGCGCCAGGCTGGCGGAAATGGCCCGCCAGAATTTGCCCGAAGCAATTTGATCCCAAGCCGTTGCGGCGACTTTTTCCGGCGAAACGAGCAGGCCCGATTGGCTCCAGCCCTGGTTCGAAGCCAGCCACCACAGGGCGATGGCGGCAATTGGCAAGACCCAACCTCGATATCTTCTACCGCCGTTACCTGCTGCAATGATTGCACTCATGACAAGCGCCCCCCAGCAGCTGGACGACCACGATTCAGGCGCCGCTCCACGTAATCGAAACCGCGGTCTATCGCCAGACCGAGCGCACCCACTACCACAACGGCCGCCATCACCAGGTCCAGTTGAAACAGCTGGCGCCCATAGACGATCAGGTAACCCAGCCCCTCACTCGATGCCACCAACTCGACCACGACCAGTGATAACCAGGCTTTGGTGAAGCCCAGACGCAATCCGGTAAACAGCGTCGGGACGGCTGCCGGCAAGACGATGGAGCTGACGCTTTGTCGACGGCTGAAACCGTAGGCCCGACCGACTTCCAACAGTCCCTTGGGTGCCTGGTGGAAAGCCTGCAAGGTGCACAGGGTGATCGGCACCATGGCGGCCTTGGCAATTAGCACATACTTGAGCGTCTCGCCGATGCCGAACAGCAGCAAGGCAAACGGCAACCAGCCAAGTACCGGGATCTGCACCAGCGCGTTGAAGGTGGGTAGCAGAAAGTCCTCTACCGTCCTGGAAAGTCCCATGGCCAGCCCCAGCGCCATGCCGATGAACGCGCCCAAGGTAAATCCGACGACAACCCGTTGCAGGCTGGCGGACGCATTCAGCCAAAGATCACCACTGGTGACCAGGTCCGACAAGGTCTGATAAATGTAGGCTGGCGGTGGTAGCACCTGCTCTGAAAGCCAGCCGCGTTCCACCCCCAGGTACCATAAGCCGAGCAACACCAGCGGCAACAACCAGGGCAAAGCCTTGTCACCCAGACTCAAAGTCCACCTGGACGTGCGAGGCACCTCAACCTTGCGAACCGGGCGAGTCGGTGACGGTGGCAAACGCTTGACGTTGTCGCTCGCGATGGCCGGTGCCGTGTACTGCTCTATCCTGACGGTCTGTGCCCTGGCCATTTGCCTAGCTCCCTTGCTTGCTGGTCGCGGCCGCTACTGCATTGCCGGCCGGTTGTTTGCCATCCGGGCCATAGGGCGTCCAGTAGTTCTCCAGACCCTTGGTTTTCAGGGATTTTTGCAAATAACGGGTCTCGAACCAGCCATCGATACTGACGGGGCGGCGGATGAGCTTTTCTTCCTTGGCCTGATCCGCCACGGCCTGATAGCGGCCAAGCAGGAAGTTGTCGACCAGAGGCGAGGCCCGATCCCTGATGCTTACCCCGGTAAAGTCGGCGCGCAGTGAATCTGCGGGTTCATTACTCTTGGCCCATTCAGCGAAGACCGCATCACGATGGCTGTCCTCCGACGTCCATTTCGCTGCGTCCACCAGTGTATCGACGACCTTTTGCACGTTGTCCGGATGTTCTTTTTCGTAGGCACCCCGAACCACCAAGGCGGTCTGCCGGGTGTAGCGCACATCCTGAGTGGGGTTGTCGTAAATAATGTCGATCAAGCCTTTATCGCGCAGCTTGAACAGTTCACGACCGCCGAATGCGGCATCTACGCCATTGGACACCAAGGCTGCCTGAGTGCTTCCGGTGTCGAGGTTGATCACCTTGATATCGCGCTCGGTAAGACCATGCTCCGCCAACAGGTTGATCGTCACCAGATGGCCATTGGTTCCACGAAAGATCGCCACCTTTTTGCCCTTAAGATCCTCGATTCTTTTGAGATCGGATCCTTTGGGAACGGCCAGGTAAAGATTGGCACGTACGCCCAGTGCGGCCAGCAGTTTGGTGTCCAGTCCGTTGGAGCGCCCGACGACGGCAGGAAGATCGCCCTGGTAGGCGAAGTCGAGTTGCTGGTTTGAAAAGGCTTCGTTTACCGCGGGGCCGGCGCCCTTGAAGAAAAACCACTGCACCTCGGTCCCGGTTCCAGCGAAGGCTTTTTCCAGCAATTGTTGATTGCGCACGATACCCAGGGGCGAACCACTGAACGTAACCGGGTCACCGCCGCCGGCCGTCGCTACACCAATGCGCAACACATCGGCCTGGGCCACGGGGATTGCGAGAATCGCAACCAATGCCGCAACGATGCTGCCCTTGCGAAACAGAGGGATATGTTTGAGTTCCATGTACAGGTCTTCCTTGTGTCAATGAGACTTGGCCTGTCAGGCGGCGAGGTGTTTTTTGTCGGCTTCGGTTTTCGGCGAGCGGGTATCCGGGCTTGGCTTGAGCGCCTGGCTCAGGCGACCGTCCACCCCACCGGTACATCACCGTCGATGGTGGTTCGGCGCACGATGCGTTGGGCATCGCCGTAGTCGTTGATCGCTATATGCTGCGTGGCGCGGTTGTCCCAGATCACCACATCCCCCTCTTGCCAGCGCCAGCGCACGGTGTTGTCGACATGGGTAATGCGGTCATGGAATAGGCGAATCAGTTGTTTCGAATCGTTATTGCTGACGCCTTGTATGTGTTTGACGAAGTGCCCCAACAACAAACTTTTTTCACCCGACTCCGGGTGCACCCGCACCAAAGGATGTTCGGTCTCGTAGACTTCGGCGGTAAATTGTTCGCGGTAGCGTTTTAAACCCGACTCATCGGTATTACGCGGCGCCGCATAGTCATATAAATTGGTGTGCAACGCGCGGAGACCATCTGCAAGTTGTTTCAATGGCTCGGGCAAGTCGGCGTAGGCCGCCGCGGTATTAGCCCACACCGTGTCGCCGCCATAAGGTGGAATAACCACACCGCGCAAGATAGATATTTTTGGGTAATTGGCAACAAAGGTCACATCGGTGTGCCAGGAATTGGCGCGGGTTTCCTTGGCGTCCAGGTGCAGGATAGCGGCACTTTGCTCGGCCGAACGCACGGTCGGATGCGGTACCTGGTCACCGAAGCGCCGGGAAAAAGCTTCGTGCTCGGCGTCATCCAAATGTTGGTCGCGAAAGAACAGGACTTTATATTTCAGAAGTGCCTGATTAATGAATTCGAATGTTTCAGCACTGATGTTCCCACCCAGTTTTACTCCCTCCAGTTGCGCACCAATTCGACCAGCGACGGGTTTGATTTGAATGATCATCGAGTTACCTCCTGTCTCACGAGTTGTTGTGGAACAGATCATAAAGACATAAAACACCCCATGACTAATCATCATTTCGTATAAAGATATAAGTGTGCCCTGTATAACTAAGCCGTCGTAAAGATCAGCGAAGCGTTATAAGCCTGCGGTTATTAGCTCATAACTAATTTACCAACAAACAAACGAAATGCCGGAACAGGCATACCCACTAACAGTGGCCTGACGATATTCACCGTCACTGCGCTCCTTCACGCACCCGCCCCGCTTACCGGTTGTCGAGATTCAGGCGTTCTCGGGTGACGTGGAATATTCTGGTGAGGCCCGTGAACGTGAGCCGGTATCGGTTCGGATGAGCGACTGCCCTGGGTACACCGCCGGCTCTTTTGCCTGACGCACTTAAAAGGAGAAGCCAGCATGAACACCATGAAACTTCACCCTGCACTGGACAATGGCATCCAACCCGCTTCTGCCGATTTCACAGGTGGCACCCTGCAATGCCTGTGTGCAACCGACAAGGTCGAAGTCAGGATCGACGCGCAGACCATGTACAACCACGCGTGCGGTTGCAGCAAATGCTGGAAACCGCCAAACGCGCTATTCGCCGTCATTGCCGTGGTACCCCGGGATAAAGTTCGCGTCACTGCCCACGGCGAAAAACTGGCGATTGTCGACGAAGCCGCCACCATTCAGCGCCACGCCTGCAAGCAGTGTCATGCCCATCTTTTCGGGCGTATCGAGAACAAGAACCATGCATTTTATGGCCTGGACTTCATTCATACCGAACTCTCTCCCCAGAAGGGATGGTCAGCACCCGACTTCGCGGCGTTTGTGTCTTCCTTGATCGAAACCGGCACATCACCGGCGCAAATGAAAGCCATCCGTGAACGCCTGCGCTCGATCGGCCTGGAGCCCTATGATTGCCTGTCCCCGGATCTGATGGACGCACTGGCGACTCATGTCGCCAAACAGAAAGGCCTGCTCCCCGCCGCCTGATTGATCGGTCGCCGCGGTTGCTTGGCTCGGACCGCGGCACCGGTTCACCGCCTTATGAGGAAAGGGTCAGCCTGACACCTCGCCTAGACTAGGTTTTCGATCAATGGATCGGCACTCGACCATAACTACAAGCTATTGATATATATGTATTTTCTACTTTTAAAAGAGAGAAAATGATGCGCCGCACACATTTGCTTACAAAGCAGCAGCTCGCTATGCAGCGAGTTTGTAACTACAAGTGATAGGTTACGCTGCCTTACCTGACCATGAGATGCACAAGCCTTACATTATGCGCATCCACCTACCCAGCCTCCCTGCATTCGGGGCTTACCTTGCCCTTACTTGCCTGTTTGCGACCGCATGGCTCACCCACCCCGCACCTGTACACTCATCCTTTGCCCTGATGAGTCCGACGCGGGCTGTGGCTGATCAAGTCGCCAAACCCATCTATACCAGTCGATTTGCCTCATCCGGCCTGGTGGATTTCGTACATTCCTCGGCAGTAACCGCCTTGCCTGACGGCAGCCTGATGGCGGTCTGGTTCGCCGGCACTCGCGAAGGCGCGGCCGACGTGCAGGTGCGCTCTGCCCGCTTCGACGCGAACACCGGCGAATGGGGGGCGGAACAGGTACTGGCGACTCGGGATTCGACCCAACAGGGCACTCGCAAATACATCCGCAAGTTGGGTAACCCGGTCGTTGCGCTCGCGCCGGACAACCGGCTCTGGTTGTTCTACGTGTCGGTGTCCATGGGCGGTTGGGCCGGCAGTGCGGTCAATGTGATGGTCTCCGACGACTATGGTCGCCAGTGGTCCGAGCCACGCCAGTTGGTCACCTCCCCCTTTCTGAATATCAGCACCCTGGTACGTTCGGCCCCGGTGTTCCATGCTGACGGGTCCATCGGTTTGCCGGTCTACCACGAATTCCTGGGCAAGTTTTCCGAGTACCTGTACCTGAGCGCAGACGGTGACGTGATCGATAAATACCGCATCAGCCGCGGCAATAATTCATTGCAACCGACGGTTGTTCCGCTCGATGGCCAGCGTGGTATCGCCTTGCTGCGCTATGCCGGCAACACCCACCACCGTGTCCTGGCGACCCGCACCGAAGACGCCGGGCAAACCTGGAGCGAACCTTATCCGCTCGACCCCTCGAATCCGAACTCCTCGTTGGCCGCCATCGCGACACCCGAACATGGGTTGTTGGTGGCGCTCAATGATTTGCAGGAGGGGCGCTTCAAACTGAGTCTTTATGGTACCGATGCAAAAATGGACGATTGGCGCTCGCTGCGCGATCTCGACAAATCTCCTGATCCTGAGGGCGATACGTTTTCACCCGAGGCCTACAAGGAAATCATAGGTAGAGAGTTCCGCGGATCCAGCGGCGCACTTCGCCAACCGCTGGAGGCCCAGTTCCTGAACAACCTCGACAACCGGGTCTGCAAGGCGCAAGGCTGCATTTTCGAATATGAATACCCCTACTTCATTCGAAGTCCCGACGGTTTGTATCACCTGGTTTACTCCTGGAATAACACCTTCATCAAGCACGTGACCTTCAACGATGCATGGCTGTCGGAGCGTGCCAAATGATCAACCTGTGGCAAGCCCATATCAGCTTCGCAATGATCGTCTTCCTGTTGCTGCCGTCCTTTGGCCTGAAGAGGACCGCACGGATCGGGATATTGCTCGCATTGCTGGCAGTCAGCTTCATACCGCTGGATGGTTTGTCGTTGGCCGCGTACTTGCGCAGCCACATTGATGACCTTGCCGTCACGACCCTGGTTTTCATGGCGTGGGGCTGTTTGCGTCGACTGGATGTCCTGCCGCCTGCGCAGCCAGGCACTACCACCGTACTGATTATCTTCGCCGCAATGGCGCTGGCGCTCTATCCGGCAACGCTGGGGTTGACTTACCTGGACCCCTATCGGTTCGGTTTCAGCCCACGCCCGATGCTGATCTTCGTCGGGCTGCTCACGGCAGGCCTGTTCTATCTGCGCAGTTATTTGACCGTCGTGATGCTGGCCACTGCGACCCTGGCCTTCATCGGCGGGATAAAACCGTCGCATAACTATTGGGACTACCTGGTCGATCCGTTGCTGGGCCTGTACTGCTGCTCGGCATTGCTGATGCTTGCGGTGCGCGGTATGCGTGGCCTGCGAAATCCATCGCATGGCTCAGTGAAAGACTCCAGATCCGCTTGAGATTCAACGACAACTTTTTAACAGGGGTACATGGATGCGTTGGCTGCAATCGAGACGTTTGCATTACTGGCTAGGCGCAACAGCGATTGCGTTCATGCTGTTTGCATTACTGCGGGTAGTGTTCTTTTTCGGTTTTTCCGGTTTCGACGCCAGTGCGTTGAGCGACGAAGATGCCGTTCTGGAAACCCTGGGTATCGGCTTTCGCTTCGATCTGCGCCTGGCCATCCTGGTCATGCTGCCACTGGCGTTGCTGGCCTGGATTCCACGCTGGAACCTTGTCGGCAGCCGCCTGCTTCGCCGACTGGGACGCGTGTATGTCGCGGCCGCCATCGGCGCCCTGCTCCTGATCTATATCGTCGATTTTGGCCATTACGCCTATCTGGGCGTGAGGATCAACGCCACCGTCCTGCGCTTCATCGAAGACGCGCAAATATCCCGTGACATGGTCTGGCAGACCTACCCGGTCATCTGGATTTCTCTGGGCTGGCTGGCGACGGTCGCACTGGTGACACTGGCCCTGGTGCGCCTGGAACGCGTGACGCTGGACCGCGCCCGCAAAGCCATCCACCCGCTCTCCGTCACCTGGGGCAGCACGTTAATGGTCGTGTTGGTGCTGCTGGGTATCCTGGGCCGCGTCGAGAACATGAACCTTGAAAACCCTGTCCCGTTGCGCTGGAGTGATGCGTTCTTCTCCGGCAATAACCAGGTCGCGGCACTGGGCCTGAACCCGGTGATTTTCTTCTACGACACGGTCAAGGTCGGCCAGTCGCGCTATGACGAAGCGCAGGTGCGTGAGCACTATGCCGTGATCTCCAAATACCTGGGGGTCGACCAGCCCGACCCGCAAACCCTGAACTTCGTCCGTCATCAGGCGCCACAGCCCTACAAGGTATCGGGTTCGCAGCCGCCGAACGTGATGTTTGTCATGCTTGAATCGCTGGGCACCAGTGCCGTTGGAGCCTATGGCAACCCGCTCAATCCGACGCCCAATATCGATCGTCTGGCTACGCAGAGCTGGTTCTTCGAGCACTTCTATGTGCCGGTCACCGGGACCGCGAAAACCGTTTGGGCCAGCATCAGCGGGGTTCCGGACGTCACCCGCCAGGAAACCGCGACGCGTAATCCGTTGATCACCAAGCAGCACACACTGATCAATGCCTTCACCGATCACGAGAAGATCTACACCATCGGCGGCAACTCCGGTTGGGCCAACATGAACGCCTTGATCCGTCAAAGCATCGACGGGGTCCGCTTGTACGAAGAGCGGGACTGGCAATCCCCGGTGGTGGATGTCTGGGGAATTTCGGATCTGGATCTGTTCAAGGAAACCGACAAGATCCTGCAAGCCCTGCCCAAGGACAAACCGTTCTTTGCCTATGTGCAGACGGCCGGCAACCATCGTCCCTTCACGATTCCCAAGACCAATGACGGATTCGAGGTCAAGCACCCTACCCTGGCTGAAGTTCAGGCCGCGGGATCGCGCAGTGTCGAGCAGTACAACGCTGTGCGCCTGCTGGACTTCAACATCGGACGCCTGATGGAAATTGCCAAGGAAGGTGGTTGGTACGACAACACCATTTTCGTGCTGTTTGGCGACCATAACACCCGTATCGCCCAGATCCCTTTCCTGGCACCGGCTTATGAACAACTGGGCCTGGAAAGCAACGCGGTGCCAATGATCATCCACGCACCGGGCCTGCTCGGCACGCGGACCGTCAAGGAGGCCGTCGGCCTGGTGGACTTGCTGCCAACCGTGGCCGGCATGGCCGGCGTTGAGTTCCGCAACAGCGGCCTGGGGCGTGATATCCAGCAGCCTGCGCCCGAGGGTGAACGCGTGGTGCCGCTGGTGTTGCGTGAAGGCACCTTCCCGTTGATTGCGGGGGTCACCCAGCACTACATGGTGCAGATGGAACACGACGGCAGCTCGCCGACGCTGCACGACCTGGCTTCGCCGACACCGCTGGACAACGTGGCCCAGCAAAACCCTGAAGAGTTCAAGCGCCTGGTTGAACTGACCCGGGGCATGCATGAAACGTCGAGATTGATGCTGTACCAGAACGTGCGCAAGTAACCCTGTCGGGGCCGGACGACCGTACCGGCCCCGATTGCTCGCCCCCTCCGCTTTTGCAATTCCTATCTCTACCCTCCCCGAACTAAAGCCCATCGGTCGCGCCTCCCGTGTGCAAGCTACAATTGCTCACCTGCACACTAGAGCCGTCACGGAGCGACCATGTTCGCCAGCCTGTTGGTCATCTTCACCTCATCCCTGGTCGTCATTGCCCTGTTCCATCGCTTGCGCTTGCCGCCGGTGCTGGGCTATCTGTGCGTGGGGCTGATGGTCGGACCGATGGCCTTCGACTGGGTAAAAGACAGCGACGCATTGCCCCTGATTGCCGAAATGGGCGTGGTGTTTTTGTTGTTTTCCTTGGGGCTGGAATTTTCACTGTCGAAAATGATTGCGCTGCGCCGGGTGGTGTTCGGCTTGGGCACCCTGCAAGTGCTGATATCCGGGGCAGTGTTGGGCGCCTTGTTGATGCTGGCAGGTGTGCCGACGGCTGCGGCGTTTTTACTCGGTGGCGGTCTGGCCCTATCCTCTACCGCCATTGTCAGCAAGGAACTGGGGAGTCTCGGCGAAATTTTCAGCAGCCATGGCCAGAACGCTATCGGTGTGCTGTTGTTCCAGGACGTCGTGGCCGTGTTATTGCTGACGCTGGTCCCGGTCTTCGCCGGCACCAGCGATCAAGTCTGGTACTGGGCGCTTCCCCTGACGCTGGGCAAAACGCTGGTACTGTTCGCAGGGCTGTCCCTGCTCAGTCGCTGGGTGGTGCCCCATTTGTTTCATGAGGTGGCTGCCGCGCGTTCCGCCGAATTGTTCGTATTGCTGGCGCTGGTGATCGTGCTGCTGACTGCGGGGCTGACGCACCTGATCGGTCTCTCCCCTGCCCTTGGCGCTTTTCTCGCCGGCATGCTGCTGGGGGAAAGCCATTACCGGCATCAGATCGAGGCCGATATTCGCCCGTTTCGCGACATTCTGCTGGGCGTGTTTTTTGTCAGCATCGGCATGTTGATCGACTTGCGCCTGTTTGCCAGCCACGGCGTGCTGATCCTCGGACTGACCCTGGGGCTGTTACTGATCAAGGCCGGCGTGGTCGCGCTGTTGGTCAAGTGGCGTGGCAGTGACAATGAAACCGCCT
The DNA here is from genome assembly GCF_005502415.1 of Pseudomonas sp. G(2018). NCBI lineage: Bacteria > Pseudomonadati > Pseudomonadota > Gammaproteobacteria > Pseudomonadales > Pseudomonadaceae > Pseudomonas > Pseudomonas sp. G(2018). The sequence continues at coordinate 11,967 of NZ_SCOO01000043.1, read as the reverse complement.
GGCGCAGCGGCCTGGCCCTGGCGCAGGGCGGCGAGTTCTGTTTTGCGTTGATGACGCAGATGCAGCAGAACAATCTGATGCCTGCGGATCTTGGCGGATTGTTGCTCGCCGCGACCTTCTGCTCGATGCTGGTCACACCATCGCTGCTGCGCATGGCCCCTCGCATCGCCGCACACTTGCACCACAAGCCCAACGAAGAAGCCAGACTTGAGGAAATCACTGCGCTCAACGCGCAGGCAAAAAAGCATGTGCTGATTTGTGGTTATGGTCGCGTCGGGCAATCCATCGGGCGATTCCTGCTCAACGCCGAGCAGACTTACGTCGCACTGGACAGCGACCCGGTGAGGGTCCAGGAAGCTGCAGTCGCGGAAAGTACCGTGCACTACGGTGATTCACAGCGTGCAGACCTGCTGTCCGCCGTTGGGCTGGAGCGTGCCAGCCTGCTGGTCATCGCCGTCGACAATACCAGCACCGCCCTGAAAATCCTGCTGGCGGCACGCCGAATCAACCCGAGCGTGCCTATCCTGGTGCGTACTCGGGATGACGATCTGGGTCTCGAGTTGAAAGCTGCCGGCGCCAGCGAGGTGGTGCCCGAACTCATGGAATCCAGCCTGATGCTTGCCTCGCATGCGCTGATTCTGCTGGGTTATCCTCATCAGGAGGTGCAGGAGCGGGTCGACAGGATCCGCAGTGACCGCTATCAACTGCTGCACGGGTTTTATCCCGGCGCCGAGGATGAGGAGTCCTGATTCCGTTCGCAGTGCCCTGGAAAGCCTGATTCGGTCCAGCGGTTACAAAACCCGCACCTATTGCAGCGCTCTGGCGTTTCTCGACGCGGATGTACTGGCTGAAACCCATTGCCTGATTTCCGATATCCAGATGCCGGGCATGAGCGGTGTAGAGATGCATGAGCAGCTCGTCGCCATGGGTATCCCCATCCCCACTATTTTTATTACGGCTTGCCCTGGAGCGGCGCCTTCGGTGAGTGCCGAGAACCCGGGGCTGGTAGCCTGTCTGCCAAAACCCTGTGACGCCGACAGGTTGCTCAATTGCATCGAAACCGCCCTCCTTCAGCGGCACTGAGAACAAGCAGAACGCCTCACTGCGCTTAACGCCGAATCAAATCAAAATCCCGTCCTTCGCACTTTTGAATCAACAACCACGCTGGAGCACTGGTTTCTGAAGTAATGCTAGCTACGCTTCCTTGATCGACCTTGATGGAGCATGGGCATGGGCGGCGTCACATTTTTCGGTGGTAACAGCTTGCCGATCGCCTGTTTTCTGGGGATTTTCGGCCTGCTGGCCGGCTGCGGCAAAGAACCGGTGTCCCCGGCGCGCAAGCCTCCCGATGTCACCGTGATGACGGTCACAGCCCGCGACACACCGGTGACTTTCGAATTCGTCGCCCAGACCCAGAGTTCCCGCGAAGTGGAAATCCGCGCTCGCGTCGCCGGTTTCCTGGATCGGCGGCTGTACACCGAAGGCGATTTGGTAAAAGCCGGGCAAACGCTGTTCCAGATGGACCGCAAACCCTTCGAGGCCGCGCTGCTGTCGGCCCAGGGACAGCTGGCCCAGCAACAGGCGCGCTGGGAAGTGGCCAAGGCTGCGCTGGCCCGTGTCCGTCCACTGGCGGCGCAGAACGCGGTCAGCAAAATGGATCTGGACAACGCCGTCGGCGAAGAGCGGGAAACCCGCGCCGCCGTACTGGCCGCAGAGGGCGTGGTACGCACCGCACAGCTGAATCTCAGCTACACCACCATCACCTCCCCGCTTACTGGCCTTTCCAGCTATGCGAAAAAACAGGATGGCAGTTACGTAACACCGGGTGAGTCGGGCCTGCTGACCTCGGTGTCACAGATGGACCCGATGTACGTCAACTTCAGCCTCTCGGAAAACGAAACGCTGAAATACCGCGACGAGATCAGCGCCGGGCGACTCAAATTCCCAGCCAGCAGCGATTTTGAAGTCGAAGTGGTGTTGGCCGATGGCACCGTGGTGCCTGATCGCGGCAAGGTGAATTTTCTCGCGCCATCGTTCAGCCAGGAAACCGGTACCTTTCTGGTTCGGGCGGTGCTGGCCAATCCGAAAGGACTGCTGCGTCCCGGTCAGTTCGTCAGGGCGCTGGCCAAGGGCGCTACCCGGCCCAATGCCATTCTGGTGCCGCAGAAAGCGGTACTAGAGGGGGCCAGGAGCCATTTCGTCTGGGTGCTCGATGCCGAGGGCAAGCCCGAACAACGGGTGGTCGAAGTGGGTGAATGGCAAGGCGACAACTGGTTTATCAGCAAGGGCTTGCGCGCCGGTGAGCGCATCGTGGTCGATGGCGCGATCAGGGTCACACCGGGAGGGCCGTTGAATATCGTCGACGCGGCCGGCACCACTCCGCCACCCGCCGCCGAAGGCGAAACGGTGAAAGCCGGTACGAAAGGTGCAACCGGCGGTAAAGCGCCATGAGTATCTCCCACTATTGCATCGACCGGCCGATCTTCGCCTCGGTGATTTCCATCATCATCACCCTGGCCGGGGCTGTGGCCATGCTCCAGCTGCCCGTTGCCCAATACCCGGACATCACGCCACCGCAAATCACCGTCGCGGCCACCTACCCCGGCGCCGATGCGCAGGTGGTGGCCAATAACGTGGCCGCGCCTATCGAGCAACAGGTCAACGGCGCCGACAACATGATCTACATGAACTCGTCGAGCTCCGCGACGGGCAACATGACCCTCAACGTGTTCTTCGAGATCGGCACCGACCCTTCCCTGGCCCAGGTGGATGTGCAGAACCGGGTCAACCTGGCCCTGCCGCAACTGCCGTCCGCGGTGCAGAGCCAGGGCATTCAGGTGCAGAAGAAGTCGTCAGCCTTCATGATGGTCCTGGCGGTGTACTCCGCTGGCGACCGCTATGACAGCACCTACGTGGCGAACTACGCCAACCTTTACATCCTGGATGCGATCAAGCGCATCCCCGGGGCCAACCAGGCCAGTATTTTCGGTACGCCGGACTACGCCATGCGCATCTGGCTCAAGCCTGACCGCATGGCCCAGTTGGGCATCACTGCCGCCGACGTGCAGAAAGCCGTGGCCAACCAGAACCAGCAGTTCGCGGTCGGCCGGGTCGGGCAATCCCCCACGGGGCAAGCCGTGGAACAGTCGTTCGCCGTGACCACCAAGGGGCGCCTGACCGAACCGGTGGAGTTCGAGAACATCATCTTGCGCGCCAGCAACGACGGCGCCGCCATCGTTCGCCTCCGGGATGTCGGTCGCGCTGAACTCGGACAGAAAGACTACTCGCTGCGCAGCACCTACCAGGGCGGCCCGGCGACCTTGATTGCCGTGTATCAGCAACCCGGCGCCAACGCTCTGGACGTTTCCGCAGCGGTGACCAAGACCCTGGCGGACATGAAGGCGACCTTTCCGGAAGGCATCGAATACAAGATCGTGATGGATACGACAGCCTTTACCCGCGCATCGATTTCCGAGGTGATTCACACCTTCTTCGAAGCCCTGGTGCTGGTGGTCGTGGTGGTTTACCTGTTCCTGCAGAGCCTGCGTGCCACCCTGATCCCGGTGCTGGCCGTACCGGTGTCCATCGTCGGTACGTTCATCGGCATGTCGGCGCTGGGATTCTCGGTGAACATGCTGACATTGTTCGGCATGGTGCTGGCCATCGGTATCGTGGTGGACGACGCGATCGTGGTGATTGAAAACGTCGAACGCAACATGCACGTGCACAAGATGAACCCCAAGGATGCGGCCAAGCGCGCGATGGACGAAGTGGCCGGGCCGGTGGTGGCCATCGTACTGGTGCTGTGTGCCGTGTTCATCCCGGTGGCATTCATGGGGGGCATCACCGGCCAGCTGTATAAACAGTTCGCGATCACCATCGCCATCTCCGTGGTGATTTCCGGCCTGGTGGCCCTGACCCTGTCGCCGGCCCTGGCCGCCCTGTTGCTCAAGCCTCAACACGGCGACAAAAACGCCTTTTTCCGCTGGTTCGAACGCAGTTTCGAGCGCATGACCGAGGGCTACTCCAATGCGGTGGCCTTCATGATCAAGCGCTTTGTGCTGGCGCTGCTGCTGTTTGCCGGCATGATTGTGCTGATCGTATTGATGGGCCAGCGCATCCCCAGTGCCTTCCTGCCACCGGAAGACCAGGGCTATTTGCTGGGGGCCATCATCATGCCCGATGCGGCGAGCCTGGATCGCACCGGCGAGGTCGGCAAGGTGGCCAGTGACTTCTTCATGAACGATCCGTCCGTCGAAGGCGTGGCCATCGTCAACGGTTACAGCCTGCTGGACGGCCAGAACAAGAACAACGCCGCGGCCTTCTTCGTCGGCTTCAAGGATTTCGAGGGGCGCTACAAGGACTCGGACACCATCAAGGAACAGAGCGCCCCGGCGGTCATCCAGAAAGCCGCCCATGCGTTTTCCACGGTTCAGGGCGGGATCATTCTGCCGGTCAACCCGCCGTCCATTCCCGGCCTGGGCACCACCGGCGGCATGGAGGTCTGGGTGCAGAGCAAGGGCGACGCCAGCATCGACCAACTGGCGGAAATGGTCGGCAACCTCGTGGCCAAGGCCCGGCAGCGCCCGGAACTTGGCGCCATCACCTCCACCTTCAACGTGCACTCCCGGCAGCTGATGGTCGACGTGGACCGGGAAAAGGCCGAGACCCTGGGCGTGCCGGTAGAAGATGTCTACAGCGCCATGCAGACCATGTTCGGCTCGCTGTACGTTTCGCAATTCAACAAATTCAGCCGGCTGTGGCAGGTCATCCTGCAGGCCGAGCCGTCCTATCGTCTTAAGGCCGAGGACCTGCAACAGATCTACGTGCGCAGCAAAAACCTCGGCATGGTGCCGCTCAAGGCCGTGCTGACCACCCGTTATGTTACCGGTCCCGACCTGCTGACCCGTTTCAACAACTTCCCTGCGGTCAAACTCACGGCCAACGCGGCGCCCGGCTACAGTTCCGGCCAGGCGCTGGCAGCCCTGGAGGAAATCAGCGCCGAGATCATGACCAATGACTATTCGCTGGCCTTGAGTGGTGAGGCGTTCGAGGAGAAAAAGAGCGGCGGTGCCTCCTCCCAGGTGTTCATCTTCGGCCTGGTGATGGTGTTTCTGATCCTCGCGGCGCAGTACGAAAAATGGTCCCTGCCCGTCGGCGTACTGCTGGCTGTGCCTTTTGCCTTGTTTGGTGCGCTGCTGGCGGTGTTGATGCGGGGCTTGAGCAATGACGTGTATTTCCAGATCGGCCTGACCATGCTGGTGGCACTGGCAGCGAAGAACGCCATCCTGATTTTCGAGTTCGCCGTATTGAACCGGGAAAACGGCATGTCGGCCTACGATGCGGCGATGACGGCGGCGAAGGAGCGTCTGCGGCCTATCGTGATGACGTCACTGGCGTTCATCCTCGGCTGTGTGCCGCTGGCCATTGCCGTCGGGGCCTCCGAGAACAGTCGCCACTCCATCGGTACAGGGGTGATCGGCGGGATGCTGGCGGCGACCGTGATCGCGATCTTCTTCATTCCCTTGTTCTACTACCTGGTGGAGCGGATGTTCGCGAAAAAGGACGAACCCCCAATATCCGCTCAAACGCCATCTGCGCAGCTCCCCGACGGCGCGGCGCAGAACCGGCATGAGGGGGACTGAGATGCGCAAGCCCCCTTTTCCACTGTTGTTGTGCCTGGGCCTGGCCGGTTGCATGGTGGGTCCGGATTACCAGCCACCGGAAATCGACACCCCCGCGGCGTATCGCTATGCGGACCAGGAAGCCAGGGACCTGTCCAACACGCTGTGGTGGGAGCAATTCCGGGACCCGGTCCTCAACGATCTGATCCGCACCGCATTGCTCGAAAACAAGGACATCAAGATCGCCGCCGCGCGGGTCGAGCAGTTCCAGGGCCGTTACGGCGAAACACGTTCGCTGTTGTTCCCGCAAGTCGGGCTCGGCACCCAGGGCCAGCGGGCCCGGTCGCCGCGGGACAACGGGCCGGTGCCGCTGGATTCCTCCGTAGACCCGGTGTTCAACAACTATCAGGCCATCCTCAGTGTGAACTGGGAACTGGATATCTGGGGCCGTTTGCGCCGCCTCAACGAATCCGCCCGGGCCGATCTGCTGGCCTCGGAAGAAGGTCGCCGCAGCGTCCTGTTGAGTCTGGTCTCCTCGGTGGCGTCGAGCTACGTGACCCTGCGCGATCTTGACCGGGAACTGGAAATTGCCCGCACCACCGCCAAGGTGCGTGGAGATTCCTACGAGATTTTCAAACTGCGCTACGGCGCCGGCACCATTTCCGAAATGGAACTGGCACAGAACCAATCCGAATACGAACGGACCCTGGCCTCGGTATCACAATTCGAACCGCTGGTGGCGCAGCAGGAAAACGCGCTGGCCGTTCTGCTTGGCCGCAATCCGGGGCCGATCATTCGCGGGCGTGACCTGGGACAACTGGTCCTTCCATCGGTGCCGGCGGGCCTGCCTTCGGACCTGCTGGAACGGCGACCCGATCTGCGCCAGGCCGAACTGAACCTGATCTCGGCCAACGCCTTGATCGGCGCGGCCAAGGCTCAGTATTTCCCGACGATTTCCCTGACCGGGCTGCTGGGTTCGGTCAGCAACCAGCTCTCGGACCTGTTCACCGGGCCCGCCGCCACCTGGTCCTATGGCGTGGCCGCGAGCATGCCGATCTTCACCGCCGGCGGCATCGCCGGGCAGGTGAAACAGGCAGAAGCGTTCCAGCAACAAGCCTTGCTGACGTACCAGCAGGCAATTCAATCGGCCTTCAGGGATGTGGAAAACGCCTTGATCGCGTCCAGTAAATCCCGCGAGCAGATGGCCTCCCAGGGCAGGCAGGTCGAGGCACTGCGAACCTATGCTCGGTTCGCGCGGCTGCGCTACGACAACGGTTACACCGACTACATTGAGGTGCTGGATGCCGAGCGCAGTCTGTTCGATGCCGAGTTGAACTACACCCGGACTCGAGCCTTGGTATTCACGTCCATGATTGATTTGTACAAGGCAACGGGTGGTGGGTGGGTGAGCAAGGTTGATGAGCTGACGGTGTCCGGTAAATAACCCGACTTGCACTACTGTAGGAGCCAGCTTGCTCGCGAAAAACCTAAAGGCGCCATTGGCCATCTGGTTTTACGCGTTATCGCTCACGTTCTTCGCGAGCAAGCTCGCTCCTACAGGTGGAGATTGCGCGCGGACTATTCGCGATCCTCCTGCTCCCACTCCACCGGATGAAGTTCAAGATAGCGGCTGACCGCCGCGCCCAACGTCGCAAAAAACGCGTCTTCGCCAAACCGCGCGAACAATCCGAAACGCTTGAGCTTGTCCTTGACCGGGTCTTTCATCTCGGCCACGCACAACTCGATGCCCGCCGCTTGCAGTGTTTCGTCCAGTTCGGCCAGCATGTCGGCAGACGTCACGTCGACACTGGTGACCGGCTCCGCCGCCACCACCAGCCAGCGCACGGGCGTCGGTGAGGCGGCTACGGCGTCCAGTACCCGGTCATGGAACAGTTCGGCGTTGGCGAAAAACAACGGTGCATCCCAGCGAAACAACACCAGGCCGGGGATCAGGCGCGCGTCGGGATACCGCTTGAGATCGTGATAGCCCTGCACACCCTCGGCCCGCCCAAGGACTGCGGAATACGGACGCCAGGCATCCCACAGGAATTCGATGACCGCGATGACAATCGCCAGGCCGATGCCCTCGATCGCCCCCAGCACCGCCACGCCCACCGTACAGACGATCGACAGCCAGAACTCCCAGCGCTGCATGCGGTAGATGCGGCGCAGGTCGCTGACCTCGATCAGGCCGATCGCCGAGGCGATCACCACCGCCGCCAACGCGCTGGTGGGCAGGTTCTGCAGCAGGTCCGGGGCCACCATCAGCAATAGGGCAACCGCCAGCGCGCCGACGACGCCGGTCAGTTGGGTTCTGGCCCCCGCCGCCTCGGCCACAGGCGTGCGCGATGAACTGCTGCTGATCGGAAAACCCTGGAACAAACCGCCAGCCAGGTTGGCAATGCCGAGCCCGACCATCTCCTGGTTCGGGTCAACATAGGTCTGGGTGCGCGCCGCGTAGACACGCGACAACACACTGGTGTCGGCGAACGAGACCAGGGCGACGGCGCAACCGCCGATCAACACCGGGACAATATCGGCGCGGGTGATCCAGGGAATGTCGAACGCCGGCAAGCCTTGTGGAAGCGAGCCAAGTACCGCCACACCCTGCGCTGCCAGATCCAGCATCCCCACGGCGACGGTGGCCGCCACCACAGCGATCAGGATGCCCGGCACGCGTTTTTTGTCCTTGAGCAGCAGGATCACCACCAGGGTCGCCGCGCCGACCGCAAACGTGACCCAATGCGTCTTGCCCGCCATCACCGCCGAAACGATGGCCCACAGGTTTCTCAGGGGACCGTCGGTTTCGATCGAGAAGCCGAATAGCTTGGGCAATTGGCTGATCAGTACCGTCAACGCGATGCCGTTCATGTAGCCATAGCGGATGGGTTTGGACAGCAACTCGGTAATGAATCCCAGGCGCGCCACGCCGGCCAGGATGCACACCGTCCCGGACACGATCGCCATCATGCCCGCCAGGGCCACCGCACGCTGCGGGTCGCCGCCGGACAACGGCAGGATCACGGCGAGGATCACCGCCGCCAATGACGAGTCCGGACCCAGTACCAGAATCCGGCTGGGACCGAACAGTGCATAGGCGAGCAGCGGAACGATGGTCGCATAAAGCCCATAGATGCCGGGTACGCCCGAGGCCACGGCGTAGGCGATACCGACCGGCACCAGCATGGTGGTCAGCACCAGGCCGGCGACGATATCGTGCTGCAACCACGCCATCTTGTAACTGCGCAGGGTTCGCAGCCCCGGCAACCAGCGGCGCCAGCCGGCTTGATCGGCGCCCGTCTCCTTGCGCGCGATCCGGCCTGGTTCCGGCAGCGGTGGCGAAGCATCTGAATGGCTCATAGCCCCTCGTCAAAAAAACGCAGATTCACTTGAACGGACCGCTCAGAATTTTTCCGGGATGCGCCGGAACGGGTAATCCGGTTCGCGGTAGCCGCCCGCTTTCTGCCGTTTGGGCAATTTCACTGGCTCGCGCGGCACATCTTTGTAGGGGATGCGGCTGAGCAAGTCGGTGATGATGTTGAGCCGGGCCCGGCGCTTGTCGTTCGAATCGGCCACCAGCCATGGCCCATAGTCGGTATCGGTCGCCTGGAACATGTCGTCACGGGCACGGGAGTATTCATACCAGCGGCTGTAGGACTTTAGGTCCATCGGTGACAGTTTCCAGATCTTGCGCCCATCCTTGATGCGCGCCTCGAGTCGGCGGGTCTGTTCTTCCTGGCTGACTTCCAGCCAGTACTTGAGCAGGATCACGCCGGATTCGACAATGGCGCGCTCCACCAGAGGAACCGATTTGAGGAACTTGTCCAGCTGATCGTCAGTACAAAAACCCATCACGCGCTCGACACCCGCGCGGTTGTACCAACTGCGGTCGAAGATCACCACTTCGCCGGCCGCGGGCAGGTGCGGCAGGTAGCGCTGCATGTACATCTGGCTCTTCTCGCGTTCGGTCGGCGCAGGCAATGCGACGACGCGAAAGACCCGCGGACTGACCCGATCGGTCAGTGCCTTGATCGTCCCGCCCTTGCCGGCTCCGTCGCGCCCCTCGAAGACGATACAGACCTTGATGCCCTCTTTAACGACCCACTCCTGCAACTTGACCAGCTCGACGTGCAAGCGCTGCAACTGATCCAGATAGTCCTGGTTCTTGAGTTTCGGGCTTTCTGCGGGCGGCTTCTTCTGCGCGTTTTTTTTATCTTTTGCCATGATCAATACCTCACGAATGCAGGAGACTGACAACCGACGGGACGACCCTGCGGTACGGCTACAGGCTCTTGAAGAATAATGTCTGTTTATCCGCCGAGCGCGATGATCGCGACAATCAGCAGCGAGCCGGCGATGGCCAGGGTAATGGCGCCCAGCAAGGGTCTTACACCTGCGTAGCGCGCAAGCATCCAGCCCGCCACGAACAGCATCCCGACACCGATCAGATTGGAGACGCGCACGGCCAGCATGGTCTGGTCCAGCACCATGAAAGGCACCACGAGCGGGAACGTCGAGAGTACGACCAGCAGGAACACGCCAAAAGCGCCTTTGAAATCATCAGCGCCAAGGCGCGGTACCGAGGCGGCGGGCGCCTCGAGCAAGCGCTGGCGCAACATTTCCAGCCCGTCGGCGCCGGCCGCCGAGGCGATACGCGGTGGCAGCGCATCAGCAATCAGCGTTTGCCCAGTGGTTGCATCCACGCCGCCGCGCAGGCTGGCAAGCAGTGTGCGGTTGCGGCTGCGCTCGATCAGCACCCGCAGCAGATACATGGCCGCATCGGCGAGCCCCCAGGCGAGGTTGCAGCCGAGCGCGGCGACCATCATGACCCGTTCAGCTTCCTGATCCGTTGTCACCACGCTGATCGTTCCGGTGAAGGTCATCGCCATGAGCAGGCCGAAGATCACCTCCGAGACGCGGTCGATGGGATCAAGTACCGGTGCGCGCTTTTTTTCTGCAATGCTTTGCATGGGTCCAACCTCGTCGGACTCGGGTCCTGGTGTTGCCGTCCGGCGCCCCTGCTAACCGATACCGAACCGCTTTTACGGGGTAGGCCGTTTCCAGCCCCACTTGAGTGTAGTTTGAAACCTCCGCGGCGCTCACAACGATAGAAGACCGTTGTACAGCCCATAGGCCGCCAGCCCTGCCCCCGAGATCACGCAGGTGAAGATGGCCTTTTCGATAGGGGTAAACAACGGCTGGCCCTGCTCATGTTTGGCCTTGGCGAACAAAATCACTCCGGGTGCATACAGCAATGCCGAGAGCAGCAGGTATTTCACCCCGCCGGCATACAACAACCACGTTGCGTAACCGAGCCCTACTCCGCCGATCAAAAGATCCTTGGCCCGTTCCGACGAAGCATTTTCATAAGTCTCGCCGCGCCCGCTCAACAGCACCGCATACGCCGCCGACCACAGGTACGGCACCAGGATCATCGAGGACGCGAGGTAGATCAGGCTGGTGTACGTACCGGCTGAAAACAGCGTGATCAGCAGGAAAAGCTGAATCATCCCGTTAGTCAGCCACAACGCATTGACCGGTACGTGATTGGCGTTTTCCCTGGTCAGGAAGGCGGGCATGGTCCGGTCCTTGGCCGTGGCGAACAGTATCTCGGCGCACAGCAGCGCCCATGACAGCAAGGCACCGAGCAGGGAAATCGCCAGCCCGATGCTGATCAGCAACGCCCCCCAGGGGCCGACAATGTGCTCAAGTACCGCTGCCAGCGACGGGTTTTGCAGGTTGGCCAATTGCGGCTGGCTCATGATCCCCAGCGACAACACGTTCACCATCACCAGCAGAGCCAGTACGCCGAGAAAACCGATGATCGTTGCCCGGCCGACATCCGTACGTTTCTCTGCCCTGGCCGAATAGACGCTGGCGCCTTCGATGCCGATGAAGACGAATACCGTCACCAGCATCATGTTGCGTACCTGGTCCATCACACTCCCGAAGCCGGGGTTGCTGCGCCCCCAGATGTCGCGGGTAAAGATGTCGGCCTTGAAGGCCACGGCAGCGATGACGATAAACATGATCAGCGGCACGACCTTGGCCACGGTGGTCAGCTGATTGATGAACGCCGCTTCCTTGATGCCGCGCATGACCAGAAAGTGCACCGCCCACAGCAGGACCGAGGCGCAGCCAATGGCAATCGGTGTATTGCCCTGGCCAAACACCGGAAAGAAATAGCCGAGGGTGCTGAACAACAGAACGAAGTAGCCGACGTTGCCCAACCAGGCGCTGATCCAATAGCCCCAGGCCGAGGAAAACCCCATGTAATCGCCGAACCCGGCCTTGGCGTAGGCATACACGCCGGAGTTCAGCTCCGGCTTGCGATTGGCCAGGG
>NZ_SCOO01000042.1:0-51875 GCF_005502415.1 Pseudomonas sp. G(2018) | reverse complement strand
CCGATGGTAGTGTGGGGTTTCCCCATGTGAGAGTAGGTCATCGTCAAGATTAAATTCCGAAACCCCTATCTGCGTATGCAGGTAGGGGTTTTGTTTTGCCTGCAGGAAAGTGGCGCGAAAAAAGGGACAGCTTAAAGGCTATCCCTGGTCCCGCAGCATCCATCAGTGAAACTTCGGCAGCACGTGTTCTGCGATCTCCTCAATAATCTCCGGGACCGGTCGCTCGCTGCGCCGCACATGCAGGCCGACATGTTGTACGCCGGCCTCACGCAAGGCCTGCAGTTCATCGATCAATGCCAGACGTCCACAGCTGCCACCGAAGCGAACACGACGCATCGGTGCATGGGGGTTGGCTGCCAGATCCAGATGAACAAAGCTGATGTAGGGTTTGTTGCCGCCAACTTCACGCCACAATCCCACTCGCCGGCGATGCTCATCTGGTGTACTGGGGTAAGCGAGCCAACCGTCCATGTGCTGGCCAATCCACGCTGGTGATTGCTGACCAAGACCCGCCACCAGTAACGGAGCTGACTGTTCGCGTTCTGGTAGCAGACGCGCACCTTCGGGCAAACGGTCATCGCCCTGGCTGCGCAGTAACCCCACGGTATCGCGGAAGATTTCGCCACGCTGATCGTAATCCACGCCAAACAACGGATATTCCATCGGGCGGTCGCCGCTGGCCACGCCCAGCAGCAGCCGTCCATCACTCAATTCATCGACACTGTTGGCTGACTTGAGTGTCAACCAGGGTTGGCGCAGCGGGAGTACAACCGCCGCGGTACCGAGCATGATGTTATCGGTAATGCCGGCCAGGTAGCCCAAGTAAGAAAAGGTTTCGAACACCTGTGCGGCATCGCCGAAGTTGGGGTCGTAAACCGGCACGTCGCGAACCCACAGCGCGCGAAACCCGGACTGATCGGCCAGCCGGGCCATGGCGGCGTGCTGTTTCAGGTCTGGCACACCAAAAGGGCGGTTCTCGGCAATCCGTCGCCGCTGACCATCGCTGGACCAATCATTATCCAAGGGCAGTTCCAGTCCGATGGAAAACCCGTTAGACCCGAGTAACCGTTGAAAGCGTGGATGCATGTAAAGACTCCAAAAAAAAACCAATGACATGTACCCAGTATCAACAGCAGCATCAGCAAGAAAAATGCATGAATGGGAATATCAATTTTGAGTGAAGCGCACGAGTCCGCCGCCAAGATGAAAAACTCTTCACCCTTTCACGACCGCCATTGGTGGAATCGAACCAAAGTGAACAAGCGGTTTTTGATATGGTGCAGCTCGTTTTTTAAGGACTGATTTGACGCCCACGGATCGGCACCTCCTTTTCAAAGAGTTGCTCTGGAAATGCCCGAACCGATACCGATCAAGGACCACGAAAAAGAGACGCGCCTGGTCAACAAAAGGCTGATGGCCTGTGCCTTGTTCGTCGTCGCCATTACCTGTGCGCTGGTAGTGCGCATGTACGTCCTGCAGGTGGTCGAGTTCGACTATCACTCCACGATTTCCGAAAACAACCGCGTTCACGTCTTGCCGATCACTCCCACCCGCGGCTTGATCTATGACCGCAATGGTGTGGTTCTCGCGGACAATCAACCAAGCTACAACCTGACCATCACCCGTGAACGTGCTTTGGATGTGAATAAAGAGCTGGACGAGGTGGTCGACTTATTGCGCCTGCCGCCCGAGGATCGAGCGCTGTTCGACAAGGCCATGAAGCAGGCACGGCATCCGTTTGTGCCGGTGACGCTGTTCTACGAGCTGACTGAAGAACAGATTGCGGTGCTGGCGGTCAACGAGTTCAGGTTGCCGGGTATCGATGTCGAGCCGCAGTTCGTGCGCCACTATCCATTGGGCGAGCACTTTGCTCATTCGATCGGCTACGTCGGACGCATCAACGAAAAAGAATCCAAGGCCCTGGATTCGGTCGAGTACCGCGGCACTCAATCCATCGGCAAGACCGGGATCGAGAAATTCTACGAGTCGCAGCTGCACGGCCATGTCGGTTACGAGGAAGTCGAAACCAACGCCCAGGGGCGCGTGCTGCGAGTGCTCAAGCATACTGATCCGATTCCTGGAAAAAACATCGTACTGAGCCTCGACGTCAAGCTTCAGCAAGCCGCCGAGCAGGCCCTGGGCGATCGTCGTGGCTCGGTGGTCGCGCTCGATCCGTCGACCGGCGAAGTGTTGGCGATGGTCAGCAAACCCAGCTTCGACCCGAATCTGTTCGTCACCGGCATCAGCTTCAAGGAATACGCGGCACTGCACGATTCGATTGACCGGCCGCTGTTCAACCGTGTGCTGCGCGGCCTTTATGCGCCCGGTTCGACCATCAAGCCGGAAGTGGCGATTGCCGGTCTCGACGCCGGCGTTGTCACACCACAGACCCGGGTGTTCGATCCGGGCTATTACCAACTCCCGGACTTCGATCACAAGTACCGCAACTGGAACCATAGCGGTGACGGTTGGGTGGACATGGACGCGGCGATCATGCGCTCCAACGACACTTACTTCTATGATCTGGCCCACAAACTGGGGATCGATCGCCTGCACGATTACATGGCGATGTTTGGCTTGGGTGAGAAAGTCTCCCTGGACATGTACGAAGAGTCGCCAGGTCTGATGCCATCCCAGGCCTGGAAGCGCGCCACACGCCGTCAGGCGTGGTTCCCGGGTGAGACGGTGATCCTTGGCATCGGCCAGGGCTACATGCAGGTCACGCCGCTGCAACTGGCCCAGGCCACCGCACTGATCGCCAACAAAGGTGTGTGGAACCGTCCGCATCTGGCCCGGACCGTGGATGGTGTCGCGCCGGTGGACGAGCATCCGATGCCGAACATTCTGCTCAAGGATCCGCGCGACTGGGAGCAGGTCAACCACGGCATGCAGATGGTGATGCACGATGCCCGCGGGATTGCCCGGGCGGCAGCGGCGGGGGCGCAATACCGTATTGCCGGCAAGAGCGGTACCGCGCAAGTGGTGGCGATCAAGCAGGGCGAGCGTTACAACCGCGAGAAGACCCGCGAGCGAAACCGCGATAATGCCTTGTTTGTCGGTTTCGCCCCGGCCGAACACCCGAAGATCGTGATCTCGGTGATGATCGAGAATGGCGAAGCCGGCGGACGCGTCGCAGGTCCCGTGGTGCGGCAGATCATGGACGCCTGGTTACTCGATCAGGACGGGCACTTGAAGCCGCAATACGCAGCCCCAATCAAGCCGGGCGATCCTCACGTCTAAACCATCGAGGCTTCGCGAGCCTGCTCGCAAATAACGAAAACGCGGTCCATCTGCTGGAACACAAGCGCCGTAAGGCACTTGCCATAGCCCTGACGTTAACGTAAAGATTGCGGCAGGGCGCCGATGTTTGAAGGCGCAGGGCGGACGACCCGGAGCGCTTGATGACGCTAATAAAAACAAACTCCCCCAAACTGCACCGCGAAGCCCGGCTGGCCCGGGAGAAGCTGCATCTGGAAGGCGAAGTGCCGGACGGCGTCCTGCGGGCGGAAATCGATGCCTCGTGGCGACGCAGCCTCAGCCATGGCGTGCATTTCAATGCCAAGCACGAGCTGGCACTGGAGTCGAGTGCCAACCTGGACGTGCTGCTGTCGAGCAATCGCCTGCTGATCGACGCCGCACTGCCGGCCATCGACTACCTGGCCGAACGCCAGGGCAAGGAAGGCTTGATCATCCTCGCCAACTCCGACGCCACCATCCTCGCCGTCGAAGGTCGTGCCGACCGTCTCAAGGGCAGCGGCCTGCAAGACATTACCCTGGGCGCCTGCTGGAGCGAAGCCGCCCGCGGCACCAACGCCCTCGGCACCGCGTTGGTGGAAGCCCGGCCGACCCTGATCGATTGCGGCGAACATTACCTGGATCGCCTCAGTGATTTTTCCTGCACCTCGGTACCGATCCATTGCCCGCAAGGCGACATCCTCGGCGTCCTCGACCTGACCCGTGAAGGCCCCCTGGGTCGCGCCCACGACAGCACGGCGCTGTTGGCCATGGCGGTCAGCCAGATCGAAAGCCGGGTGTTCAACGCCAGTTACCCGGACGAAATCGTCCTCGCCTTTCATAGCCGTCGCCAGTACCTCGAATCGCCATGGCAGGGCCTGCTGGCCGTAAGCCTCGGCGGACAAATCCTCGCGGTCAGTGCCCAGGCCTGCCAGTTGCTGCATGCCGAGCGTTCGGCGCTGGTCGGTCGGCGCTGCGAAGAGTTTCTCGGTGTCGATGGCCTGCAATTGTTGGCACGGCTGCATCAGGGCGGCGCCGGCAGTTTGCAGACCGCCAAGGGCGAATTTTTCTACAAAACCCTGCGCGCGCCGCAACGTTCGATCAACGTCAGCAGCCCACCGCGGACCCCAGCAAAAACCACCAAGGCACAACCGGACCTCGACTTCCTGGCGGGTAGCAACACCCGTTATGCCCGTGCCCTGCGCATGGCCCGCCAAGGCCTGGCCAACCAGTTACCGGTATTGCTGCTGGGCGAAACCGGTACCGGCAAGGAAGTCATCGCCCGTGCCCTGCACATGGCCGGCAGTCGCTGCGATAAACCCTTCGTCGCAGTGAACTGCGCGGCCATCCCCGAAGGCCTGATCGAGTCCGAACTGTTCGGCTACCGCGAAGGCGCGTTCACCGGCTCGCGCCGTGGCGGCATGGTCGGTCGCTTGCAACAGGCCCATGGCGGCACGCTGTTTCTCGATGAAATCGGCGATATGCCGCTGGCCCTGCAAGCACGGCTGCTGCGGGTGTTGCAGGACCGTAAGGTCGCGCCGCTGGGCGCCGGCGAAGAGCAGGACATCGACGTCGCCCTGATCTGCGCCACCCACCGCGACCTCAAGCGCCTGGTGGAAGACAAACACTTTCGCGAGGACCTGTTCTACCGGGTCAACGGCATCAGCGTGATGCTCCCGGCCCTGCGCGAGCGCGAAGATTTCATTGCGCTGGTCAGTCGTTTGCTGGCCCGGCTCGACGCACCGACGGTGGTGCTTCATGACGACTTGAGCCGTCTGCTCGGCAACTACCATTGGCCGGGCAACATCCGCCAGTTGGAGATGGTCTTGCGTACCGCCCTGGCCATGCGCGAACCGGGGGAAACCGTCCTGACTCTCGATCACTTGCCCGACAGCATGCTTGACGAGTTGACCGCGACTGAACGTCCCCAGGCCGGCAGCATCCGTGAAAACGAACTGGAGATGATCCGCCAGTCCCTGGACACACATCAGGGTAATGTCTCGGCCGCCGCCGACGCCCTGGGCATCAGCCGTGCGACCCTGTATCGCAAGCTCAAACAGTTGCGTTCGTGATGCAGCGCCTGATCGTTCGGCTGATCGATAGCCAGAACCCCGAAGCCCTGCAAGCGGCGTTGCGCTGGCTCTACAGCTTTGTACGGCCCCATCGGCTGGCGATTGCCGGGCTGCTGGGGCTGTCGGTTTGTGCGTCAGCCCTGGTGCTGGTGCAGCCGTGGCTGACCAAGCTGCTGATCGACGATGGCCTGCTGGCACGCGACTTTTCGATGCTGGTGCTGATCGCCGGACTGATGATCGTCGCCGGGCTGTTGGGCACGGCGCTCTCAGGGATCAATCGTTACCTGCACACACGGTTGTCCGGGCGCATGCTGTTTGCCCTGCGCGATGACCTCTATCGGCATTTGCAGACCCTGTCGCCGAGTTTCTACGGCCAGCGGCGCATCGGCGACCTGATGTCGCGTCTCGATGGCGACGTGGCGGAGATCCAGCGTTTTGCTGTGGACTCATTGTTCTCGGCGGTGTCCAGCGTGATTGGTCTGGTGGTGGCCGTGGCGATGCTGCTGACGCTGTCTTGGAAACTGTCGCTGCTGGCGCTGGTGCTGATTCCCCTCGACGTGCTCTGGTTGCGCTGGATGCGACGCAAGGTCGAGCGCGATGTGCGGCAGTTGCGCGAACGCTCGGCGGACATGTCGTCGTTCATGGTCGAGACGCTGCCGGTGATGAAATTCATCCAGTCCGCCGGTCAGCAACAGCGCGAAGCGCGGCGCCTGGAAACCCTGGGGCAAGGCTATATGAGCCAGTTGCTGCGCCTGCAAGTCACCGAGTTTTTCACCCAGGCCGTGCCGGGCACCTTGACCTCGCTGTCCCGGGCCTGTGCGTTTCTGATCGGCGGCTATTGGGTGGTGCAGGGCACCTGGCAACTGGGTGCGCTGATTGCGTTTTCCACTTACCTGGGCATGGCCGTGGGGCCGGTGCAGAGTCTGCTTGGGCTCTATGTGGCTGTTCAGCGCATGACCGTCAGCCTCGGTCGGGTGATGGAGTTGCGCGGTGAAGAACCCACCGTACTCACACCGGCCGCGCCGAAGCCGATGCCGAGCTCGGGTGAGCTGCGTTTCGACGATGTGCACTTCAGTCATCCCGGTCGCTCGACCACCCTGCGCGGTATCGAGGCACGCATTCCGTACGGATTGAAAGTCGCCCTGAGCGGCGGCTCCGGCGTCGGCAAATCGACTTTGATCGACCTGCTGCAACGCCATCACGACCCGCAGTCAGGGCGGGTGCTGCTGGGCGAAGTGGATGTGCGGGAGCTGGACCTGTTCCAGTTGCGTCGGTGCATCGCCGTGGTCAGTCAGGACATCGTGCTGTTTCGCGGCAGCCTCGCCGACAACCTGGCCTATGCGGTGCCAGACGCGAGCCGCGAAGCGATTGCCGAAGTGGCGCGGCTGGCGCAGCTCGACAGCTTGATCGCTTCGTTGCCCGAAGGCCTCGACAGCCCACTGGGCGAGCGCGGCCAGCAGTTGTCCGGCGGGCAAAAACAACGCATCGCCATTGCCCGCGCGCTGTTGCAGGACCCGTTGATTCTGGTACTCGACGAAGCCACCTCGGCGGTGGATGAAGCCACCGAGCGCGAAGTGATCGAGGCCATCGACCACCTGTTTGCCGGGCGCACGCGCATCCTGATCAGCCATCGCCCCTCGACCCTGGCCGATGCCGACCTGCGATTTGAGTTGCTCGACGGTGTATTGATTTCGAAAACGGTGCTGCATGAAGCCTGAGCTCTATGAAAAACCTGGGCTGCGCATCGGTGTGGTGGACAGCGGCCACTCGGCGGCGCAGCGGGTGCAGGTGATCGCCGGACGGCGTTTTTCGCTGGTGGAGGACGGACTTGCCGAAAGCGACTTGCGCGATGATCCACTGGGGCACGGCAGCGCGGTGATCGAAGCCATCGGCCGGCGCGCGCCGTCGGCGCTGTTTTGCGTGGCCCAGGTATTTGACCAGCGTGGCGTCACCAGCGCCTTGCAGATCGCCACGGCGGTTGACTGGCTGGTGGCGCAGGACGTGCGCTTGATCAATTTGAGTCTCGGTTTGCGGCAGGATCGCAGCTTGTTGCGGGCTGCCTGCGCGGCGGCGGTGGCGCGCGGCGTATTGCTGTGCGCGTCCAGCCCGGCGCAGGGCGAAGGGGTGTTCCCGGCGAATTATCCACAGGTGCTGCGGGTCACCGGCGACGCGCGCTGTGCCGAACTCGAATGGTCATGGCTCAACAGTGCCCAGGCGGATTTCGCTGCATGCGTGCACGGCACCTATCCCGGGCAGTCCGGCGCCAGTCTCGGTTGCGCGGCGTTGAGTGGGCAAATTGCGGCGTTTTTGGTGGAGGAACCTGAGGCGAGCAACGAGCAGGTCATCGAGTATTTGCGACATAACGCCCGTTATCGCGGCCCTGAACGGCGCTTCGTGCCATGACGGCGATTGTGATTCTGGGCGCCGGGCCGGCGGGCGCAGCGGTGGCCCTGGGGCTGCGGCGACTGGGATATGCAGTAACGCTGGTCTGCGAGTGGCGCCGCTTTGCCGCGTTGGAGGGCGTTTCCCTGCGGGTGCTGGAGGCGTTGCGCGGCGCCGGTCTGCATCAAGCATTATCGGAAGCCGCGTTACCGTCGCAACGCCAGGTCAACTGGAACGGCCAGCAACACGCGCAGAACGTCGAATTTCTACTGGATCGTCCGACCTTCGATCGCGGCCTGCGCGAGGATTTGCGCCTTGCCGGCGTTGAACTGGTCGAAGGCCGGGTGTTGTCGGTCCAGTCAGCCGCGAGTGGCCATCGAATCGAGATCGACGGGCGCCAGGCGCTGGCCGCGGACTTTCTGGTGGAAGCCCGTGGACGTCAGGCACCCGCTCTCGGCAAAGGCCTGCGCGGACCGGAGACGGTCAGCCTGCTCAATCGCTGGCAAGGCGCACCGGGCAACACCGCCAGCGCCGTGGAAAGCCTCGTAGACGGCTGGGCATGGATGGCGCGACGGGCTGATGGTCAGTGCTATTGGCAATGGACGGTGGACGTGGCCAGCGCCGGGTTGCCGGGCAAGGCGCAGCTGCTCGACTACTGTCGGCAACGGCGTCAGGACTCGGCGGTGGCCCAGGCATTTTTCGGCGACGAACCCGAGGCCGATTTACAGCTGCACGCCCGCAGCAGTACGGCGATCTTGAGCCCGCAGGTGTGTGGTGATGACTGGATTCGGGTTGGCGATGCAGCGATGGCGGTGGACCCGCTGTCGGGTAATGGCATCTTTCAATCCCTGTCCTCGGCGCTGCAGGCGCCGGCGGTGATCAACACCCTGTTGTGCAAACCCGAACGAGCGGCACTGGCCCGGCGTTTTCATCAGCAGCGGGTAGAGCAGTTGTTCCTGCGGTTCGCAAGGATTGGCCGGGATTTTTACGCCGATGAATTGCGCTGGTCCGATCAGCCATTCTGGCAGGCGCGACGGCGATGGCCGGATGCAGAAATTGCCCATGCCGAGGCGGATTTCAATGCTTTACGGATCGAGCGGGCGCCGGTGCTGCGCGACGGGTTTGTCGATGAGGCCGAGGTGGTGATCACGGCGGATCAGCCGTTGGGGATCTGGCATGTGCAGGGGGTTGAGTTGGCGCCGTTGGTGCGGCGGTTGATGCGCCGTGAGCCGGCGGAGCAGGTGTTGGCGGGGTTGACGGTGGAGCAGGGGAGGATGATCAGGGGGTGGTTGTTGGGCCAGGGGTTCAAGCCCTGAGTTTTGCATTGACTGATCTGGCGCCATCGCGGGCAAGCCCGCGATGGCGCCAGTAAGGGCGCCGCAAATCAGAGCTTGATCAACACCGACTTCAACTCGGTGTAATGCTCGATCGCCGCATACCCCATCTCTCTCCCGACCCCGGACATCTTGTACCCGCCAAACGGCAGCGCCGGGTCCAGGGCGCTGTGGCAGTTGACCCACACCGAACCGGACTTGATCCGTGGAATCATCCGGTGCACCGCCGCCAGGTCATTGGACCAGATGCTCGCGCCCAAGCCATAAGGGCTGTCGTTGGCCAAGCGCAGCGCTTCGGCTTCGTCATCGAACGGAATCGCCACCAGCACCGGGCCGAAGATTTCTTCCTGCACCAGCGAATGCTTTTGATCGACGTCGACGATGACCGTCGGCTTGACGAAATAGCCCGGCCCGAACTGCTCGCCACCGCAGGCGATGGTCGCGCCGCTTTCCCGACCTTTTTCGATGTAGCCGTAAACCCGCTCCTGTTGCCGGGCAGAGATCAATGGCCCCATCTCGACACTCGGGTCCAGGCCGTTGCCGAGTTTCATGGCGTTGGCGATGTCGCTGATGTCCGCCACCACATTGTCGAAATGCTTGCGTTGCACATACAGGCGCGAGCCGGCGCAGCAGACCTGGCCCTGGTTGAAGAAAATCGCGCTGGCGGCACCGGCGACGGCGCTGGGCAGGTCGGCGTCGGCCATGACGATGGTCGGTGATTTGCCGCCCAGTTCCAGGGTGACCCGGGTCATCGAATCCATGGCGATCTTGCCGATCTGTTTGCCCACGGCGGTGGAGCCGGTGAAGGTCAGCTTGTCCACCAGCGGGTTATGGGTCAGGGCTGAACCTGCGGTGATGCCGGTGCCGGTGACCACGTTGAACACCCCTTCGGGGTAGCCCGCTTCCAGCACAAGCTCAGCGAGTTTGAGGGCGGTCAGCGGCGTTTCGTCGGCGGGTTTGAGTACCACGGTGCAGCCCGTGGCCAGGGCCGGGCCGAGTTTCCAGCAGGCCAGCAGCAGCGGGAAGTTCCAGGCGACGATGGCGCCGACCACACCCACCGCTTCGCGACGAATGAAACTGTGGAACTGGTCGTTGGGCATCAGCGGTGCCGACACATCGACCGTGGAGCCTTCGATCTTGGTCGCCCAGCCGGCCATGTAGCGCAGGAAGTCGATGGACAACTGTACGTCCATCACCTGGGCAACGGCGGCACTCTTACCGTTGTTCAGGCATTCCAGCTGTGCCAGCAGCTCGGCATCGCGTTGCATCAGGTCGGCGAGTTTCCACAACAGGTTCTGCCGCTCGCGGGGGCGGGTGCGGGTCCAGGCGGAATCATCGAATGCCTGACGAGCGGCAAGCACCGCACGGTCGACATCTTCCGGCGTGGCCCGTGGCACCACGCACAGTTCTTCCCCTGTGGCCGGGTTGTGCAGGTTCATGGTCTGGCCGTCGGCGGCCTCGACCCAATCGCCGCCGATGAGCATGCGCGGAGCGCGCTGGATAAATGCCGAAGTGGCGGGAAGCAGGTTAGGGAGCGACATGGCGAGGCCTCTTGTTGTTCGTGTGAACGGAGCTTCGCAATGGCTGTGCCAAGTGCCCGGCAGGGCTGGTCAGCCCTTGTCTGGCGGGGGTTTTACCTAAGCCGGAGATACTCGGTGGTACGATGCATTTGTCGCAAATCGCGACAGCTGTTGAGACGACGAACAGCCCGCCCGTCATCTTGAGACCCCCATTGGCGAGGAATAGAATTTCCTCGTTCGGTGGGTGAAGTGAGGGATCATTTTCCCGGCATTACTTCTGGCGTAAGGGAGGCAGCGATGAACCTTTCACCCCTGGAAATTCAAAGCATCATAGAGCGCAGTTTTCTACCCTCGGTATGCACCTGCAGCATGGCGCCGGATCAGTCGCTGACGATTCGGGTCTGCGATTGCATGACCGGTCAGGTGGACCTGATCGCCACCCATGTTCCGCTGTGGAAACTGGACACCGTCCACGGGATCGCGACGCTGGTGGCGGAAATGCGGCAACAGATCGAGGCGCACAAAGGCGTTCAGCCAACGATCTACCACTGAGCCAGCGTCAGCCGCACCACGAGGGTGGTGCGGCCTGCGCCTGTAGCCTCATGAGGCCATTTTTCGCGAAATTTCCTCGAACGTGCTGCTATCTGCGGCAGCCAGCAACTTGCGATCATCCTTGAGCGTTGCCAGAAAAGTCACTTCGGTTTCCTTGCCCGCCAACATGAAGCCGGCGAATGCGCCGATCGGCCCGAGCAGCATGGCACCCGCCACGCCGAAGCCGATGGCTTCCTTGATGTTGTTGATCGATTCCTCGTTGGCCACTTCGAGGTTTTTGAATTTCGACAGCGGGAGCGTAATGCCGGGCCACGGGTGCAGCGACGTTCTCAGGGTAAAAACGCCATCCCGATAATCTCCGTCACCCTGCAGAAAGTCCCCCGCCAGGACAGTGATGCTTGCCATTTTTTTCCCCTTCCTGGCAATCGGTGAACAACCATTTCGCGCTTGCCGCTGCCGGTCGTCAATGGCCGGCCGATGAGCTGTTGCGGCAGGGCATCTATGCTGTCTCAGACTGCAACAGCTGTCGCGATATTAGACGCCAGTGAGTGCGTCCGGGCATGGCTTTGTGCAGTCAAATCAACGCAAGTGATTGATTAAAAAGCTTATCGTCAAGCTGGCACGCTCCGTGTATTGCTCATCGCAGACGTTTCTCTTGCCTCCGTCAGCGGATCAACGCCGACGGCAGAAACCAAAAAAACGATAAGCCACAAAAATAAGAAAGCACCGTGCGAGGTTCGACGTTGATGAAGAGAAAACTCCGATCAGGCATGAGCGCCAGCCTGCTGGCCGTAGCGGCTTGCGTAGCGTTGCATTCGCCTCCCAGCCTGGCAGCCCGCGATGCCCAGACCATCCTCCAGCAAACCTGCCAGGGCTGTCACACCCCTGAAGCCGATAACGCCCTGAGCCGTATCAGCCATCAGCGCAAGACGCCGGAAGGCTGGCTGATGAGCATCGCCCGCATGCAGACCATGCACGGTTTGCAGATCAGCGACGAAGACCGGCGGACGCTGGTCAAGTACCTGGCCGACACCCAGGGCCTGGCGCCGAGCGAGACCGACGGCGTGCGCTACGCCATGGAGCGTCGTCTGAACACCGTCGAGCAGTTCGACGATCAGACCAGCCAGATGTGCGGCCGCTGTCACTCCGGTGCGCGGGTCGCCTTGCAACGCCGTCCGGCCCAGGAATGGGAGCGTCTGGTGAACTTCCACCTCGGCCAATGGCCGTCGCTGGAGTACCAGGCGCTGTCCCGCGACCGCGACTGGTTCGACCTGGCCCGCAAAGAAATGGTGCCGCTGTTGGCCAAGCGTTATCCACTGGACAATCCGGCCTGGAAAAAATGGCTGAGTACTGCGCCGAAAAGCGAGGCGCTGGTGGGGGACTGGAGCTTCAGCGGTCACCTGCCGGGCAAAGGTGAGCTGGCTGGTGTGATGAGCGTGAGCGCTGACGGCAGCGACACCTTCAAGGTCAGCGTCAAGGGCCAATATGCCGACGGCACGCCGTTCAACGGTGATGGCAGCGCGATTCTCTACACAGGTTACGAATGGCGCGGCAACGTCAGCATCGACGGCGTGACCATGCGCCAGGTGTTCGCCGCCCAGGGCAACGCCATGCAGGGGCGCATGTTCGAGGCCGAGCATGATGAGCGAGGTCTGGATTTTGTCGCAGCCAAACAAGGTTCCAGCCGTTTGTTGGCCGTTCAACCAGGTTATCTGAAGGCGGGCTCCGAAACCGAAGTCACCCTGATCGGCAGCGGCCTGACCGGCAAGCCGAACTTCGGCAAAGGCGTTGAAGTGGTTGAAATCGTCGAGCAGAGCCCGGCGCGGATCAAGGTCAAACTCAAGGCCGCGGCCAACGCTCAGCCGGGCCTGCGCGCGGTCACCGTCGGCACGCTGAAAGGCCCGAGCCTGTCGGTCTACAACAAGATCGCCTCGATCAAGGTGGTACCGGAATTCTCGGTGGCGCGGATCGGCGAGGGCGGTGGATCGACGCCGAAAGTCCAGGGCCGTTTCGACGCCGAAGCCTGGGGCAAGGGTGTCGATGGCAAGCCGTATCGTATCGGCGTGTTCCCAGCGCAGTGGAAGGTCGAAGCCTTCGACGACCGGGCCAAGGAAGACGAAGACGTCAAGTTTGCCGGCACCATGCAGGCCGACACCGGCGTGTTCACACCGGGCGATGCCGGGCCGAACCCGGCACGCAAAATGTCCACCAACAATGCCGGTAACCTCAAGGTGATCGCCGCCGTCGACGACGCAGGAAAGTCCCTGACCGGCGAAGGGCACATGATCGTGACCGTGCAACGCTGGAACAATCCACCCATTCCATGAGTTGAGCTGATCGTTTAATGGATCCAGACACTTTTCGGAATGACCGCAAGCCCCGCACAACGGGGCCTGCACAGGAGGTTTGCCATGGGCGCTATCTTGAATCTGGTCGAACGCAACCTGCACGAAGTGCAGGTCGACGCCGACCGCATGCTGTTTCACATCCCCAGCAGTTCGCTGTTCGCCAGCGATGAACTGACGGGCACCATCATCGATACCTTGCGCGGCCCCGGCTGTTCGTCGGACGACCTGATCCAGCGCCTGGCCGCGCGCTTCAACGGCGAAGAAATCACCGAGACCCTGCGCGAGTTGATGGCCCTGGAGCTGGTCAGCGACGGCTCACCGCTGACCCCGGACATCGCCACCAGGCGCGTCGAGCGCACGGCAATCAATACCGTGGTCTTGAACGTCAACACCGGCTGCAACCTGAGCTGCACCTACTGCTACAAGGAGGACCTCGACAAGCCATCGGCCGGCAAGAAAATGGACGTCGAAACCGCCATCGCTTCGGTGGAAATGCTGCTCAAGGAATCACCGGACGAAGAGCGTTTCACCGTGGTGTTTTTCGGCGGCGAACCGCTGAGCAATCGCAAGCTGATCGAGTACATGGTCGATTACTGTGAAAAGCGCTTTGCCGAGGCCGGCAAGTTCGTCGAGTTCGTCATGACCACCAACGCCACGCTGCTCACCGAAGAAACCGTGGACTATCTCAATGCCCACCGCTTCGGTTTGTCGGTGAGCATCGACGGGCCGAAAACCGTGCACGACCGCAACCGCATCACCGTGGGCGGGCAGGGCACATACGATGTGGTGCGGCGCAAGGCCGAGATGCTGCTGTCGCGCTACAACAGTCGTCCGGTGGGTGCGCGGGTGACCTTGACCACCGGTGTCACCGACGTTGAAACCATCTGGGATCACCTGTTCAACGAACTGGGTTTTGCCGAGGTCGGTTTTGCCCCGGTGACCTCCGGCGACATCAGCAGCTTCAACCTCACCAGCGATGAACTGGTGCAGGTGTTCGCCAACATGAAGGCCCTCGGCCGACGCTACCTGGAAGCCGCGCTGGAGCACCGCAATATCGGTTTCTCCAACCTGCACCAGCTGATCACCGACATCCACGAAGGCCACAAAAAAGCCCTGCCGTGCGGCGCGGGCCTGAAGATGCTGGCGGTGGATCACAAGGGTGAGTTGAACCTGTGCCACCGTTTTACCGGTTCGAGCCTGCCGACCTTCGGCAACGTTCACAGCGGGGTGAAACAGGTGGAGTTGAACGACTTCCTGTCTCAACGCCTGGACCGCACCAACACCGGTTGCGAAGACTGCCAGATCCGCAACCTGTGCTCCGGCGGCTGCTACCACGAAAGCTACGCCCGCTACGGCGACCCGACACACCCGACCTACCACTACTGCGAACTGATGCGTGACTGGGTCGACTTCGGCATCGAGGTCTACACCCGGATCATGGCCCATAACCCTGCGTTCATCAGCAGCTACATCACTCCGCGCAAGGCTCACTGATATGAAACATCTCAAGGCAATCAATAACAAAGCGTTGAAGCTGGATCAGGCCGCGGACGAGAACCGCATCGAAGAAGTGGTGGCGATGAGTTCCGTGGCGGGCTGCGCGTCGACCACCGACCCGGGTTGGGAAATCGACGCGTTCGGCGGTGTGTCGTCGCTGTGCCAGCCGATGGAAGCCGACTTGTACGGCTGCTCCGACCCTTGCTGGTGGCCGGCCCAGGTGCCGGACATGATGAGCACCTACCCGGACTGGAACAAGGATGCCCAGGCGTCCAACGACAACTGGCGAAACCTCGGCACTGTCTTCCCGAAAGACAAGTGATTCGACAAGAAGAAGGATTCCAGCATGCACAGCATCAAAGCCTGCGGCCTGGCCGCTTTCGCCGTCCTGAGCACCTGTTCGCTCACGGTTCTGGCCGATGAAAACACTGCGTTGCAAGGCGGTCACGAGTACATGGTGACCACCAATGACCCGAACAACCTGCACGTGATCGACCTGGCCACCGACACGTTGTTCAAGACCTGCAAGATGCCGGACGCCTTTGGTCCCGGCACCGTGCAGCTGTCGCCGGATCGCAAGACTGCCTACGTGTTGAACAATCACTACGCGGATGTCTACGGCGTCGAACTGGACAGCTGCAAACAGGTGTTCCACGCCAGCATCACCCAGAAGCCGGGGGAGAAAGCCAAGTCGATGTTTGCCTTCACCGTCAGCCACGACGGCAAGGAGTTGTACACCGTCGCCAACCCGACCTTGATGCTCAATGATCGCTACGAAGTGCAGCAGCCGCGGCTCGATGTGTACGCCACCGACGCCGGTCTGGACGCCAAACCCGTGCGCAGTTTCCCGGCGCCCCGGCAGCTGACCATCATGCAGGGCGGTGACGACGGCACGCTGTACGTGGCGGGGGCGGACGTCTACAAGGTCAACGTGCAGACCGGCAAGTTCGACGTGCTGATCCCCAGCCGTCACTGGAAACGTGCGAACTACAGCGCGCCGGATGTGCTCTACGTGTGGAACCAGCAGACCTGGCGCCACGACTTCTCGCTGCTTTACACCACCGCGAAGTTCAAGGACAAGAAACAGGACCCGGCCACGGCGGAATACCTGTACGGCCTGTTCAGCGTTGACTTGAAGACCGGCAAGACCGAAACCACCGACTTCGGACCCCTGACTGAAATCTACTTCAGTGGCATGCGCTCGCCGAAAGACCCGAACCTGATGTTCGGTGTGCTCAATCGCCTGGCCAAGTACGACATCAAGGAGAAAAAGATGCTGCAAGCGGCGACGCTTGATCATTCCTACTACTGCATTTCCTTCAACAAGGACGGCAGCAAGATCTACCTGGCCGGGACGTTCAACGATGTGGCGATCTTCGATGCCGACAGCCTGAAACAGATCGGCAGCATCAAGTTGCCGGGCGGGGATATGGCGATCACCACGGCGCAGATTTTCGTGCGGTAATTACAGACGCCATCGCTGGCAAGCCAGCTCCCACAGGTTTTGCGTACGACACGAACCCTGTGGGAGCGGGCTTGCCCGCGATGAGGCCCTCAAATACACCAAAGACTCAAACCCCCGGCACCGGACACCCTAAATCCCCCTCCTGGCACTTCAAGTAAGTCTTGAACGTCTGCACCCGCGCCTTGGTCAACTCTGTCACGCAATTGCTGTAGATCAGCGGATAAACACTCCCGCCTTCCACGCCCGACGCCGAAAACTTGCACTCGGCATCACGAAACGCAATCCACGAACGCTGCGCGCCCACCAGCAGTTTCTTGCTGTCAGGATTGCCCTTGAACCGCGAAGTGATCTGCTGGTAAAGCACATTCAACTCCTTGTCCGCCGCCGCGTGTTGCTGCGACGCACATTGGTTCATCGTGGCCTGGTCGGTGGCGTTGTCGCAGTCCACGGCATAGGCCATGGGGGCGAACAAAAAAGGTGTCAGCGCCAGGAGAAAGCGTGAGTGCATGGAGGAAACTCGCAGTGAAAGGAGAAATTGAGGTGCAGTGTAGCGAAGCGAATGGCCCTGCAAAGAGCGCCCTTGAGACAACTGACACCCGATTCATACAACTTTCGCACTGGACATGTGGTCTTACAGGCCTACTGTTGTTCAGTACAGGAGGTGACGTATGAAACCAGTACCCAATAGTTTTGAACGCAAAATAATGCTCAAGTCGCCGCGCTCCCATGTATGGCGTGCATTGGTCGATGCAGAGGCATTCGGTCAATGGTTTGGCGTTGCGCTCGAAGGCCGGCGTTTCATTGCCGGCGAGTGGACGCAGGGGCAGGTCACGTATCCCGGTTATGAACATGTGTTGTGGAATGTGCTGGTCGAGCGGGTCGAACCCCAGCAGTTGTTTTCGTTTCGCTGGCACCCCTACGCGGTGAACCCGAAGATCGACTACTCCCAGGAACCGACCACGCTGGTTAAATTCGAGCTGGCGGACTACGAGGATGGCACGCTGCTCAAGGTGTCCGAGTCGGGTTTCGCGCACATTCCAGACATACGCCAGAAGGAGGCGTATTACATGGACAGCCGTGGCTGGGAAGAGCAACTGGGCAGGCTTGAACACTTTCTCGTCGAAAGCGCCAAGGCCCGCGAGCGTGAGAGTGACTGACGACAGTACGTTCGACCCGTGGCTGCAACGGTGGGAACTGATGCCCGACGGCGCACCCATCCTCACGCCCGGCAGCCGCCTGCTACCGGTACGTCGGGGTGATGTGCCGGCCATGTTGAAGATTGCCGTCGATACTGAGGAGAAATTCGGCAATCTGTTGATGAATTGGTGGAACGGCGACGGCGCTGCCCGGGTTTACGAGCACCATGGCGACGCCTTGTTGCTCGAACGTGCCATGGGACAGCGGTCGCTGATGCGCATGGCTCTCAACGGGCAGGACGACGAGGCCAGTCGTATTCTATGTACGGCGCTGGCGCACTTGCATGCACCGCGACCGACGCCGCCACCGCCGCTGGTTCCCCTGGCGCCCTGGTTTGCCTCGCTGCGATTGGCGGCTGAGCAGCAGGGCGGTCTTTATTCCCTGAGCCTGACGACAGCCGAAGCCTTGTTGGCCGAGCCGCAGGACGTGGTGGTGTTGCATGGCGACATGCATCACGACAATGTCCTGGATTTCGGTCCGCGTGGCTGGCTGGCCATCGATCCCAAACGGGTGATCGGCGAGCGCGGCTTCGATTACGCCAACCTGATCTGCAATCCCGAGTTGCCAACCGCAACGGACCCGCAACGATTCCAGCGACAGATCGAGGTCGTGGCCGAGGCGGGCGGGTTGGAGCGGCGCCGATTGCTGCAATGGGTGTTGGCTTTTGCCGGTTTGTCGGCAGCCTGGTTTTTCGAAGATGGCGAAAGCACGGCGGCGCAAGGTCAGCTGCAGGTCGCGAAACTCGCGGCCTCCAGGCTTAATGTTTGACGCATCTAAGGGTTTTCGGAAGGGCTGCTATAGCGAATGTCTTACACGCGATGGTAGCTATGTCGTCTATTGCAGGTTGGATCCGATGCGTATTCTGGCCCCATCCACTGACGCACAGGGAGTGCTCAGGATCATGGATGATCGGCCATTTGCACGGAATGCTGACGACAGGGAGTCGTAATGGTCTTGGAAAAACCCGCTTCGGCGGGTTTTTTTATGGGCGTATGAAATGTTATGGCTGCGAGGGCCATTGCTCTCGCAGCCATTTTTTTACAGGCGGTCGAGTTTCGCCGCAGCACGTTCGGTGATTTGCGCGCGCAGTTTCAGCGACCCCGCAGCGCGTTGGCGAGCTTCCTCCAGCACGCTGGCCGGTGCGGTTTCCGGGCTGCCGGCCCGGAACGGTGGTGCCGGGGCGTATTCCAGCTGCAATTGCACCCGTTCGGCGGTGTCCTGGTCGTATAGCTCGGCGGCCAGCGTCAGGGCAAAGTCGATGCCCGCAGTGATCCCTCCACCCGTGAGCAGATTGCCGTCGCGCACTACCCGGTCCTTCACGGGAGTCGCCCCCAAAGGCGCCAGCAATTCGTGATAGGCCCAGTGAGTCGTGGCGCGCTTGCCCTTGAGCAGTCCCGCCGCGCCGAGCACCAGTGCACCGGTGCACACCGAGGTGACATAGCGTGCGTGGGCGGCCTGGGCCTTGATGAACGCCAGGGTTTGATCATCTTCCATCAACGGCCCGACACCGCTGCCGCCGGGTACGCAAATCACGTCCAGCGCCGGGCAGTCCTCGAAGGTGGTGGTCGGTTTGAGCAGCAGGCCGGTGCTGGCGGTGATGGGCATCAGGTCCTTCCAGATCAGATGCACCTCCACATCCGGCAACGAGGCCAGCACGTCGTAAGGGCCGGTGAGGTCGAGTTGTTGCACCTGTGGAAACAACAGAAAACCGATCTGCAAGGTCATGGTGTTTTTCTCCTGAAGTGGGTGGACGACTTCACTGTAGGCGCCTAGGATTTGGCGCACACGCCAATCACCCCACGAATTACGCCAAATGCCGAAAACCATTCACGTACTCGCGTTCGCCAATGTGCAACTGCTCGATGTCACCGGGCCGTTGCAGGTATTCGCCTCGGCCAACGACATCGCCCGCCAGCAAGGCGCGCCCACGCCTTATGCGCCATCGGTGATTGCCAGCGGTGGCGGGGCGGTGATGTCATCGGCGGGCTTGGCGCTATTGGCCGAGCCCTTGCCTGAGCTGGGCAGCGACACCTTGATCATCGCCGGGGGGTGGGGTGTTTACGCGGCGGCGGGCGACCCGTCACTGGTGAACTGGGTGCGCGAGCATGCGGCGCAGTGCCGACGGGTTGCATCGGTGTGCACCGGGGCGTTTTTGCTGGCGGCCAGCGGTTGGCTCGATGGTCGGCGCGTGGTCACCCACTGGACCCGTTGCGAACAGCTGGCGCAGCAACACCCGAAGTTGCAGGTCGAGCCCAATCCGATCTTCATCAACGACGGCCCGGTCTGGACCTCGGCCGGGGTGACCGCCGGGATCGACCTGGCGCTGGCAATGGTCGAAGCCGACCTTGGCCGCAACATGGCCCTGGAAGTCGCCCGGCAATTGGTGGTGTTTCTCAAACGGCCCGGTGGCCAGTCGCAATTCAGCGTGACCCTGTCCCTGCAGAAAGAAGGCAACCGGTTCGACGAACTTCACGCCTGGATCAGCGAAAACCTCACCAAGGATCTCGGCATCCCCACCCTGGCCCTGCAGGCCGGCATGAGCGAGCGCAGCTTCGTGCGCCACTACCGCGCCGACACCGGCCAGACCCCGGCTCGGGCCATCGAACTGATCCGCGTCGAAACGGCGCGGCGCCTGCTCAGCGATACCGGCGTGCCGGTCAAGCGCGTCGCCATGCAATGCGGATTCGGCAGCGAAGAAACCCTGCGCCGCAGTTTCCTGCGGGCCATGGGCGTGACGCCGCAAGCTTATCGAGAGCGGTTTTCGGTCAGCGTTGCAGCAGATCCAGTAACGCCTTGAGCGTAGCCGTATCAGGTGGTTTCAGGATAAATCCGAAGCAACAGTTTCAACTTCCGCCACCTGATTGAAGTACTTCGTCCGATCCGGGGTAAACGTCACCACCATGCCCGTGCGGGAGCAAGTCAGCGCCCGCTCTTCACCCAAATCCACATCCAGATCCTCCCCACGCAAGCCCTGCCATTGGGCGAGGTATTTGAGCGAGCCGTACTTTTCGAGTTTTTTCAGACTGCGGCTGACGCCGCCTTTCCAGCCCAGCACCGGCAGTTCACCGGCGAGGCATTGTTGGGCGAGATCGGGAAAACGGGCGGCGCGTTGGCGGCCGATTTCCCAGCATTTGATCAGGCCCTTGTCGTGGGCGTCCCACAGTTCGTCGCGGTTCAGGCCGGTTCGCAGGGGAAGGTCGATGCTGCGGTGGATGCGCTGGGTCATTCTTTTTCCTTGAATTCGGGTTTTGTTGGACAGCTCCGCTGTGCCCGTTGAGGCGCGATGTTAGGGGGGGATGTAACGGCTGGCAACCGGGTATTTCAGGGTGTTTTGTTTAAAAAATGTAGGAATTTGGCCTTGCACGGCACCTGTCGCGGGGGATAGGTGGTGTCTGCGTGTTGCGGGGCTCCGGGTTGCATCGAGGGTCTTCACATTCAACCAACAATTCGGCCCTTTCCCCGTTACCAGCCTTATGGCAACTTGCACGCCCTTATCGAGGCCGGCCCCCATGGCAAACCCCTACCGCGAGCTGTTCAACGCCCCAGGCAGCAGCGCTTTCGTGCTGGCCGGGATGATCGCGCGCATGCCGATTTCCATGACCGGTATCGGCCTGATCACCATGCTTTCGCAGTTGCAGGGCGGCTACGGCCTGGCGGGGGCTGTGGCGGCGACTTTTGCCTTGGCCACGGCGTTTTGTGCGCCGCAGGTGTCGCGGCTGGTGGACCGTTTCGGTCAGCGGCGGATTCTGCCGGTGTCGGCGCTGGTCGGGGGCGGGGCCTTGTTGCTGGTGTTGCTCTGCACCCGTTTGCAGGCGCCGCAATGGACGCTGTTTGTGTTCGCCGCCTTAGCCGGTTGCATGCCGAGCATGTCGGCGATGGTGCGGGCGCGCTGGACCGAGTTGTATCGCGGCCAGCCGCAACTGCAAACGGCCTATGCCCTGGAGTCGGTGCTGGACGAAGTCTGCTTTATTGTCGGGCCGCCGTTGTCGGTGGGCCTGTGTGTGGTGGCGTTCCCCGAGGCCGGGCCGTTGGCGGCGTTGCTGATGCTGGCCATCGGCGTCACGGCGTTTGTCTTGCAACGCAGCACCGAACCTGCGGTACATCCCCATGAAGCCCATCATTTCGGCTCGATCATCCGTTCCGTGGAGATCCAGTGGCTGATGCTGTTGATGGTCGCCATGGGCACCATCGTCGGCGTGATCGATGTAGTCAGCGTGGCGTTCGCCCAGCATCAGGGCCAGCCAGCGGCGGCAAGTATTGTGCTGTCGGTGTATGCCATCGGTTCCTGCCTGGCCGGGTTGGCCTTCGGCGCGCTGCGCTCGAAGGTGCCGCTGCCGCGGCTGTTTCTCTACGGCGGGGTGGCTACGGCGGTGACGACCTTGCCGCTGCTGCTGGCGGTGAACATTCTCGGGTTGTCGCTGGCGGTGTTCGTCGCCGGACTGTTTTTTGCTCCGACCCTGATTGTTGCGATGGCCCTGGTGGAGCAGATCGTACCGCCGGCCAAACTCACCGAAGGCCTGACCTGGCTGGTCACCGGGTTGAGCATCGGCGTGGCGATCGGCGCCGCCAGTTCCGGCTGGCTGGTGGACGCGTTCGGGGCGCGCAGCGGGTTTTGGGTGGCGATTGCAGCCGGGGCAGTCGTACTGGGTTCAGCGGTGCAAAGCTACCGCCATTTGAAATGATGATTTAACTGTGTGCGAGCCTGCTCGCTCCCACAGGGTTATCTGTACGACTAATTCTCTTCGGCACTCATCCGTTCTCTTAGCAGACAACTTTTCGAGGTAAGCCCGGTGACCCAGCTGACATTGCTGTGCCTGCCCTATTCGGGCGCGAGCGCCATGGTCTACAGCCGCTGGCGGAGCAAACTGCCGCAGTGGCTGAAAGTGCAGCCGGTGGAGCTGCCGGGGCGGGGCGCGCGGTATGGCGAGCCGTTGCACACCGACATGCGGCGGCTGGCGCTGCAACTGGCCCAGGAACAAAAACACACACTCAAGGCGCCTTATGCGCTGTTCGGCCACAGCCTCGGCGCGTTGCTGGCTTGTGAAATGGCCCATGCGTTTCGCTCGCTCGGTTGCCCTGAGCCGGTAGCCCTGTTCGCCTCCGGCACCGCGGCGCCGACCCTGCGCGCGGACTACGACCGTGGTTTTGCCGAGCCCAAGACCGATGCCGAATTGATCGAGCAACTGCGCACGCTTAACGGCACCAGCGAAGAAGTGCTGGCCAATGAAGAGCTGATGAGCCTGACACTGCCGATCCTGCGCGCCGACTTTCAGTTGTGCGGGCGTTTCGAGCCGATGCAGCGGCCACTGCTCAAGTGCCCGGTACACGTGCTTGGCGGCAAGACCGACCGGGCCACCACTGAACAACTGATCGGCTGGAGCAAGGAAACCCGTGGCAGTTTCTCCGTGGACATGCTCGCCGGCGGGCACTTCTTCATCCATGAGCATGAGGCCAAGGTGCTGAAGGTGATCAAGGATCAGCTCGAGGTTCATCATCGACGCGGCTGTCGCCTAAGCTGCAAGCTTTAAGCTGCAAGCTACGAGTTTGTAGCTACCCCTCCTTGGCAATTTTCCTTTTTGAATACCACCTGTCCTCTTGCCGCTTGAAGCTTGCAGCTTGCAACTGCCTTCAGGCTAATTTTTCCGGCCTGCATTCGTTTTATAGGGACGACGTGCCTTTGTGCTTCCCGCCACTGATCCGGATACCCAGAAATGAATGCTGAAGACTCCTTGAAACTTGCTCGCCGGTTTATCGGGTTGCCCCTGGAAAAGCGCCAGATGTTCCTTGCGGCCTTGCACAAGGAGGGCGTGGAGTTCGCCCGGTTCCCCATTCCTGCCGGGGTCGAGGCCGAGGATCGCCAGGCGCTGTCGTACGCCCAGCAACGCATGTGGTTTCTCTGGCAACTGGACCCGCAAAGCGGCGCCTACAACCTGCCGGGCGCGGTGCGCCTGAGCGGACGCCTGAACCTGCCGGCGCTGGAACAGGCGTTCGCCAGTCTGGTGGCGCGTCACGAAACCCTGCGCACGGTGTTCGCCCGTCAGGCCGACGACAGTCTGCTGCAAGTGCCGGCCACCGCACCGCTGGTGATCGATCATGTGGATTTCAGCGCACTACCGGCCTCGGAACGTGAATTGGCAGTCGCCCGAGCAGCCGAACAGCAATCGGTGCAGCCCTTCGATCTGGGCAGCGGTCCGCTGCTGCGCGTGACCTTGCTCAAACTCGCCGAGCAGGAACACGTCCTGCTGCTGACCCTGCACCACATCGTGTCCGACGGTTGGTCGATGAACGTGCTGATCGACGAATTCATCCGCTGCTACGACGCCTTCGATGCCGGCACACAACCGCAACTGGCGGCGTTGCCGATCCAGTACAGCGACTACGCGCTCTGGCAGCGCCGCTGGCTGGAGGCCGGCGAGCAGGCACGTCAGCTCGACTATTGGCAGGCGCAACTGGGCGATGAGCATCCGGTGCTGGAACTGCCCACCGACCATCCGCGCCCGGCGATGCCGAGCTATCGCGGAACCCGCTACGAATTCGCCGTCGACGGGCAACTGGCCGAGCAACTGCGGACCACCGCGCAGAAACACAACATCACCCTGTTCATGTTGTTGCTCGGTGCCTTCAACGTGCTGCTGCACCGCTACACCGGACAGAACGACATCCGCGTCGGCGTCCCCATCGCCAACCGCAACCGCGCCGAGATCGAAGGCCTGATCGGTTTCTTCGTCAACACCCAGGTGCTGCGTACGCAACTGGACGGCCAGATCCGGGTCGACGAATTGCTGCGCCGCATCAAGGAAACCGCCCTCGGTGCCCAGGCCCATCAGGACCTGCCGTTCGAGCGTCTGGTGGAAGCCTTGAAACTGGAACGCAGCCTCAGCCACACGCCGCTGTTCCAGGTGATGTACAACCACCAGCCACAGGTCGCGGACATTTCCACTGTCACCACCCAATCCGGTTTGGCACTGGGTGTGATCGAATGGCAAGGGCGCACCACGCAATTCGACCTGACTCTGGACACGTACGAAAAGGGCGGCAAGCTGCACGCCGCGCTGACCTACGCCAACGACCTGTTCGACGCCGCGACCATCGCGCGCATGGCGCAACACTGGACGCACCTGTTGCAAGGCATGGTCAGCGATGCCCGGCAGCGCATCAGCGATCTGCCGCTGCTGGAACAGGCTGAATACCAGCTCATCGTCCATGACTGGAACCGCGCGGACGACAACTTCGCCCAGCATCTGTGCATTCACCAGATGATCAGCCAGCAAGCCGCCGCCAACCCGAATGCACTGGCGGTAACCTTCGCCTCCAAACAGCTGACCTACAGCGAACTCGATCAGCAGGCCAATCGTCTGGCGCACAAGCTGATCGAACTGGGTGTCGGTCCGGAATTCCGGGTCGGCGTGGCCATGCCGCGTTCCGAGCAACTGCTGATTGCCTTGCTGGCGGTACTCAAGGCCGGTGGTGCCTATGTGCCGCTGGACCCGGATTATCCGGCTGAACGCGTCGCCTACATGCTCGAAGACAGCCGTGCTCTGGTGCTGCTGACCGAGCAATCCGTTGCCGCGACCTTGACCGTGTCAGGCGACACCACCGTGTTGCTGATGGACAACCTCTCGCTGACCGATTACCCAGCCAGCGCCCCGGTCACCCGCGTCACGCCGGATAACCTGGCCTACGTGATCTACACCTCCGGTTCCACCGGCAAACCCAAAGGCGTGGCCATCGCCCATCGCAACGTGCTGGCGCTGATCGACTGGTCGCAATCGGTGTACAGCCGCGACGACATTCAGGGCGTGCTGGCCTCGACCTCGGTGTGCTTCGACCTGTCGGTGTGGGAGCTGTTCGTGACCCTGGCCAACGGTGGTTCGGTGATCATCGCCCGCAACGCTTTGGAGCTGCCGTTGCTGCCGGCACGGGATCAGGTACGGCTGATCAACACCGTGCCCTCGGCGATCAATGCCCTGCAACGCGACGGACAGGTTCCGCCGGGCGTGCGCATCATCAACCTGGCCGGTGAGCCGCTGAAACAGAGCCTGGTGGACGCGCTATACCAGCAGCCGACCGTCGAACACGTCTACGACCTGTACGGCCCGTCGGAAGACACCACCTATTCCACCTGGACCCGTCGCGAGGCCGGTGGCCGCGCCAGTATCGGCCGCCCGCTCAAGCACACCGCCGGCTATCTGCTGGACGCCGACCTGCAACCGGTGCCGCAGGGCGTGTCTGCCGAGCTGTACCTGAGCGGCGCCGGCATCACCCGTGGTTATCTGGCACGGCCGGGCCTGACCGCCGAGAAATACGTGCCGAACCCGTTTTCCAGTACCGGCGAGCGCCTGTACCGCACCGGCGACCTGACCCGTTATCAGGCCGACGGTGCTCTGCAATACGTCGGCCGTATCGACCATCAGGTCAAGGTGCGCGGTTTCCGTATCGAGTTGGGCGAAATCGAAGCGCGATTGTTGCAACAGGACGCGGTCCGTGAACTGGTGGTGCTGGCGCAGGACGGTGCCAATGGCCAGCAACTGGTGGCCTACCTCGTGCCGAACGATCCGGCGTTGCTGGATGACATCGATGCGCAAGCGACCCTGCGCGAATCCCTGAAAGCGGCCCTGCGTCAGCACTTGCCAGACTACATGGTCCCGGCGTTCCTGCTGTTCCTCGAACATCTGCCGTTGACCCCCAACGGCAAGCTCGACCGCAAGGCTCTGCCGGCGGTTGATGGCACCACACAACAGCGCGAACACGTCGCGCCACGCAGCGAACTGGAAAAGTCCCTCGCGGCGATCTGGCAAGACGTGCTGGCCATCGACAACGTCGGTCTGGAGGACAATTTCTTCGAGCTGGGCGGCGACTCCATCGTTTCGATGCAAGTGGTTAGCCGCGCTCGCCAGGCCGGGATCGTGTTGAGCCCCAAGGACCTGTTCCAGCACCAGACCATCCGCAGCCTGGCCCAGGCGGCCCGCAGCGGCGGGCAATCGTTGATCGAGCAAGGCCCGGCCAGTGGCGCGGTGGCGCTGGCGCCGGTGCAACAGTGGTTCTTCGAGCAAGCCATCCCCGAGCGTCAACATTGGAACCAGTCGCTGCTGCTGGTGCCGCGCGAGTCGTTGAAGGTCGAGGCGCTGGAGCGTGCCCTGGAGCAATTGCTGACTCATCACGACAGCCTGCGTCTGCGCTATCAGCAAGCCGAGAACGGCTGGCAACAGGCGTATGCCGCGCCGACTACCGATTCGGTGTTGTGGCAGCGTCAGGCACAATCGGTCGAAGAACTTAACGCTCTGTGCGACGAAGCCCAGCGCAGTCTCGATTTGCACAATGGCCCATTGCTGCGTGCACTGCTTGTCGCCATGGCCGACGGCAGCGAACGTCTGCTGTTGGTGGTTCACCACTTGGCGGTGGACGGTGTGTCCTGGCGCGTGCTGCTGGAAGATCTTCAGCAGTTCTACAACGGTGGCGTGGCGCCTGGGAAAACCAGCAGCTATCAGCGCTGGGTCGCGCGTTTGCAGGATCATCTACCAGCTTTTGAAAACAGCCTCGGCCACTGGCAGACCCAACTGCAAGACGCACCAGGCGACCTGCCGTGCGAGCGCCCGAACGGCGCGCTGGAAAACCGTTTCGAACACAAACTCGAACTCAAGCTCGGCGCCGAACAGACCCGCCAACTGCTGCAACAGGCTCCGGCGGCCTACCGCACCCAGGTCAATGACCTGCTACTGACCGCACTGGCGCGCGCCGTTTGCCGCTGGAGCGGGCAGGGCAGCACGCTGATCCAGATCGAAGGCCATGGCCGCGAAGACTTGTTCGACGACGTCGACCTGACGCGCACCGTGGGTTGGTTCACAAGCCTGTTCCCGGTCAACCTAAAACCTGCTGCCGATCTCGGCGCCTCGATCAAATCCATCAAGGAACAGCTGCGCAACGTCCCGGACAAAGGCCTGGGCTACGGCGCGCTGCGCTATCTCGGCACGGCGCAGACCCGCGCCGAACTGGCGGCGTTGCCGCAACCGCGCATCACCTTCAACTACCTGGGGCAGTTCGACCGTCAGTTCGACGACGGCGCGTTGTTCACCCCATCCACCGAAGGCAATGGCATCGCACAGGATCCGTCGGCACCGCTGGGCAACTGGCTGGTGGTTGAAGGCCAGGTCTATGGCGGTGAGTTGTCCCTGAGCTGGGGCTTCAGTCGCGAGATGTTCGACACCGCGACCGTCCAGCGTCTGGCTGACGATTACGCCCGGGAATTGATTGCGCTGATCGATCACTGCTGCGCTCTGGAAGCGCCACAAGCCACGCCATCGGACTTCCCGTTGGCGCGTATCGATCAGGCCCAACTCGACGGACTGCCACTGGCCGTTGCTCATCTCGAAGACCTGTATCCGCTGTCGCCGATGCAACAGGGCATGCTCTTCCACACCCTGTACGAGCCGCAGGTCGGCGCGTACATCAGCCAGTTGCGCCTGGACATCGGCGGGTTGGACATCGAGCGTTTCGCACGCTCGTGGCAGGCCGCAGTCGAGCGTCATGACATCCTGCGCAGCAGCTTCCATTGGCAAGGTCTCGACATCGCGCATCAGGCGATTGCCCGTCAGGTCGAACTGCCCCTTGAAGTGCTGGAAGCGATTGACACCGATGCACTGGCTGACGCTGAACGCGCGCAAGGTTTCGAGTTGGGGACGGCGCCGCTGTTCCGCCTGAAGCTCGTTCGCACGGGCGCCAATGACTGGCACCTGATCTACACCAGTCACCACATTTTGATGGATGGCTGGAGCAACGCGCAGTTGCTGGCCGAAGTGATCCAGCACTACGCCGCTGGGCAATCGTTGCCGGCACCCACCGGGCAATATCGCGATTACCTGGGCTGGTTGCAGCAGCAATCGGTGGAGGCTGGCGAGCAGTTCTGGAAAGCCGCACTGGCACCGCTGCAAACCCCGACGCTGCTGGCCGAAGCCTTGCGTCCACCGGTGGGCGTCGAGGGCAATGGCGAACACCGCGTCACCCTCGACAACCGCGCAACCCAGCGTCTGGCCGAGTTCGCCCGTCAACAGAAAGTCACCCTCAACACCCTGCTGCAAGCGGCTTGGAGCCTGTTGCTGCAACGCTACACCGGCCAGGATTGCGTGGTGTTCGGCGCCACCGTGGCCGGACGTTCGGCACCGTTGCCGGGGATCGAAGAACAGCTCGGCCTGTTCATCAACACCCTGCCGCTGGTGTGCGCGATCAAGCCGGACCAGACCGTCAGCCAGTGGCTGGGCGAGCTTCAAGGGCTGAACCTGGCGATGCGTGAGTTCGAGCATGTGCCGCTGTACGACATTCAGGGTTGGGCGGGCCAGCAAGGCTCGGCGCTGTTCGACAGCCTGCTGGTGTTCGAAAACTTTCCGGTGGCCGAAGCGCTGAAGCAGGGCGCGCCGGCCGGGTTGTCGTTCGGTAACCTGCACAATCACGAGCGCACTCACTATCCGCTGACCCTGGGCATCGAATTGGGCGAAGGACTGGGTCTGGAGTTCAGTTATGACGCGGTACGGTTCAGTGCCGGGCAGATCGCTCAGCTATCGGCGAACTTGCAGCACCTGTTGACGCAATGGGTGGCGTCGCCGGAGGCGGCGTTGGGCTCGCTGGAACTGCTCGACATCGATGGAAAGAACGCGGTACTCGCGATCAGCCAACCCCCTGCGGTTGAGTTATCCACAACGCTTTTGGCCCACGAGCAAATCGCCGCGCAAGCCGTAGCCACGCCCGACGCTTTGGCGTTGCAGATCGACGGCCACTCCCTGAGCTACGGGCAACTGAATGCACAATCCAACCGCCTG
This sequence comes from Pseudomonas sp. G(2018), assembly GCF_005502415.1. Classification (NCBI taxonomy): domain Bacteria; kingdom Pseudomonadati; phylum Pseudomonadota; class Gammaproteobacteria; order Pseudomonadales; family Pseudomonadaceae; genus Pseudomonas; species Pseudomonas sp. G(2018). Next base: position 22,464 of record NZ_SCOO01000042.1, on the reverse strand, counting down.
GCCCAGCGCCTGATCGACCACGGCGCCGGCCCCGGCAAGCGTGTCGGCCTGGCCATGCGTCGTGGTCCGCAACTGCTCGTCAGCCTGCTGGCGGTACTGAAAAGCGGCGCGGCCTACGTGCCGCTGGACCCGGCATACCCGGCTGAACGTCTGGCGTACATGATCGACGACAGCCGTCTCGACCTACTGCTGGACGAATCCGGCTTGCTGCAAGACCTGCCATCAGACCTGCCACGGCTGAACTTCGAAGACACCACAACCCCTGTGGCAGCGCAGCTTGCTCGCGAAATCGCCCGACCCGCCGCCGAAGACCTCGCCTACATCATCTACACCTCCGGCTCCACCGGCCAACCCAAAGGCGTCGCCATCACCCACGCCGCCCTGCGCGAGTTCTGCCAGACCGCCGCCGACTACTCAAAGCTGTCACCCACGGACCGCGTCTTGCAATTCGCCACCTTCAGCTTCGACGGCTTCGTCGAGCAGTGCTTCCCGGCATTGTGCGTCGGCGCTGCGTTGATCATGCGCGGCGATGACCTGTGGGACGCCGGCCGACTGGCTGCGGAAATCGTCGATCAGGGCGTGACCGTGGCCGATTTGCCGGCTGCCTACTGGTTCCTGCTGGCCCGTGAATGTGCCGGCGGTGTAGTGCCGAGCCTTGGCGATTTGCGTCAGGTGCACGTCGGCGGCGAGGCGATGTCGGTGGAAGGCCTGCGCCTGTGGCATCAGGCCGGCCTGAGTCATGTGCGCCTGCTCAACACCTACGGGCCGACCGAAGCGACGGTGGTGTCCAGCGTGCATGAATGCCAATTGGCCGATGCCAGTGATGCCTTCGGCATTCCGATCGGTCGCGCCATCCCTGGCCGTGCGTTGCACGTGCTGGACGCTGCCGGTCAGCTACTGCCGGCCGACGGCGTCGGCGAGTTGTGCATCGGCGCACCGGCCTGCCTGGCGCAAAGCTACTTCGACCGTCCGGCACTGACCGCCGAACGTTTCCTGCCGGACCCGTTCGCTCGCGAGCCGGGCGCGCGGCTGTACCGCAGCGGTGACCTTGCGCGTTACAACGTTGAGGGCAATCTGGAATACGTCGGGCGTATCGACCACCAGGTGAAGATTCGCGGTTTCCGCATCGAAATGGGCGAGATCGAAGCCTGCCTGCAAGCCCGGGACGAAGTCCGCGAAGCCGCCGTCATCGCCCAGGACGGCACGCAACTGGTGGCGTACGTCGTGGCCAGCGACGCGGTGGTGTCCGAGGCGGACTATCTGGAAGGGCTCAAAGCCGTCCTGCGCCAGTCGCTGCCAGACTACATGGTGCCCAGCCACATGGTCCTGCTGGACAAGTTGCCGCTCAATAACAACGGCAAACTCGACCGCAAGGCCCTGCCACGGGCTGAGGCGGTTGATGCGCAACGTGACTTCGTGGCGCCGACCGCAGGACTGGAAACGCAACTGGCGCAGATCTGGCAGGAGGTGTTGCAGGTCGAGAGCGTCGGCCGCGATGACAACTTCTTCGAGTTGGGCGGCCATTCGCTGCTGGTGCTGCAAGTGATTTCCCGTGTGCGCCAGCAACTGCAGCTTGAACTGTCGGTGAGCAGTCTGTTCTCTGCAGCGAACCTGGCGGAATTTGCCGAGCGGGCAGCGCAGGCGACCGTCGCGGGGCAACCGCTGTTGCAACGCGCGTTGGACGATCAGTCGCGGATTCTGTCCTACGCCCAGCAACGCCAATGGTTTCTCTGGCAACTGGACCCGCACAGCGCGGCCTACAACATTCCGGCGGCGCTACGCCTCAAAGGTTCGTTGAATCGCGACGCGCTGCGCCAAGCTTTCGAGCAATTGCAGGCGCGTCACGAAACCCTGCGTACCACCTTCGAACAGGACGGCCAGCAAGCGCGGCCAGTGGTGCATGTCGAACTGCCGTTGCAATTCAACGAGCGGCCAATCGATGCGTCTTCGATCAACAATGCCGTGGCCGAAGAAATCGCCCGGCCGTTCGACCTGCGCAACGGCCCGCTGTGGCGCATGCTGCTGTTGCAAGTCAGCGCCGAGCACCATGTGCTGGTGCTCACCGTGCACCACATCGCTGCCGATGGCTGGTCGATGCAGGTCATGGTCGATGAGTTCAGCGCTTTGTATCAGGCTGCCGTTGAAGGTCGTGTCGAACGCCTGAAAGCGCTGCCGGTGGCCTACAGTGAATACGCCCGTTGGCAGCGCGACTGGCTGGAGGCCGGGGAGGGCGCACGGCAATTGGCCTGGTGGCGCGAGCAACTGGATGGCAGCCAGGCACCGCTGCAATTGCCGAGTGAACTGAGTCGTCCGGCTCGCCGCAGCGAGCGTGGTGCCAGCCTGCTGTTGCAGGTCGATCGCGACTTGCTAGCCGGTCTACGCCAGCGCGCGCAAGAACAGCAAGTGACGTTGTTCATGCTGTTGCTGGCGAGTTTCCAGACCTTGCTGCATCGCCAGAGCGGGCAGTCGGGCATCAGCGTCGGCGTGCCGAGTGCCGGGCGTTCGCGCCTCGAAACCGAAGGCCTGATCGGTTTCTTCATCAACACCCAGGTGCTGCGCGCCGAGATCGACGGGCAGCAACCGTTCAGCACCTTGCTGCAACAGGTCAAGCACACCGCCTTGGCGGCGCAGGCCCATCAGGACTTGCCGTTCGAGCAACTGGTCGATGCCTTGCAACCGGATCGCAGCCTCAATCACAGCCCGTTGTTCCAGGTGCTCTACAACCATCAGCAACAGCTGGGCGCAAGCGTCGAACGCGCCGTGGCCGATTTGCAGGTCGAGCGCCTGCACTGGCAGCAGCACACTGCGCAATTCGATCTGGTGCTTGATACCCAGGAGCAGGGTGATGAACTGGACGCCAGCCTGAGCTACGCCACCGATTTGTACGACGAAGCTTCGATGCAGCGTTTCGCCAGACAGTGGCTGAACCTGCTGCGCGCGGTGGTCGCCGATCCGCAGCAGCGCGTGGCGGAACTGCCGCTGCTGCAAACGCCGCAATACGATGAGCTGATCCAGCACTGGAACCCGGCGTTCCAGGCACAACCGCCGTCTCCAACCCTGCATCAGTTGTTTGAAGTTCAAGCTGAACAACGCCCGGACGCCATCGCACTGACCTATGAAGGCGAACAGCTGACCTACGCCGCGCTCAACGCCCAGGCCAACCGCCTTGCGCACAAACTACGCGAACAAGGCGTCGGCCCGGAAGTGCGCGTGGGCATCGCCACCGAGCGGGCGATGCCGCTGGTGGTGGGGTTGCTGGCAACTCTCAAGGCCGGTGGCGCCTACGTGCCGCTGGACCCGCAATACCCGGCCGAACGCCTGAGCTACATGATCGACGACAGCGGCATCGCGCTGTTGTTGACCCAGTCACACTTGATCGATGGCTTGCCGGCCCGCGACGGTGTGCAAGTGCTGGACCTTTCGTCGTTGCAACTGGACGCCTACAACAGCGACAACCTGCCAACCCTGGCAACCCCGGACAACCTCGCCTACGTGATCTACACCTCCGGTTCCACCGGTCGGCCAAAAGGCGCACTGCTCAGCCATGGCAACGTCGGGCGTTTGCTGACCGCCACCGCCGCTGAGTTCAATTTCGGCGCGGACGATGTCTGGACCCTGTTCCATTCCTACGCCTTCGATTTCTCGGTGTGGGAGCTGTTCGGTTCGCTGTGCACCGGCGGACGCCTGGTGATCGTGCCGTACTACATCAGCCGCGAACCGCAGGCGTTCCACCGCTTGCTCTGCGATGAAGGCGTGACGGTGCTGAACCAGACCCCGACCGCGTTCCGCCAGCTGTTGCCGATTGCCTGCGCCAGCCCGCGCAGCCTGGCGTTGCGCCAGGTGATTTTCGGCGGTGAAGCACTGGAAGTGGCGAGCCTGCGGCCATGGTTCGAGCGCTTCGGCGACCAGCAGCCAACGCTGGTGAACATGTACGGCATCACCGAAACCACGGTGCACGTGACCTATCGCGCGATCCGCCTGGCCGACCTCGACGGCAAGGCGCAGAGTCCGATCGGCCTGCCGATCCGCGACCTGCGCTGGTACTTGCTCGACAGCCAGTTGCAACCGGTGCCGGTGGGCGTGGCGGGCGAGTTGCACATCGCCGGTGCCGGCCTGGCGCGGGGTTATCACGGACGTTTCGGCCTGACCGCCGAGCGTTTCGTACCGAGCCCGTTCGACGCTTCCCAGCGCCTGTATCGCAGCGGCGACCTGGCGCGCCAGCGTGTCGACGGCAGCATCGACTACCTCGGGCGGATCGACCAGCAAGTGAAGATCCGTGGCTTCCGTATCGAACTGGGCGAGATCGAAGCCGCATTGCTGGCGCAACCGGGCGTGCGTCAGGCGGTGATCAGCGTGCATGCCGGCGACGGCGGTCCGCAGCTATGCGCTTACGTCGTCGCCGAACACACCCCGCATGACCCGATTGGCTGGCGCGACACCCTGCGCGCCGTGCTCAAGGTCGACCTGCCCGATTACATGGTGCCCAGCCACTGGCTGCTGCTCGACGTCTTGCCACTGACCAGCAACGGCAAGCTCGACCGCAAGGCCTTGCCGCTGCCGGATGTCGAGCACTGGCAGCGTCCGTTCGAAGCCCCCGAAGGCCATCTCGAACAGCAACTGGCCGCCATCTGGGCCGACGTACTGGGCGTGGCGCAGATCGGCCGGCGCGACAACTTCTTTGAATTGGGCGGGCATTCACTGCTCGCCGCCCAGGCCAGTGCCCGCGTGGAACTGGAACTGGGGATCGAGCTGCCGCTGCGCGCGCTGTTCGAAAGCAACGACCTTCAGGCTTATGCCGCCATGGCCGGGCAACAAGCCCCGACTGACAACGATGCACGTCTGGATGCGCTTGAGTCGCTTCTGGACGAGATGGAGTTCAACTGATGGAACACAGCACTGCCCAGCGTATTGCCACCCGCTTTGCCGGCCTGCCTGCGGACAAACGCCGCGAGTTTTTGCACCGCATGCAAGAGCAAGGCGTCAGTTTCGGCCAACTGCCGATTCCGTCCGCCGCCGAGCCGCAAGCGAGCTTTGAGCTGTCCTACGCGCAGCAACGCCAATGGTTCCTCTGGCAGCTCGACCCGCAGAGCAGCGCCTACAACATTCCTGCCGCGTTGCGTCTGCACGGGTCGCTGAACCTCGCGGCGCTGCAACAAAGTTTCGACGTGCTGCTGGAGCGGCACCAGAGCCTGCGCAGCCGTTTCGTCGAGGACGACGGCCAGGTGAGGCAAGCCCTGGCGACCTTCACCACGCTGCCCATCGAACAGCACGATCTGCGCGCCGTCCCCGAGGCACAGCGCTTCGAACTGGCGATGAAAACAGTCGAAGCGGAGATTGCCCGGCCGTTCGATCTGCAACATGGGCCGTTGTTGCGCGTGAGTTTGTTGCAGCTCGACGCCGAGGACCATGTGCTGGTGCTGACCCTGCACCACATCGTCACCGACGGTTGGTCGATGGGTGTGCTGGTCGAAGAGTTTTCCCGGCTCTACGCCGCTCACTGTCAAGGGCAGAGCGCTGGACTGCAAGCGCTGCCAATCCAGTACTCCGACTATGCCGCCTGGCAGCGGCGCTGGATGGAAGCGGGGGAGCTGGAGCGTCAACTGGATTGGTGGCGGGACAAACTCGGCAGCGAACAGCCGTTGCTGGAATTGCCGACCGATCGTGCACGTCCGGCGCAACCGAGCCAGCAGGGCGCGCGTCTGGATTTCGCCCTCGATTCAACATTGGCCAGCGGGCTGATGAGCCTGGCCAAACAGCGCGGCGTCACCCCGTTCATGCTCTTGCTGGCAAGCTTCCAGGCCTTGCTCTATCGCTACAGCGGCCAGTCCGACCTGCGCATCGGCGTGCCGATCGGCAACCGCAACCGCACGGAAACCCGTGGCCTGATAGGCTTCTTCGTCAACACCCAGGTGATGCGCGCCGAACTCGACGGGCGTCTGCCGTTCAGCCAGCTGCTGGAGCAGACCCGAACCGCATCGCTGGATGCCCAGGATTATCAGGACCTGCCGTTCGAACGCCTGGTGCAAGCGCTGCAAGGTGAGCGCAGCCTCAGCCACAGCCCGCTGTTCCAGGTGATGTTCAACCACCAGCAGGCGAGACCGGCAGCGGTCAGCGGCTTGCTTGCGGGGCTGCGAGTCGAAGCGCTGAACGCCATGGCACACACCACCCAGTTCGACTTGCAACTGGACACCCAGGAAGAGGGCGACAAGCTGTTCGCCAGCCTGACCTACGCTACCGACCTGTTCGACGCCGAGCGCATCGAGGATCTGGCTCGACACTGGCGCAACCTGTTGGCCGGTGTCTTGGCCAACCCGCAGACTCCGTTGGCGGAACTGCCGCTGCTGGATACCGATGAGCGCCTGCGCATCCTCGACGACCTCAACGCCACCGCAACGCGTTATCCGGGCGAAGTCTGCGTACAGCGGCATTTCGAAGCGCGCGTGGTGGAAAACCCTGAAGCGACCGCGCTGGTGTTTCAGGGGCGGAGCCTGAGCTACGCTGAACTGAACCTTCGTGCCAATCGCCTGGCCCATCACCTGCGTGCCCAAGGTGTCGGCCCGGAAGTGATCGTCGGGATTGCCTGCGACCGTTCGTTCGAGATGGTGGTCGGCCTGTTGGCGATCCTCAAGGCCGGCGGCGCCTACGTGCCACTGGACCCGGAATACCCGCTGGATCGCCTGAGCTACATGATCGAAGACAGCGGTATTTCGCTGTTGCTGACCCAGGAACATCTGCTGGCGCAATTGCCGACGCCGGACTCGGTGCGCACCCTTTGCTTGCACAGCGATGCCGATTGGTTGAGCGACTTGCCGGGCACTGACCCCTCTAATCTGGCGATTGCCGAAAACCTCGCCTACATGATTTACACCTCCGGTTCCACCGGCAAACCGAAAGGCACGGGCAACCGCCATGTGGCCCTGCACAACCGCCTGGAGTGGATGCAACAAGCCTACAACTTGCAGCCCACGGACCGTGTGCTGCAAAAGACGCCGTTCAGTTTCGACGTATCGGTCTGGGAATTCTTCTGGCCGTTGATGAAAGGCGCCACCCTGGTCATCGCCGCGCCGGGCGAGCACCGCGATCCGCAACGCCTCGCCGCACTGATCGTCGAACAGGCGATCACCACGCTGCACTTCGTGCCGTCGATGCTTTCGGCCTTTATCGCTGCCGACGAAGCGTTGGCCTGCACCTCGCTGACCCGCATCATTTGCAGCGGCGAAGCATTGCCGATGGAGCTGCAACGCCAGACCCTGCGCGCTCTGCCGCAAGCCAATCTGTACAACCTCTATGGCCCGACCGAAGCGGCCATCGACGTCACCCACTGGACCTGTGTGGATGAGGGCCGCGACAGCGTGCCGATCGGTCGCCCGATCGCCAACCTGCGCACCTTGATCCTCGACAGCGAACTGCAACCCTTGCCGCTGGGCGCGGTGGGCGAGCTGTATCTGGGCGGGGTCGGCCTCGCTCGTGGTTACCACCGTCGTGGCGCGCTGACCGCCGAGCGTTTCGTGGTCGATCCGTTCGGCAGCGGCGAACGCCTGTACCGCACCGGTGACCTGGCGCGCTATCGTGCCGACGGCGCCATCGACTACTGCGGACGCATCGACCATCAGGTGAAGATTCGCGGATTGCGCATCGAGCTGGGGGAAATCGAAGCCCGTCTGCAAGAACATGCCGAGGTACAGGACGCCGTGGTGCTGGCCCTCGACGGTCCGAGCGGCAAGCAACTGGTGGCCTACGTCGTGCCGCAGGATCGCGCTTTGGTTGACGCCGATGGCGAACGGCAAGGCGTCTGGCGCCAAGCCCTGAAGGGCCATCTGCTCGGCAGCCTGCCGGACTACATGGTGCCGGCGCAGACCGTGCTGATCGAACAGATGCCCCTGAGCCCCAACGGCAAACTGGACCGCAAATGCCTGCCGGCACCCACCGTGCAGGTCAGCCAGCGCGCCTTCGAAGCACCACGCAGCGCCCATGAACAGGTGCTGGCGCAGATCTGGCAAGACGTGTTGGGCGTCGAACAGGTGGGTCGTCAGGACAACTTCTTCGAACTGGGCGGCGACTCGATCATCTCGATTCAGGTGGTCAGCCGCGCCCGCCGTGCCGGCCTGAGCCTGCAACCGCGTGACCTGTTCCAGCAACAGACTTTGCAAGCACTGGCTGGCGTGGTGAAAGAACAAGCCGCCCCGCTGGCGCAACAGGGGCCGGTGGACGGTGTGCAAAAACTCACGCCGATCCAGCGCTGGTTCTTCGAAGAGCCGATTCCGCAACGCGCGCACTGGAACCAGGCGGTGTTGCTGGTGCCACGGGAAACCCTTGACCTGCCGCGTCTGCAAGGCGCCTTGCAACGGCTGCTCAAGCAACACGACGCGCTGCGTTTGCGCTTCAGTCAGGTCGATGGCCAGTGGTCGGCCCGCTATGTCGGCGCCGACAGTGCCGATGTCATCGACATGCTCTGGACCGCCCGCGTCGCCAGTGATGCCTCGCTGGAATCGGTGTGCGATGAAGCCCAGCGCAGCCTCAGCCTGCAAGACGGACCGCTGCTGCGGGTGGCGCTGATCGCCCAGGCCGATGGTTCGCAACGTTTACTGCTGGTGATTCACCACTTGGCGGTGGACGGTGTGTCGTGGCGGGTGTTGCTGGAAGATTTGCAGGCCGCCTACCAAGGCCAGGAACTGCCACCGAAAACCAGCGCCTTCCAGGCCTGGGCCGACAAGCTCGACGCTTATGCACGCTGCGAAACTGCCATTAATGAGTTGAGCTGGTGGCAAAGCCACTTGGACGGCGCCAGTGATTCGCTGCCAGCGGCCAACGCCCAGGCCAGTCAGGCCGGGCATTTACGCCAGGGCGTCAGCATCGGTCTGGACCGCGAACAAACCCGTCAGCTGCTGCAACAGGCCCCGGCGATCTACCGCACCCAGGTCAACGACCTGCTGCTGACCGCACTGGCTCGCACCCTCAGCCGCTGGACCAGCAGCGAATCGGCACTGATTCAGCTCGAAGGCCACGGCCGCGAAGAGCTGTTCGACGACATCGACCTGACCCGCACCGTCGGCTGGTTCTCCAGCCTGTTCCCGGTGCGCCTGACGCCCACCGCCGACCTTTCGGGTTCGATCAAGGCGATCAAGCAGCAATTGCGCGACATCCCCGGCAAGGGCTTGGGCTACGGCCTGTTGCGCTACATGGGCGATGCCATGGCGCAAGCGGCGCTGGCCGCATTGCCACAGGCACGGGTCACCTTCAACTACCTCGGTCAGTTCGACCAGAGCTTTGCCGAGGATGCGCTGTTCTCGCCGGCAAAAGAGTCCAGCGGTGCCGCGCAATCGGCGGACGCACCGTTGCCGAATTGGCTGTCGGTGGACGGTCAAGTCTATGGCGGCAAACTGAAACTCGACTGGACCTTCAGCCGCGAATGCTTCGACCGTCGCGAGATCGAAATCCTGGCCGCGGATTTCCGCAGCGAGTTGCTGGCGCTGATCGAACACTGCCTGAGCGACGGCGCGGGCGGCGTGACCCCGGCGGATTTCCCGCTGGCGCGTTTGAGCCAGGCGCAACTCGATGGCCTGCCGGTGAAGCCTGCGCAGATCGAGGATCTGTACCCGCTGTCACCGATGCAGGCCGGTCTGTTGTTCCACAGTTTGTACGAATCGGATTCCGGCGCGTACGTGAACCAGCTCAGCGTCCAAGCCCGTGGCCTCGACGCCGAACGCCTGGGCCGCGCCTGGCAAGCGGTGCTCGACAGCCACGCGATCCTGCGCAGCAGTTTCCACTTCCCTGAAGGTTTCGAGGCGCCGGTGCAACTGGTGCATCGTCATCTGCAATTGCCGATGACCTGCCTCGACTGGCGTGGCCGCGCGGATCAGGCCCAAGCCCTGGTGCAACTGATCGACAGCGAACGTCTGCAGCTTGATTCGACCCGCGCACCGCTGATGCGCCTGACCCTGGTGCGCCTCGACGACGAACGCCAGCAACTGATCTACACCCACCATCACCTGTTGCTCGATGGCTGGAGTAATTCGTTGCTGTTGAGCGAAGTGCTGCAGCGTTATGCCGGGCAAACCGTGCAGGCGCCAACCGGGCGCTTCGCCGACTACATCGGCTGGTTGCAACGCCAGGATGCCGAGGCCGACGAGCTGTTCTGGCGCGGGCAACTGGCGAGCCTTGATAACCCGACGCTGCTGGCCGAGAGCCTGAGCCTCACTAACCCGTCGGACACGGCCTTTGCCGACCATCGCCAGACCTTCGACGTGGCCACCAGCAAGCGCTTCAGCGACTTTGCCCGCCAGCAGAAAGTCACCCTCAACACCCTCGTTCAAGGTGCCTGGGCACTGCTGCTGCAACGCTACAGCGGTCAACGTAGCGTGGCGTTCGGCGCGACGGTGGCGGGGCGCCCGGTGGACTTGCCGGGAGCCGAAAGCCAACTCGGCCTGTTCATCAACACCTTGCCGGTGATCAGCAGCCCGGACGCCGTGGAAAGCGTCGAGCAATGGTTGAGTCGTTTGCAGGCACAGAACCTGGAATTGCGCGAACACGAATTCACCGCGCTGGGCGACATTCAGCGCTGGGCCGGACGCGCCGGTGAGCCGCTGTTCGACAGCCTGCTGGTGTTCGAAAACTTCCCGGTGGCCGAAGCGTTGCAACAGGGCGCGCCAGAGGGCCTGAGCTTCTCGATCCCGCAGAACCACGAGCGCACCAACTTCCCGCTGACCCTGGCGGCCACCACCGAAAGCCAGCTCAGCCTGAACTGGAGCTACCAGTGCAGCCACTTCAGCAGCGATGCGATTGCACGGATGAGCGAACACCTGGCCGCGCTGCTGGCCGCAATGGTCGCTGCGCCACAGGCGGCCTTGAGTGAGCTGGACCTGCTGACCGCACCGGAGCGCGCGCAACAGTTGATCGAATGGAACCCGGCGTTTACCGCAGAGCAGAATCCGCTGTGCGTGCATCAGTTGATCGAAGCCCAGGCCGACATTCGTCCGCACGCCACCGCACTGATCTTCAACGACCTGGAACTGAGCTTCGACCAACTCAACCGCCGCGCCAACCAGTTGGCCCATTGCCTGCGCGCACTGGGCGTCGGCCCGGAAGTGCGGGTCGGCCTGGCGATGCAGCGTTCGCCCGAGATGATCGTCGGCCTGCTGGCGATCCTCAAGGCAGGTGGTGCCTACGTGCCGCTGGACCCGGCCTATCCAGCGGAACGCCTGCGCTACCTGATGGAGGACAGCGGCATTTCCCTGCTGGTCAGCCAATCCTGGCTGCGGGAAAAACTACCACTGCCCGAAGGACTGCCGGTGCTGGACATTGACCGTGAGCCGCTGGCGACTCTGGCCGAGACCAACCCGGTCAACCTGACCTGCGGCGAAAACCTCGCCTACCTGATCTACACCTCGGGCTCCACCGGCCGGCCCAAAGGCGTCAGCGTGGCCCACGGCCCTTTGGCCATGCACTGCGTGAAGATTGGCGAGTTGTACGGCATGACCCCGGACGACCGCGAGCTGCAATTCGCTTCGATCAGCTTCGACGGCGCCCACGAACGCTGGCTCACGCCGCTGGTATTCGGTTCGGCGGTCATGCCCCGTGACGACGAGTTGTGGAGCGTGGAGCGCACCTGCGCCGAGATTGAAAAGCACGGCATCACCATCGCCTGCTTTACCCCGACCTACCTGGGACAAATCGCCGATTTCATGGGCGAGGCCGGGCGTGACCTGCCGATCCGTTCCTACACTCCGTGCGGTGAAGGCATGGCCAAGCATGCGTTTGACGAAGTGCAACGCGTGCTGCAACCCAAGCGCCTGATCAATGGCTACGGCCCGACCGAGACGGTGATCACGCCGTTGATCTGGCTGGCGTATCCAGACACCGAATTCGACTCGGCCTTCATGCCCATCGGCCGGCCGGTCGGCAACCGCAGCGCCTACATTCTCGACGGTGGCTTGCAGCCGTTGCCGGTCGGCGTGGCGGGCGAGTTGTACCTGGGCGGCGAGGGTGTCGCCCGTGGCTACCATCAGCGTCCTGACCTGACTGCCGAACGCTTCGTGCCCGATCCGTTCGTGCCGGGCGGTCGCCTGTATCGCAGTGGTGACCTCGCACGGTTCCGTGCCGATGGCGTGGTCGAGTACCTGGGGCGTATCGACCAGCAAGTGAAGATTCGCGGTTTCCGTATCGAACTCGGCGAAATCGAAGCCTGCCTGGTCGAACACGAAGGCGTGCGTGAAGCCTTTGTGATCGACCGAGAAGGCCCGGCGGGCCGTCAGTTGGTGGGCTACGTGGTAGCACGCGATCCGTTGGCTGACGAGCAGGATCTGCGTGACGCGTTGACGGCGCACCTGCGCAGCCGTCTGCCGGCGCACATGCTGCCCGCGCATCTGATGTGCCTGGCGGCGTTGCCGCTGACGCCCAATGGCAAGCTGGATCGTCAAGGTTTGCCGGCACCTGAAGCGACTCGCCAGCGTCAGGATCAGGTGGCGGCCGCGTCGCCCGCCGAAGCTCTGTTGGTGGAGATCTGGCAGGAACTGCTGGGCCTGGAGTCGGTGGGGGTCACCGAGAACTTCTTTGAGCTGGGTGGCGACTCGATCATCTCGCTGCAAGCGGTAAGCCGTGCCGGGCAGCGCGGGCTGGTGTTCAGCCCCAAGCAACTGTTCGAGCAGCAGACCATTCGTGCCCTCGCGGCAGTGGCCGGCAGTCGTGAAGCTGCGCTGGTCGAAGCACCAAAAGTCGAAGCGTTTGCGCTGGTGCAGCACGTCGACGTGGCCGCGCGCGCGGGCCTGCAAGACCTGTATCCGCTGTCGCCGATGCAGCAGGGCATGCTGTTCCACTGCCTCGATTCACCGGAGCTCAACCCCTACGTCAACCAGTTGAGCGTCGAGGTGGAAGGTTTGCAGGTGCCGCGTTTCCGCGCGGCCTGGCAGGCGTTGATCGAGCGTCATGAGGTGCTGCGCGCGGCGTTCCGCTGGCGCGATGGCTTGGCTGACCCGTTGCAGGCGGTGTTTGCCGAGGTCGAGTTGCCGATTGAAGAGTTCGACTGGCGTAACCGCACGGACACCGAACAAGCACTGAGCGAACTGGCCGCCGCCGAACAGGCCAAGGGCTTCGACCTGAGCTGTCCGCCGCTGATGCGCTTCATCCTGGTACGCCTGGGCGAAGCGCGGTACCAGATGATCTGGGTCTACCATCACCTGCTGCTGGACGGCTGGAGTGCTTCACGCCTGTTGGGCGAGATGCTGCGCCTGTACCACCACGACAGCCTGCCGGCATTGACCGGTCGTTACGCCGACTACATCGCCTGGCTGCAACGCCAGGACGACGCCCAGGCCGAAGGCTTCTGGCGCGAGCGCCTGGCATTGCTGGAAGCACCGACCATTCTAGCCAAGGCCTCCGGTGCCGCGGGTTTAGGTCACGGCGTGATGTACAGCGACCTTGACGCCGAAGCGACGCGCAAGCTGCACAGCTTCGCCAAGCGTCAGCGTGTGACCCTTAACACGCTGGTTCAAGGTGCCTGGCTGTTGCTGCTGCAACGCCACAGCGGCCAACGCAGCGTGGCGTTCGGCGCCACGGTGGCGGGGCGTCCGACGGGACTGGCCGGTGCCCAGGAAATGCTCGGTCTGTTCATCAACACCTTGCCGGTGATCCAGACCCTCGACCCGCAACAACCGCTGGGCGAGTGGTTGCGCGAGCTGCAGGACTACAACCTGAGCGTGCGCGACTACGAACACACACCGCTCTCGGATATCCAGCGCTGGGCCGGGCAGGGTGGCCAGGGTCTGTTCGACAGCATCATCGTCTTCGAGAACCATCCGGTGGACCGCGCCTTGAAAGGCGGCGAAGAAGGCGAGCTGCGCTTTACCGACGTCGGCAGCGGCGGCGTGACCAACTTCCCGATGGACTTGATGGTCAGCGCCAACGATGAAGGCCTGGAAGTTGAGTACCTGTATCTGCGTGAGCGCTTCAGCGACGTGGAAGTGGAGCGGATTCGTGCGCAGCTTGAAGGTCTGCTGCGGGCGCTGCCTGAAGATGCAGATTGCTTGCTGGGCAACATTGGCTTGCCTGAGGCGCGTTTGAGCCTGCCGCAAGTCGCCACCGATCAGGCTGATTTGCTGCACAGTTTCAATCAGCATGTACGCACGCAGCCGCAGAAAATCGCCTTGTTCTGTGAGGATCGGAAAGTCAGTTATGCCGAGCTGGAGGCTCAGGCCAATGGTCTGGCGCAACAGCTGATCGCTCGCGGTATCGGCGCGGAAAATCTGGTGGCGGTGGCGTTGCCGCGCTCCGAGCGCACCATCGTCGCGTTCCTCGCGGTGCTTAAAGCCGGTGCGGCGTACTTGCCGCTGGATCTGGCGTATCCGGCTGAACGACTGGCCTACATGCTCAGCGATTCGGCTGCCAACCTGTTGCTCTGCGACAGCGATCTGGGTGAGCGCCTGCCGCTGGCCGACTGTCCACCGCGTTTGCTGCTCGATCAGTTGACTGTTGCCGATAATGCCGAGTGCCCGGATTCCGCGCCGCTGCCCGGGCACCTGGCGTACCTGATCTACACCTCCGGTTCCACCGGTCAACCGAAAGGCGTGGCCGTGGCGCGGGGGCCGATTGCCCGGCATTGCCGCGGCATCATCGACCTCTACGAACTGGCCCCGCAAAGTCGCGAACTGCACTTCATGTCGTTTGCCTTCGACGGTGCCCAGGAGCGTTGGCTCAGTGTGCTGTTGGCCGGTGGCAGTCTGGTGATTCGCGAAGACAGCCTGTGGACCCCGGAGCAAACCCTGGAGGTGTTGCATCGCCACAACATCACCGTCGCCTGTTTCCCGCCGGCGTACCTGCAACAGATGGCCGAAGTGGCCGAACGCCTGGGCAATCCGCCGGCTGTGCAGGTGTACTGCTTCGGCGGCGACGCGGTGCCGGATGCCAGTTTCGAACAGGTCAAGCGTGCACTGCGCCCACAGCGTCTGGTCAACGGTTACGGTCCGACCGAAACCGTGGTCACGCCGCTGCTATGGCGTGCCGAGGTCAGCGAAACCTGCGATGCGGCTTACGCGCCGATTGGCCGGGGAGTGGCGGGCCGCGGCTTGTACATCCTCGACGCCGACCTTAATCCGCTGCCGGTGGGTGTCAGCGGTGAGTTGTACCTGGGCGGAGACTGCCTGGCCCGTGGTTATCACCAGCGTCCGGGCATGAGCGCCGAGCGCTTTATCCCCGATCCGTTCGAGGCCGGTGGCCGCATGTACCGCACCGGCGACCTGGTGCGCCAGCGTGAGTGCGGCTTGATTGACTACCTCGGACGACTGGACCAGCAAGTGAAGATCCGTGGTTTCCGCATCGAACTGGGTGAGATCGAAGCGCGTCTGCGCGACTGCGCCGGGGTGCAGGATGCTGCCGTGGTGGTGCATGACACGCCGACCGGCAAGCAGCTGGTTGGCTACGTCGTTGCAATGGGTGCGGCGGGACTGGATCGCCGACTCAAGGCCGAACTGCAAGCGCAGTTGCCGGATTACATGGTGCCGGCGCGGATCCTGGTGCTGGAGCGCTTCCCGCTGTCGGCCAACGGCAAGATTGATCGTCGGGCACTGCCGGAACCGGAATGGGCCATCGGCGGTTATCGCGCTCCGCGTAACGCACTGGAACAGGCGCTGACCGCGATCTGGCAAGACGTACTCGGCGTGCCGCAAGTGGGCATCGACGACAACTTCTTCGAACTCGGTGGCGACTCGTTGCAAGTACTCAAAGTCATCTCACGGGTGCGCAGTCAGCCAAAACTGGGCTTCGAATTGAAGCTGCGGGATCTGATGCAGAAACCGTGCATCGCTGAACTGAGTGGCTATCAGGCTGCCGAGACTGCGACTGCGCCGGACCCGTTGCTGGCCTTGAATGGCCGGGTGGCAAACGTGCCGGCGCTGTTCTGCCTTCACGCCGGTTTCGGCACGGTGTTCGACTACGAACCACTGGCCCGTCGCCTGGAAGGTCGGCGCACCGTGTACGGCTTGCAATGCCGGATGCTGCTCGATCCGCAATGGCAGGACGCATCGCTGCTGTCGATGGCTCAGGCCTATGCGCAGCGGATTCGCTCACAGCAACCTGAAGGCCCGTATTACCTGTTGGGCTGGTCCTTGGGTGGCGCGTTGACGCAACTGGTCGCCCATGAACTGGAAACCCAGGGGCAGACGGTGGCGTTTGCCGGGCTGGTCGATAGCTATGTGGCGGGCACGGCGGAGGCGGGGGATTGGCGTGAAGATTTGGCGGATTTCCTGAAGTTTGTCCTGGGTCAACCGTCTGAAGAAGCACAGGCGTTGATTGCGCTTAACGCCATCGGACTGAACGAACGCGAAGGCGCCGCCGCGGTGATCGAAGCGGCCATGCACGTTTCCAATGGCCACGCGGCGTTGGGCGCCAGTGAGCTGACGCAGATCTTTGCCACCGGCTCATCGCTCAAGCAACTGGCATTGGCCCAACGGCAACTGCCGAAAGTGCAGGTCGCGGCACATCGCTGGTGGGTGGCCGGGCGCGAGGATGAACGCCGGGTGTTCGAAGCGCAGGTCGGGCATCACGGGGTGGATCGTTTGTTGGCCGGTGGACACTACGAGTTGCTGCGTGGTGATCAATTGCTCGACGAGCTCGAACATCTGCTGGAGCGCCGCTTGGTGACTGCATAACCACACAACCCCTGTGGGAGCGAGCCTGCTCGCGAAGAGGACCTGTCAGTCGAGATCAATGTTGGCTGACAGTCCGCTATCGCGAGCAGGCTCGCTCCCACAGGTTTCATGCCGGTTTGAAGATTGATTATCGACCTCTTTGTGTAAAAGGACTCCCCCATGGCCGTACTGCCAGAACTTGAAGCTTTCCTCGAACTCGCCGAGTTCGGCCGCCTGACCGGCAAAAGTCGCGCGATGCACGAACAAACTCCGCAACAGGCGCGGATCGACTTCGAAGCGTCTTCGGGGTTTCTCGATGTGCCGCTGGAACACATTGCCTGCGAAGACTTCACCATCGCCGCGCGGGACGGCCACAGCCTGGCGGCGCGTCTGTACCGCGACGGCCAGGCAGTCGAAGGGCTGCAACCGGTCATGCTCTACTTCCATGGCGGCGGCTACGTGGTCGGCAGCCTCGATTCCCATGACGCGCTATGCCGTCGACTGGCTGCCCAGGGCGGCTTCGCCCTGCTGACGGTGGATTACCGCCTGGCACCGGAATGGAAATTCCCGACGCCAGTGCAAGACGCCTGCGATGCCGGTAACTGGCTGGTGCGCGAAGGCGCGGCCCATGGCCTGGACGCCAAACGGGTGGCAGTGGCCGGTGACAGCGTCGGCGCGACCCTGGCCACGGTGCTGTCGCTGATCGCCGCGCGCGAACCCGAGGAGCTGGCGCTCAGACCCAAAGCCCAACTGCTGGTATACCCAGTCACTGACGCCACCACCCACCGTGCTTCGCACCGCGACTTTGCCGAAGGCTATTTGCTGGAAACCCCGACCCTGGACTGGTTCTACGCCCACTACGGACGCACGCCTGCGGATTTGGCCGACTGGCGCTGCTCGCCGCTGCTGGCCGACGATCTGTCAGGCATGGCACCGGCGCTGGTGTACCTGGCCGGGCACGACCCGCTGCACGACGAAGGCCTGGCCTATGCCGAGCGCCTGCGGGCGGCGGGGAATGAGGTGACCTTGCTGGAGCAGCCGGGCATGACCCATGACTTCTTGCGTATGGCGGGGTTGTTGAGTGAGGTGGAAGGGATTCATGCGCAAGTGGCGGGGTGGGTGCGTTCGCGGCTTTGATCTGAAATGAAGAAACCCGCCATCCCGGAGAAAGGGGATGGCGGTTTTTTTTGTGTCTGGCGTAAGGGTTTGTGGTGAAGCATCTATCGCCATCGCGGGCAAGCCCGCTCCCACAGGTTTTGAGTCGAACTCAAACACTGCGGGCAACATCAAACATTGTGGGAACAGGCTTGTCCGCGATGGCGGCATCACAATCACCAAAAATCCCACAGACAAAAAAATGCCCGCATCTCGCGATCCGGGCATTTTTCATTTCAGCTTAGCGCTCAGAAATCGTATTTCGCAGTGAGCTGGAAGTTACGCGGCTCGCCGTAGAAGGTAGTGCCGAAGTTGCCCAGGCCCGTCAGGTACTTCTTGTCGAAGACGTTGTAGGCGTTGGCGGTGAAGCTCAGGTGTTCGTCGTACTGATAACGGGTCATCAGGTCGACGAGGGTGTAGCCGCCTTGTTTGAGCATGGTGCTGCCACCTTCGCCATTACCCACATTCGGGCTGAAGCTCTGGCCGTAAAACGCGCTCTGCCAGCTCACGCCGCCACCGACGGTGAACTGGTCCAGCGCTCCTGGCAGGCGGTAGGTGGTGAAGGTGCGTACCACGTGTTCCGGTTTGCTGGTGGCCAGCGGGAAGCCGAAGATGCGTTGATGGTCCTGATCGCGGGTACGGGCGTAGGTGTAGCCAGCGGACAAGTTCCAGCCTTGCGCCAGTTCACCGGCCAGTTCCAGTTCCACACCCTTGGTTTTGGCCCCGGAGATTGCCTTGTAGACGTCTTGACCGGTATTGGTGTCGGTGGTGACGTACTGGGCGACGTTGTCCTGCTCGATCTGGAACAAGGCCAGGCTGGCGTTCAACTTGCCTTCGAAGTAGGCCGCCTTGATGCCGGTTTCGTAGCTGTCGCCTTCAACCGGCTCGAGGGTCTTGCCGCTGGCGTCCTTGTAGATTTGTGGCTGGTAGATACTGGTGTAGCTGGCGTAGACCGAGTAGGTATCGTCCAGGTCATACACCACACCGGCGTAAGGCGTGACGACGCCGTGTTCCTTGTAGCTGGCGTGGGTGTCGGCGAAGCCGGAGCCCGGGTAGTAGGTGTAGTCCTCGTCGTACTTGTAGGTGCTTACACGGCCGCCGAGGATGAAGGACAAGTCGTCAGTCGGGCGCAGGCGCGTGGCCAGGTAAGCGCCGTTCTGGCTCTGGGTACGCTCGTACTTGCCGTTTTTCGGGAAGTCCGGTTTCGCGATATGGCCTTTCCAGTCAAAGATGTTGCCTGGTACCTGTCCATCGGAGTCGGTGGCAGCACCAAACGTTGCGCCAGTTTGACGGGAATGGGAGGTCATGAAGCCCGCCACCAGTTCATGTTCGCGACCGCCCAGGGTGAACGGGCCGGATACGTTCACGTCAGCGGTGTTTTGCACGCGATGACCTTCCCAGCGCCCCTGGTAAAAGAACATGCCTTCGCCGGTGTTGCGGTCCGGGTAACCGCCGCTGGCCGAGGCCAGTTGGGTATCGTGGTCGGTGGTCTTCTGGTCGAGGCTGACTTTGAGTTTCCAGTCGTTGGCCAGCGCTTGCTCCAGGGACGCGAAGTACGTGATGCTGTCGAAATCACGACGGCTCCAGTCGGCACCCGGGTTGAAACTGCGTGTGAAATCGGTGCGGCCACCGTCGGAGAAATACGGCGAGTTACCGGTCCAGGAACTGCCTCGCGGCGTCGCGCTGGATTTGTCGACCCCCAGGGTCAGCAGGGTATCGTCGGTCAGGTCGGCTTCGAGAATGCCGTAGTACAGGTCTTTCTTCTGGCTGTAGTGATCGATGTACGAGTCTTTATCCTGCAAGGCACCGACGAAGCGGCCGCGCACACTGCCGGTATCGTTGAGCGAACCGGAGATGTCGCCTTCGGTGCGGTAGTTGTCCCAGGAACCGACGGTGCCGCTGATCGAGGCCTTGAAATCCTTGGTTGGTTTCTTGCGGATCAGGTTGACAGTGGCGGCGGGGTCACCGGCACCGGTCATCAGGCCGGTCGCGCCTTTGATGACTTCGATGTGGTCGAGGCTGGCTGCGTCATCGCTGTTGTTCGGGTTTTCACCGTAAACACCGTCGTAGGGAATGTTGACGCCATCGTACTGAAAGTTGGTGATGGCAAAACCACGGGCGGAAAACTCGGTACGGTCACTGTCGTACTTCTGAACCGTGACGCCGGGGGTGTTGCGCAACGCATCGGCGACGCTGGTGACACCGCGATCATCCATCTGCTGACGGGTCACCACGGTGACCGATTGCGGGGTTTCGCGGATGGTCAACGGCAGCTTGGTGGCGGTGGTGGTGGCGCCGGTGGTGTAGGAACCGGTGTCTTCGGTCACCAGGCCCAGGGCCTGGCCGGAAATGGTGGTCGCACCCAGTTGCAGGCCCGAGCCGCCGGAAATCAGCGTGACGCTGTTGCCGTTGATCTGGAACGAAATGCCGGTGCCCTTGAGCATCTCGGCCAGGGCCGCCGACGGCTCCAGCGAGCCGGACACGGCGCGGGACTTGATGCCGGCCACTTGATCCGGGCTGTAAAGGATTTGCAGGTTGGTCTGCATGCCCAATTCGGTCAGCGCGCTGGACAGCGGCTGCACGGCAATACTCACTTTTACAGGTGCTGCATTGGCCATCGAGCTCCCCAGCAAGGTGGCGGTCAGCAGAACGCTGGTCAACAGGGTTCTATGCAGAGACGGGCGCTGTACAGCCAGCGCGAGAGGTGTGCGGCGTGGAAGAGATCGCATTACTTACCTGTGCTCCTGAAAAGTGTCGTGCAGAGTTTTTGTTAATAGGAATGATTATTAAGACGGGGCGCTGACAGGAAACCGGAAAAATAATCTTCCTGTGGGATCAAATAGTTCGCAGAACCCTGTGGGAGCGGGCTTGCCCGCGATAGCGGTGGTTCAGTCAGCATCAATGTTGAATTTGATGGCCTCATCGCGGGCAAGCCCGCTCCCACAGGTTTTTGCTTACGCAGAGGCCAACTCGGTGACCACCCGACCGCTTTCCATGCGCACCAACTGGTCCGCGACATCGAAATAGCGGTCATCGTGGGAGATCACGATGATGGTCTTGCCCAGGCGTTTGAGGTCCGGCAGCAGCTCGGTGTAGAAGATCCGGCGGAAGGTCGGGTCCTGGTCGGCGGCCCATTCGTCGAACACCAGCACCGGGCGCTCCTCCAGCCAGGCATTGACCAGGGCCAGGCGCTTGCGCTGGCCGGTGGAGAGGTCGGTGGTGGTGAAGTTGCCGTCCTTGACGCTGACCTTGTGCGCGATCTCCAGGCGTTGCAGGTACTTGTTGGCGTCTTCCGGGATCTGCGTGTCGCCCTGGACCACGTCGTCGAACAGGTAGTAGTCGGCGAAGATGGTGGTGAACAACTGGCGATAGTCATCGCGATTCCGCGCATCGATCGCTTCGCCGTTGACACGGATCTGCCCCTGCTGCGGCGTGTACAGGCCCAGCAGCAACTTGATCAGTGTGGTCTTGCCACAACCGTTCTCGCCGACGATGAAGGTGATGTCGCCCTGTTTGATCGTCAGGTTGACCGGTCCCAGCTGAAACGGTGCGGCACCGTCGACCGACGGGAAGGCGTAGCGCACGTCCGCCAGTTGCAGCTCGTGCACGGCGGGTTTGACGTTGCCCTGATCGCTGAGCAGCAGATGAGGTTCAGGGGTGGAGAATTGCTCGGACAGTTCGGCAATGCGGCGGAAGGCAATCTGCGCGCGGCTGACAATCGGCAGGGTGCTGATCAAATGCTCCAGTGGACCTTTCATGTACAGCAGCACCAGCACGAAGCCGCTCATGACGGTTTTGTCGGCGCTCGGCCAGAAGGTTTGCAGGGCCAGGGCCAGGCCGATGACCACGAAGAACAGCATCGAGCCGAAGGTCTTGGCGATAACGAAGGTGTTGATCGAACGCACCTGGGTGTTGCAGATGAATTCGGCGGTGGCCTTGATGCCCGAGACGAACATGCGCTGGCGGCGAGGACGATGAATGCGCAGTTCCTTGGCACCCTCGGCAATCGCGTTGTAGTGCTTCTGCAATTCGTCTTCGGCGTCGCGGGCGGCCATGAAACCCTGCACTCCCTTGCTCTGGGCGTAGGCCTGGATCGCGGTGCCGATCAGGATCGCGGCGACCATGATCAGGAACATCGGCCACGACAGAATCGCCAGGTAGCCCATGCAGCCCAGGGTCACGGTGACGGAAATCGCCAGTGGCGCGAAGGCGAAGGCAAAGTCACTGATGGTGTCGACGTCGTGGGTCAGTACCGGGATCAGGCGATGGCTGCGATAGCGCTCGATCTGTTCGATCGGCGCCGACAGCACTTTCTCGCCCAACTGTTTACGCAGCTTGGCGATGATGTGTTGGCCGACGTAGTTGGTGCCGATGTCCGAGCAGATCGAACTGGCCAACGCCAACAGGCACAGCCCGGCGAACAGCGCGACCACGCCCTGGGTCAGGCCGCTTTCGGAATGCAGGGCGTTGTTGATGGTCGCCAGCAGCACCGTGACGCTCAAGCCGCCGACCATGCCCAGGAAAATGGACGCGGCGACGATGAGTCGAAACGGTTTCAACAGGGCGAACAATTCGCCGATGGCGCCTCGGTTAGGCTGGGTCATGGAAGACAGTTCCTTGGGTCGTCAGGCAGATACCCAGTAGAACGTCTGGTCGAGGGGTTAATTTAGGCGGTGGGGGATGGGTGGTGAGG